>JBOGYZ010000137.1:0-9616 GCA_050697015.1 Solirubrobacterales bacterium
CCGTCATCCCGGCGCGGGCGAGCTGCCGGCAGACCTGGACGCCCAGCCCGCGCGCGCCGCCGGTGACAAGGGCCACCCTGCCGTGCTGTGATTCGTTCATGGAACCCTCCTACCCATCTCCTCGTCGAAATCTAGAGCTGAAGGCCCGCGATCGCGATCCGGCGCGATCCCTCCAGGTCTGCCGCGACCTCGGCGCCGAGGACAATGGGACGCTGGTCCAGCAAGACACCTACTTCGAGGTGCCGCGGGGACGGCTGAAGCTCCGCGAGGAACCCGACGTGGTCGCCACGCTGATCGCCTCCGAGCGCCCGGACCTCTCAGGCAACAAGGAGAGCCGCTACCGCCTGGTCGAGGTACCCGAGCCGGTCGAGCTGCGCGCAGCGTTTGACATCCGCGACGAGGACCTCGTGCGCGCGAGCTACTCGGACCTCCTCACCCGCACGGGCGCGGCGTCGGGTCAGGGGCGGTAGCTCACCGAAGGGCTATCTTGGCCCCTTGGCGCGGATCCGAAATCCCCGCGGGGAGGGGCGTGCGACCGTGCTCGTGCTGGTCGGCGTGGTGCTCGCCCTGGACCTCGGGTGGGCGCTCTCCGGCGCCGACACCGGCAGCCTCCTCTACGGGGTGATCGACGAGCCGGCGCACCTGGCCACCTGCGGGGTCGCATTGCTCCTGCTGGCGCTCTACGGCCGCCCGCCGGTGCCGACCTTCGCCGCCGCAGCGTTGATCGCAAGCGTCGCGATCGATCTCGACCACGCTCCCCAGCACCTCGGCTTCGACTTTCTCACCGCCGGCACTCCGCGGCCCTACCTTCACTGCGCGCTCGTCGTGATCGTCCCGCTTGCCGCCGCCATGTTCCTACCCCGCCTACGGGCACTGCTGCTCGGGATCGCCTTCGGCTTCGCCGCGCACCTCGCCCGCGACCTCGTCACCGGCCCTGGTGTCCCGTTGGCGCTGCCGTTCTCGGACACCGCCGTCCGCCTTCCCTACCTCCTCTATGCAGTCGGCCTGGTCGCGGTGGCGCTCGCCTGTCTTCTCCCGGCGCCGCGGCCGGCCCTGGACGGGCACCGATGAGGCAACTGGTGCCCGGGGCCCGCACCCGAGTGACGGCATCGCTGCTCGCAGCGGTGGTCCTTTGCCTCACCGGACCAACCCCGGCAGGCGCGGCCGCGCCGCGGGCCTCTGCCGCGCTCGGCGTCTACCTGCCCGAAGTCGGCGCCCATCCCGACCGGATCGATGCCTTCGGCAAGCTGGTCGGCCGCGACCCGGTGATCGTCAGCGACTACAAGCAGTGGGACTCGATCCCGTTCGAACCGGCAGAGCTGGGCGCGATCTGGAGTCGCGGCGCGGTGCCGATGATCACCTGGGAGCCGTTCAGCTACCAGGGCAGGAGCTTCCCGCTGCGGGAGATCCAGCGCGGCAAGTTCGACGACTACATTCGCGAATCGGCCCGGGCGGCGCGCGAGTGGGGGCACCCGATCCTGGTCCGCTTCGCGCACGAGATGAACGGCAACTGGTACCCCTGGGGCCGCGGTGTCGAAGGGAACAACTCCTACCGCTTCCGGGCGGTCTGGCGACGGGTCGTCCGCCTTTTCCGCGAACAGGGGGCGACCAACGTCCAGTGGGTATGGACCCCCAACGTCAACACCGGCGGGGAATTTCCGTTCCGCGACCTCTATCCCGGCGACCGCTGGGTCGACTGGGTCGGCTTCGACGGCTTCAACTGGGCGCAGGCCGGCGAATGGAACTCGTTCACCCACATCGTCGGCAACACCTACGAAGAAATCGCCCGGATCAGCGATCGGCCGATGATCGTCGGCGAGACCGGCTCGTCGGACAGCGGCGGCGACAAGGCCGAATGGGTGACCAGCGCGCTGACCCGCGAGATCCCGAAGCTGCCGCGGATCCGCGCCGTCGTCTGGTTCGACGCACCGTTCGACGGCGCCGCCGAAACCGGCAGCGGGCTCGACCCCAGGGTCGACAGCTCGCCGGAACCGCTGCAGGCGTTTCGGACCGGGATCTCATCCCCGTATTACGGCGTCGACCGGGCCGAATTCCTGGCGACGCCGTCCGACTACGCGATCGGCCCCGTAACCGCCCCCGACCCGCCCGGCGGCGGCTACGGACAGCCCTCGCTGCTCTACCGACTCGTCCATAAGCTGCACGGCAGGTACATCGCCTACGCCGCGGCGATCGTCGTCCTGATGCTGATCCTGGTGGCGCTGGCAGGGACCGTGCTGGTGCGCCGCCGGCGCCGCCGCTAGGACATCCGTCCAACGCGCCCCCGATCCCTCCCGAGCCCTTTACATAAGGACGACTAAGGGGATGTGCGCCGCGCCTCCTCGATCTTCGTCTCCAGAACCCTCGGACTCGCTCTGTTACTGACCCTGACGGTGTCGCTCGCACTCGCCGGGAGCGCCTCGGCGACGATCCGCCTTGGCGTCTACGACGCCGAGCAGGGCGAAGTCGGCGCCCCGGAAAGCGCCCAGACGCTCGACCAGTACGCGACGATGGTCGGGCGCAAGCCCGACATCGTCATGGACTACAGCAACATCACCGAACCATTGCTGACGAAGACCGAGGTCGCCAACCTGAGCAGCCGTGGCGAGACCCCGCTCGTGAGTTGGCAGCTCTACCAGTCCGGTTACAGCGGGCCGACCATCCCGCTGTCGCAGATCGCGGCGGGGGCCTACGACGTCGACCTCCGCCGGACAGCGGCCGAAGCGAAGGCGATGCCGTTCGGGGAAATCCTGATCCGGATCGGTCACGAGATGAACGGCGATTGGTACGGATGGAGCGGCGATCCGAGCGCCTTCGTGAGCGCCTGGCGCCACGTCGTGTCGGTCTTCCGCGCCGAAGGCGTGACGAACGTAAAGTGGGTCTGGTCGGCCAACGTCAACAACGGCAGCTATCCCTTCAAGGCCTACTACCCAGGCGACGAATGGGTCGACTACACCGGGCTCGACGGTTACAACTGGGGTACCGCAGGCATCGGCACCAACCGCTGGGAAAGCCTGGCCCAGGTCTTCTCCTCCTCCTACGAAGAACTCACCCAGCTCAGCTCCAAGCCGGTGATCATCACCGAGGTATCGGCAAGCGAAGCGGGCGGCGACAAGGCGGCCTGGATCCGCGAAGGATTTCTCAAGACGATCCCGCAGACCTTCCCGCGGGTCAATGCGGTCGTCTGGTTCGACCGCAACCAGGAAGAGAACTGGCGGATCGACTCCTCGGCGAGCTCGCTGGCCGCCTACCGCGAAGTTGCCGCCAGCTCGATCTACGGTGGGCCAAACCCGGCCCCGACCGCGGCGACGGGCGGTGAAGAGGCCGGCGCGCTCGCGGTCGAATCGGTCGCGGTGACGCCGCAGGCGAGTGGGTCCACCAGCACCCCGGTCACGACGATCACGGCGCCGAGGCGCAAGCCGAAGGCAAAGTCGGTGCGCCGCCACAAGTTCTCCTACAAGCTGTCCCGGAAAGCGAAGCTGATGATCGCCGTGACCCCGCCCCAAGGCGCCGGCTACCGGACGCTGGTGGGTCGGGCAGCCCGGCAGGGCGAGGTCGGCCTCTCGCGGCTTGTCCACGGGCGCCCGCTGGGGGCCGGCACCTACCTGGTCACGGCGACCGCGGTCGACCCCTCGGGGACCAGGTCGAAGCCCCGCCAGATCCGCTTCAGGGTGCGACTCGGCTAGCTGGGGCGCCAGAGCCGCGCCTCGCGCCCGAACACGTCCGGCGCCATCACCAGCGCCTCGATCGCCAGGCCCGCGAGCCAACCCCAGGCCACCCCGGTGATGCCGCCGAGCGCTCCGCCGAGCGCGCCGCCGCCGAGCTCGAGGATGGTTCCCGCCCAGGCCGGCGGCAGGGCGCGGCGCAAGGTGCGACGGGCGCGGTGGATCGCGATGTAGTGGGTCTTGATCACGAGTGGGAAGACGCCGAAGGTCATGATCCGCAGTGCCGTGGTCGCGGTTTCGGCGTAGCCACTGCCGAAGATTTCGAGGATGAGTTCGGCACCGGGGACCAGCACGATCGTCGCCGCGACGCCGAACGCCAGCGAGGCGACGAGGGTGAAGCGGAAGCGGCTTTCTTCTCCTTCGTCCTCCCCACCGGCGGGCTCGACCGCATGGACGACGCCCTCGATCGGGTCGGTCACCTCGGCGACGGTTTCGCCCGAGTCGATCGCGTAGGCGACGCTGCTGAGCGAGAGCGGCACCATCACCAGGAAGCCGACGACGAGCCAGGCGATGTAGAAGCTGGCGTTCTCGGCCGGGGTCAGCAGCGAGACGACGATGATCGGCATCGCCAGGTCGGCCGTCTCGAGCGCCAGGTTGACAACCCAGTGCGAGGCAGCGGCGCGACGCATCCCCCGCAGCGAGACGAAGTCCGGGCGGAGCTCTTCGCCTGCCGGGCGGCGGTGGTAGAAGCGGAGCAGGACCAACAACGAGACCGCGATCCCCACCCCCCAGGAGCCGTAGATCCAGGCGGCGCCGGGGTCGGTGACCAGCCCTGCGATGACCAGCAGGCCGCCGAGCTTGATCGCCGCGAAGACGATGTTGCGGCTCAGCTGCAGGCCACCGCGGAACATCCCGATGAGCGACTGGTCGAGGACGTAGGCGAGGCCGGTCAGTGCCGCCGCCACGGCGAAGGCGCCGGCCGCGAGGGGGGTTTCGTCGAGCGGCGAGAGGTTCGAGGAGACCAGCGGCGCCAGCAGGGCGAAGGCCAGTCCCAGGGCCACGCCGCCGGCCGCGGCGGCCAGCAGCGCCGCGTTCAGCAGCGGGCGCTGGGCGCCCTCGCGCTGCGGCAGCTCGCCCATCAACAGGGTGCCGAGGCCGAAGCTGGCGACGAAGCCGATGAGCAGCATCGCCGAGACCGCTGCCCCGGCGACGCCGACCGCGGCCTGGCTGAAGTGCTGGGCGGCGACGAACCAGAAGCCGACGCCGAGCAGCGAGGTCGCGAGCGTCGCCCCGACCATCGAGCCCGCATTGGCGAGGAGCGCCCGGTGGCGGACGGCGAGGGCGCGCAGCCGGCTCACCGGGTCAGCTCCGAGGTGTCGTAGATGACGATCTGCCCGTTGGCGTAGATCTTGCTGACGTTCGGCACCGAGGCGAGCTTCTCCAGCACCCTGGAGCCGACCGCGTGCTTGCGGACGAAGGCGCCCGGTTCGTCGGACTCGACGTAATAGCCGATCAGCGGCCGTTCCCTGCTCAGGCGCCGATCGACCACGACGAAGGAGAGCGACTGCCCGTGGATCACGCGTTCGTCGGCATGTTCGAATCGGGGCGCGAAGAGGACGCGAGGCAGCGAGATCCCGTCATAGCGGCCGAAGATCGGATCCGTGCCGCCGTAGGAGCCGAGCAGGGTGGCGGTGGTGCGGTCGGTGAGGACACGGCCGCGGGGTTCGAGGTGGGCAGCGGCGAACCCGGCGGCGGCAACGCCCTGCGGCGTCACCGTGCGGTCCTCGGCGCCGACGAGGTAGGGGCCTGGCTGGCGCGTCGCCTGCAGTTCGCCGAGCAGGAAGGCGCCGACGAAGGTGACCAGGGCGACCGCCGTCAGGGCGAGCCGGGCAAGCAGTCGGCGAGCGCGGTCGGAGCGCGGGCCCGGCTCCCCCCGCGGCCGTCGGGCGACGAGCATGGCGGCGAGGAAGGCGACGCCGAGGAAGACGAACTCGGAGGCACGCTGGGAGGTCTCCGAGCCGGCCTGGGTGAGCCGCAGGCCGAGCGTCACCGGATAGAGCAGGGCGACGAGCGCCAGCGCCAGCCAGAGGGGGTCACGGACCCGCTCGCGCCAGATGACCCGCAGGCCGGCGACGAGCAGGGCGAGAACCGGCACGACCGAGGCGATCGCCAGCGCCCGCGCCGCCGGCGGCTGGCTTTCGCCGCTGCCGGAGAAGAGGCGCTTCGAGCCTTCGCTGCCACTGACCAGGTCGACGATCGAGTTGAAGGCGCGCGAGAAGACGCCGCCGAGCTCGTTGAGCGTCTCGCCGCCGGCGACGAAGACGAACCAGAGGGCGAAGGCGACGGTGATCGCGACCGCCGGCAGCAGCGGGCCGAGGAGCCGCAGCTCCGCCGAGTCGCCGCCGCGCAGGGCCCGGCGCCGGAGCGCCAGCCAGACCCAGAGGAAGCCGATCATCGCGAGGCTGGTCATGTGGTGGGTGATGGCGAGCTCGCAGGCGAGGAGTAGGACGAGCGCGGCTGAGCCGGTGACCTCCGTCCCGATCGCCACGCGTTCGATCCGCGACCAGCGGAGTGCCGCCAGCAGGAAGACGGCGGCGCATCCCAGGGCCAGCGACTCATAGCCGAACTGGGCGTCGAAGTAGAGGAAGCTCGGGTTGCAGGCGTAGACGGCGATGCCGACCCCGGCCCCGCGGGCGGAGCCGGTGACCCGCTCGAGGAAGAGGAAGAGGGCGAGCACGAGGATGCCGCGGGCGAGGCCGATCACGATCAGCCCCGAGTGGAAGATGCCGAGGCCGCTCAGCTGCGAGAGGGCGGCGGTGACCGCCGCCAGCGACGGGAACCCCGCCGTCGCCGGGTTCAGCGGGTTCGATTCGAAGAGGCCGCCGGTGAGGATCGGTTCGTGGGTCGCCCGCCACCAGCCGAGCTCGTCGAAGCGGACGAATTCGGCCGGGCTGCGCAGCACCTTGACCATGTAGAGCGTCAGGGCCAGCGTCAGCACCAGGCCGATCCGCTCGGCACGACCGGCGCCACTGCCGAGGAGCCGGTAGGCGATCGGGGCGTAGATCACGGCAAGGCCGGCCCAGAACAGCGGCTGGGCGCCGGTCCGTCCTTCACGGGCGAGGTTGTCGCCGAGCGCGATGAGGATCAGCCCCCCCGCCGCGACGAGCGCCAGCAGCGGCATCGCCCCCAGCGAGACGCGGCCGATCCCGAGCCGCGCGGCCATCCGCCCCTCGCGCGTCCGGCCCGGCTCGACGGCGGCGGGCTCCCAGCCCTGCACGGTTTGCTGGCGGCCGCCGATCACGGCGTCGCGCTCTCCAGGTAGACGTGGCGGAAGACTTCGCCGTTGCGGTGGAGCGAGACCGTCACCGGGTCCGCGGGGGAGATCGCGGATGCGGGGAGCCGGAAGCGGAAGCGACCGCCGTCGGCGAGAACCAGCTTGCGCTTGACGAGCATCGAAGCGCCCTGTCTGACGACGAGCCGGTAGCGGGCGGGCGCACCCTGGTGGTTGTCGACACCGATCGCGACCGCCTGGCCCGCACCCGCGGCACGTTCGGCGGGCTGCGCCCACAGAGCGGTGAACTCATAGCCGTCGCGTTCGCGCTTCGCCCCGGCACTCGAGATCGCGACCGCGGCGACGGCGATCGCCAGCGCCGTGCCCACGGCCAGGCTCGAGAGCAAGCCCGGCAGCGCCAGGCGCGGCCTATGCTCCTCGGCGCTGCTCCGCGGGATCTCCAGGCGACCGCGGCGACGCAGCGCCAGCGCCGCCGCCGCGATCGTGACGGCGGCAAGAAGGATCGCCCAGGCGGTCCGATCGAGGTCGAAGACGAGCTGGACGGCGATCCCGCCGAGCGTCGTCGCGACGAGGCTCAGAGCCACCGAGTAGACGAGGCGCTCGCCGGGCGGCAGTTCCTCGGCGGGGAGCAGTGCCGCGAGGAGCGCGTAGCCGGAGACGGCGAGGGCCAGCGGCGCCAGGAGCACCACCCGGGCCCAGGGGTCGAGCGGGATCAGCGCCGCGGCGAGGCCCGCGAGCGCCAGTGCGATCGCCGCTGATAGGTCGAGCGACGAGCGTGCCGTGCGCATTGCTCAGGCCCGGGCTCGGTGCAGGTCCACGGTCTCTTGATAGAAGCGCTCGAGTCTCGGCACGACCGCCTCGCGGGTGAAGCGATGGGACCGCTCGCGCGCCGTCCGGCCCATCTCCTCCCGGCCCGGCTCATCTTCGATCAGTCGGGCCATCGCCTGCGCCAGCGCGGCCGGGTCGCCGGCCGGGACGATCAGGCCCGT
Source organism: Solirubrobacterales bacterium (assembly GCA_050697015.1). Lineage (GTDB taxonomy): Bacteria > Actinomycetota > Thermoleophilia > Solirubrobacterales > 70-9 > VAYN01. The sequence continues at coordinate 7,944 of JBOGYZ010000137.1, forward strand.
CTCACCGTCGTCGATCATGTCCTCGTGCCCTCCGGGTGTCGTTCCGATCGCGGGACGCCCCCGGCTCATCGCCTCGTGGACCACGGTCGCCAGCGGCTCGGGCCAGCGGCTCGGGAAGACCCCGAAGAGGGCGTGCTCCCACATTGCCATCACCGTCGGATGCGGCACATCGTTGAGCACGGTCACCCCCGGCGGGAAGCTCTTCGGCGTGTCCGGGGTGCGGATCCCGACCATCACCAGGGGCGGTGGGTCGGCGAGCCGGCCGTAGGCCTCGACCAGGTCCTCCACCCCCTTCACCCGCCGCAGGGCGCCGACGAAGAGGATGTATGGACCCTCGGGGAGCTTGGCCAGGATCTCCTCGTCGGCAGGCCCGTCGGGCCCCTCCTCGTGGAAGTTCTCGATCACCACCGAGGGCGCGTCCGGCACCCGCAGGTCGCGGTCGTAGACCTGGGCCACGTAGCGGCTGACGCTGTGGAGCGCGGTCGTCTTGCGGCGCAGGAGCGGCCGCATCCCGAGCACGCCGGCGACCGCCGCGGTGCCCTTGGCGACGCCCCGCTGCTGCTTCGAGCAGGCCATGCACTTGAGCGGTGCCGGCCCCGAGCAGATCTCGCGTTCGAGCCGGTAGAGATCGCGGCGGGGGCAGGTGTTGCCGTACTCATGGCCCCAGAGGATCAGCGGCACGTCGAGGCCGGCGAGGGCGACGGCGAGCGAGTGGGCGAGCCAGCCATAGGCGGGGATCAGGTCGGGCTGGAAGCGCCTGACCAGCCGGCGCAGGCGCCAGATCGCCTCCGGGTCGGGAAACGGCGGCGGCGTGTGGCGGTCGGGGTTCTCAGAGACCCACTGGGTGCGGCTGGTCAGGTCGCGGATCCGGTGCACGGGGACGCGGCCGTCCTCGAAGGCGGGGGCGTCGTTGTGCCAGGCGGTTCCTACCTCGACCGTGTGGCCACGGTCGACGAGCGCGTCGGCGAAGAGCTCCATGCAGCGGCCGGCGCCACCGATGTAGGGGCGCCACTCGTCGCTGACCATGAGGATGCGCAAGGGCTCGTGCTCGGTCATCGGGTTGCCTCCTGTTGCGCCGTGGCGGCGCGGCGGCGGGCGCGGCGGCGCTGGTCGAGGCGGCTGCGCGCGTAGGCGGCCGGGCCGTAGGCGATGCCGCCGAGCTCGCGCCAGACGAGCCGGCGGGGGAAGTCGCCCTGGCGCCCGGCGTTTTTGTCGGAGTCCGTTGCGAGCGCGAAGGAGACCCCGCTTGGCAGCTTGCGAAGCAGGTCGCCGATCAGCCTCGGGTGGTCGATCAGCGCCCGGGTCAGGGTCGCGGTCAGCCCGACCCCGTAGCCGAAGACGCGGTCTTCGAGCTCCTCGTAGTCGCGCGGGTGGGCGTGCCAGACGATCGCCGCCGGGTCGTGGAAGATCTTCCATCCCGCCAGCAGCACCCGCAGCAGTGCCTCGACGTCGTCGCCGTCGTGGGCGATCGTCCCCGGCCCGAGCGCGACATCGAAGCCACCGAGCTCGACCAGCGGCGCCCGCCGGAAGGCCATGTTGCGGCCGGCCCCGAATTCGCCGATCGTGAACGGGAACAGCGGTCGGTCGGGCGGCGGCGCGGCGAGGTCGAAGATGCGCTTGTCGAAGACCCGGACCCGGCCGCCGAAGCCCTCGACCCAGCGCTGGGTCGGGGT
>JBOGYZ010000138.1:0-5406 GCA_050697015.1 Solirubrobacterales bacterium
CCCGGGACGTGACTCGGCTCGGACGGGCGCAAGGGCCGGAAGCACGACCGTCCCGCCACCCTGCCCTGGAGCGGACCTTCTAAGTAGTCCGCACGATGATCACGCTGCAGGGCGCGTGGTGGGAGACGTTGTTCGGCACGCTCCCGAGCAGGTAGCGCCGCGCTCCCGTCATCCCCTTGTTGCCGACCACGATCAGGTCGGCGTTGACCTCTTCGGCGACGTTCAGGATCGCGTCGGCGGGGTCGTCCTGCACCGGGTGGGTCGTCACCTCGACCCCGGCGGCTTTCGCTTTCGCGGCGGCCGCGTCGAGTACCAGGAGGACATCCTCGCGCGGGCCGATCTCGTGCGCGATGTCGGCCGGGGCGCCCTCCTGCTCGCCCTGGATCCGCCGTTTCGAGACCGGCTGGAAGGCGCTGACGATCCCCAGCGTCGCCTCTGAAAGCCTCGCCAGGTCGACCGCCTGGTCTACCGCCTGCCCTGCCGTGTCGGAACCGTCGGTACCGACCACGATCCGAGTGAACATCCCGCCTCCTCCCGCTCGCTCACCGTGCCGCGCCGATACTAGCGGCGGGGTCCGTATTCCTGTTGGTGTTCCTTGATGAAGGCTTGGGGAAGCCCGTGGAAATGGTCTCCCATGATTTCTTCCGGCGTGGTCGAGAGCCGGATGCCGGCGATCACCATCGACGCGACCAGGCAGACGACCAGCAGCAGCATCCCGAATTTCCAGAGGTAGGGCACACGGGGACCCTAGAGGGCGGTTAAGGTGCGCGCATGGCGTTGGACAGGGTTGCCGACGGCGTTTGGCTGCTGCGCGGAGACTTCCGCGGGGCGATGAACATCTACTTCATCGAGGACGGGGACGGGGTCGTCCAGTTCGATGCCGGGACGCGGTCGATGCGCAAGCAGGCGGCCGAGGCGGCACGCGAGCTCGGCGGGCTGAAGCGGATCGTCCTCGGGCACGCGCACGCCGACCACCGCGGCACCGCGCCCTACCTCGGCGCGCCGGTCTTCTGCCACGCCGACGAAGTCACCGACGCCGAAGGCGACAAGGCGGTGACCCCCTACTTCAACCTCTCGCTGCTGCCGGTGGCGCCGGTGCGCTGGCTCTACCCGGGCCTGCTGCGGTGGTGGGACGGCGGCGCGGTGAAGGTCAACGGCACCGTGCAAGAGGGCGACGAGGTGGCGGGCTTCAAGGTGCTCCACTTCCCCGGCCACGCGCCGGGCCTGGTCGGGCTGTGGCGGGAGAGCGACCGCGTCGCGCTGGTCTCCGACGTCGTCTACTTCGTCGACTCGGCACGGCTGAAACCGCTGCCGCACGGCGAGGCCAGCGTCCCCCACCCCGCCTTCGCCTGGAACCACCAGGGGGCGAAGCGGAGCCTGCGGCGGCTGGCGAAGCTGGAACCGCTGGTGGTCGCGGCGGGGCATGAGGAGCCGCTGCGGGGCGAGAACCTGCGGCCGGTGCTGGAAGCGGCGGCAGAGAAGCTCTGAGCAAAGCGCCCCGCCCGGGCCCGGATGGGTGCTCGCGCGCCGCATCCAGCCTCCCGCTCCCATAGGTTTGCCTGCTGATGATCGGGACTTACGCCTCGGCGGCCTTGATCCTGCTGGCCTCGCTCCTGGTCGGCCGCGCCATCTTCTCGCTCGCCGGTCGGCGCGATTGGTGCTGGCTGGAGGGCGCGGTCGGCTTCGCCGCGATCCTTACCGTGTCGGGCCTGCTGGCGCGCGCGCCGGGCCATGGGACGAGCGCGACGCTCGGCATCGTCGTCCTGATCGTCGTCGCCGCGGTCGTCGCTTGGCGGCGCGAGTACGCGAGGCCGGCGCTCGGGGTCGGCTTGGCTACGGTCGTCGCGGTCGCCCTGATCCTCTCCTTCCCCTTCGCCGTGAGCGGGCGCTGGGGGCTCCTCGGCGTCGGCTTCAACAACGACCTCGGGCTGCACCTCGCCTGGGCGGAGTGGCTGCGCAGCGGCGCCGGGCCGGCGCCCGACCCTGGCTACCCGCTCGGCCCCCACGGCCTCGCCGTCGCCACCGCCGCCTTCCCCGGCCTCAGCCTCGGCCAGGCCTTCACCGGCGAGATCTTCGCGATCGGCATCCTCACCGGGCTGACCGCGCTCGGCGCGATCCGCGAGATCGCCACCTGGCGGCGGGTCGTCGGCGCGACGCTCGTCGCGGTCACCTACATGGCCGCCTCCTACTTCGCCCAGGCCGCCTTCAAGGAGACCGCCGAGGCGCTCTTCGTCCTCACCGTCGCGATCTACCTGATGCGGCCGCAGGCGCCACCGCGTGGCCTCTGGCCGCGGATCGGCTGGGCGCTGCCGTTCGTCGCCATCGCGGGCGGGATCTTCTTCTGTTACTCGTTCGCCGGGATCGCCTGGCCGGTCGCGATCGTCGTCTTCTGGGCGGCGGCGCAGCCCGCGACCTGGCGAACGCTGCGACCGGGCCGCGTGATCCGGATCCTGACGCGGCCCTGGGTGCTGCTCGGCATCCTCGTCCTCGCCGGGCTGGGGATCGCACTGACGATCGCCGGGCCGTTCGGCTTCGGCTCGAGCTTCAACCAGGTGGCGGGCTCGAACACCTACGGCCCGGTGTCCCCGGTCGAGACGCTGGGGATCTGGCCCGCCTCCAACTACCGCCTCGACGCGATCGGCGGCGCGCCGCTGCCGGGGCTGATGGGCGCGGTCGCGGTGCTGGCCCTGCTCGCCGCGGTCGCCTGGTGGGTGCAACGTCGCGAAGCAGCGGTGCCGCTGGCGCTCCTAGCGGGCGCGGTCGTCTACATCGCCTCCCTCCCCTTCACCGGCGACTACTCGCAGGCCAAGGCCCTGATGATCATCGCCCCGCTGACGATGCTGGTCATCGCCCGCCCGCTCGTAACCGAGTTCGCGGGTCGACGGGCCGAAAACTCAACCCGGGCTGGAGTTTTCGGCCCGTCAACCAGGTTGGCCCGGGTCGGCTGGTCGGCACTTGCGGTCGTGTTCGTCGCCGGGGCGGTGTGGTCGACGTTCCTGGCGCTGCGAGAGGCCCCGGTGGGGCCGCCGGGGCACGGTGGGCAGCTGGCGGCGTTCCTGCCGATCGTGCACGGCAAGCCGGTGCTCTACGCGGGGCAGGACCGTTATGCCGCCTACGAGCTGCTCGGCGCCGACACCCATGTCCCGCTGGTCGAGTTTCCCGACGACGAAGTCTCGCCGAACCCGGAAAAGCCCTTCGACACCGGCGACGCCTACTCGCCGATCGACTTCGACTCCTTCAACCGCGGCACGCTCGACCGGTTCCCCTACGTGATCACCAGCCGCGGCGCCTGGAACAGCCAGAACCCGCCTAACTTCAAGCGCATCGCGAAGACCGAAAGCTTCGTCCTCTGGGAACGGACCGGGCCGACGCCGCGCGAACGCCACGTACTGCTCGAGGGCACCGAGGCGGGCGCCCTCGCCCACTGCAACGCGCCCGAGACCCGCATCCTGCTGGAAAGCGGCGGCAAGGCCTCCCTCTTCGGCGAAACGCAGGTCGGGACGAAACCCTCGTGGTCGAACGGCTCGATCCTCGAAACCGGCGAGTCGACGACGCAGACGCTCGAACTGCCCCCGGGCGACTGGGACCTCTCGCTCCAGTACTTCGCCCCGTTCGCCCTCTCGGTCAACGCGCCGGGCTTCAAGGAAGAACTGATCCCGGCGCTCGACGGCCAGCGACCGAGCTCGATCAGCCTCAACAACAACGGCCAGTTCTGGCCCGCGGGCAAATTCCACAGCAAGGGCGGCAAGGTCGAATTCACCATCGACGCCGCCCCCGCCGACTGGTTCCAGAGCCTTACCGGCTGGGACGCCAAGGCCTACATCGGCGAGATCGTCGCGACCAAGGCCGAACCCCACCGCGAAGTCCCCCTCGCCCAGGCCTGCGGCGGGTGGATCGACTGGTACGAATCGGCCCAGTCCCCCTGAGTCGGGTCGCTCTGATCGGAGGCCAGGTGTCTCAGATCGACTTCGCGGCCATGCGCTCGGGGCTGACGCGGACGACGTCCCAGGCGAGGTCGACCTTCTCGAGGCCGTCGATCACCAGGGCGGAGATGTCGAGCTGCCAGCGGCCGAGGCCGTGGGTGGCGGAGGTCGGGAAGGCGTGGTGGCTGTTGTGGAAAGCCTCGCCTAGGGTCGGGATCGCGATCAGCGCCAGGTTGCGCGAGTGGTCCTCGGTCTCGAAGTCGCGGCGGCCGAAGAAGTGGCAGAGGGAGTTGATGCTGTAGGTGAAGTGGTGGAGGACGAAGACGCGGACGAGGCCGCCCCAGAGGAGGCCGGTGAAGCCGGCGAAGAGGGTGCCGCCGATCGCCCAGCCGAGGAAGAAGGGAAGCAGCAGGCCGACGATCGCCCAGAGGATGAAGGTGCGATCGACCCAGGAGATGATCGGGTCCTTGACCAGGTCCGGCGCGTAGCGTTCCTTGTTGCCGCGCTGGGTGTGGATGAAGATCCAGCCGACGTGGGCGTGGGCGAGGCCGCGCAGGGCGCCGCTCCAACCGTGGCCGTGATCGACGTGGGGGCTGTGCGGGTCCCCCTCCTGGTCGCTGAAGGCGTGGTGCTTGCGGTGGTCGGCGACCCAGGAGATGACCGGGCCCTCGATCGCGGCCGAGCCGAGGATCGCGAACGCGCCGTGGAGCCAGCCGTAGGTTTTGAAGGCGCGGTGGGTGAGGTGGCGGTGGAAGCCGACCGTGATCCCGATGCCGGTGAAGAAATACATCCCGAGGAACAGGAAGAGGTCCGACCAGTGCAGGGCATCGCCCCAGACCTGCCAGGCGGCGACGCCGAGGGCGACGAAGGGCACGACGGTGACGAGACCGGTGATTATGCGGTCGCGCGTCTCGTTCGCGACGGGCTGGATATCGCCGGGTTGGGGGCCTGCTGTCGGTACCTGGAGGGTTTGAGCCATTCCGGGCGATCATAGGTACCCCTAAGGTGCCTATGTTTTTGGACCCCTAAAGATTTAGATTTGAGCGCTCAACGGAGGTGTCGCCCGCGGGCTGGCAGTAGGGTCGCTCCTCATGCCATTCGCCACCACCGCGCCGCTGCGCCGTGAGATCGCCGCGCGCCTCCCCGACCGCCCGTTTACCGTCAGATTCTGGGACGGCACCGAGCTGCCCGCCACCGCAGGGAACGGCGACGGGCCGACCTTCACGGTGCGCTCGCCGCGCGCCGCCGCGCACGCCCTGCGCGCCCCCGGCCAGCTCGGCCTCGGCCGCGCCTACGTCTCCGGCGAGCTGGAAGTCGACGACATCGACGCCGTGATCGCCCTGCTCGACGGCTGGCAGCCGCCCTCGCTCGACGGCGCCGACAAGCGTGCCCTGCTGCTCGGCGCCGTGCGCGCCGCCGGGATCACCGCGCCGCCGCCGCGCCCCGCCGCCGAGCTCGCCCCGAGCGGCCGCCGCCACAGCAA
>JBOGYZ010000139.1:0-2380 GCA_050697015.1 Solirubrobacterales bacterium
ACCCCGGCTGGCTAAGGTCGCCCATCAGCCGCCGGAGCGCCTGGGGTCACGGAGAGGCCGCAGTTCAGGGACGAAGCGGACGCGGAGCCGTGAGGAAGTGCGCGTGACCGGTACGGGTCCCGTGCGCCTTCCCGCCCCACCACCGATGAGTTCGCAGTTACCCGCGGATAGCGCGGATAACTGCGAACTCGGCACGGGAGAGGTGTCGGGATGCGGGAGGAAGGCGCACGGAAGGGTCACCTCGTGCGGGTTCCGTGTCCTTCTCCGCGCTTCTGTGCGTGTTCTTCATCACCGGATCCGTCGCTCGTGTGACTTGAGGTCGCTATTGCGACCTCAAGTCACCAAGCGTCCGGAACCCTGTTGAGGAACTGTGTCTTCCTCCCCGCCCGACCTTCCGCGGATCCCGGGCCGACCACAGCCTGCCTAAGGGACGGCACGGGATCCGCGGCTCTCGGCGCGGCTCGAACCCTGTCCTAAGCGCTGACGACTACCGCGCCCAGGGGGCTCGCGCCGAGCCAGGAGAGGGCGTGGGCGTTGGCCTTGGCGGCGCGGCGGCCGGGACGGGTCGAGAGCGCGGCGAGGACGCAGTCGGCCTCGCCGGCGGCACTCGAGAGCGCGCCGCCCGCGCCCTCCAGCGGCGGCCCGAGGAGGACGACCAGCTCGTAGGCGTCGCGCAGTTTTGTCGTCATGTGGTGGAAGCTGCCGAGGCCGAGCAGCGTCCGCGCGTCACGGGACGGCCGCCCGGCGCAGACGCAGACCAGCGGCCTCGTCCCTGGCGCGCTCGCCGAGCCCGCCAGAGTCAGCGGCTGGACGATGTCGGCCGGCGTCACCTCCCAGCGCAGGTACTCGTGCAGGCCCGGGGCCGGGGACAGTCCCAGGTCCGCCGCGATCCGCGGCTGTTCGACGTCGCACTCGATCAACGCGGTCGCCGTCCCCGCCGCCGCGCCGGCCCCGGCCAGCGCCACTGCGAGCGTCGCCGCCGGCGCCTCCTCCCCGGTCACCAGCACGACGCGCCGGTCGCCCACCTCCCCGAGCACGCCGCGCATCGCCTCCAGATCGGCCCGCCGCAGCCCCCAGGCGCGCCCGTTCGAGGAGGCCGGGCCGCCGATCTCGGCGATGACGGGGAGCTTCGCGCTCACATCCGCTCGGGCGCCGAGATCCCGAGCAGCCCGAGGGCCCCGGCGACCGTCCGCTTCGCGACCAGGCAGAGGGCGAGCCGCGAGGCCTCGACCCCCTCCCCCTCCGCGCCGACCACCTGGCAGTCGCGGTAGAAGGCGTGGAAGTCGGCGGCGACCACGGTCGAGTAGGCGCAGATCCGATGCGGCGCCCGCCGCGCCGCCGCCTCGCGCACCTCGTGCGGGAATTCGAGCAGCCGCTTCACCAGCGCCTTCTCGGAGGCCTCGAGCGGCGCCGAACGCCCCTCGGGATCGAACGCCACGGGGATCGCGCCGCCGCCCGCGCCGCCCTCATTCGCCGCTTTGCGCAGGATGCTCGCGATCCGAGCGTGGGCGTACTGCACGTAGTAGACCGGGTTCTCGCTCGCCTGCCTGCGGGCCAGGGCGAGGTCGATGTCGACGGTCGTCTCGTGGGACCGGGAGAGCATGAACCAGCGCGCCGCGTCGGCGCCGATGTCGTCGATCAGGTCGTCGAGGGAGACGAAGTCCCCGCTGCGCTTCGACATCTGCGCCCGCTGGCCGTCCTCGACGATGTGGACAAGGGACATGATCAGCGCCTCGAAGCCATCGGGGTCGGCGCCGAGCGCCTCGATCGACGCCCGCAACCGGCCGATGTAGCCGTGGTGATCGGCCCCGAGCACGTCGATCAGCCGGCCGAAGCCGCGGTCGAGCTTGTCCCAGTGATAGGCGATGTCCGGCATCAGGTAGGTCGGCTCGCCGTCGGAGCGGATCAGCACCCGGTCTTTGTCGTCGCCGAACTCGGTGGTGCGCAGCCAGAGCGCGCCCTCGTGGCGGTAGGTATGCCCGCCCGCGTCGAGCTTCGCCAGCGCCGCCTCGGCGTCGCCTTTCTCGACCAGGGTGCGCTCCGAGAACCAGGTGTCCATGACGACGCCGAAGCGCCCCAGGGTCTCCCGCACCTGGTCGATCATCAGCGCGATGCCGCGGTCGCCGACCGCGGCGAGGTCGTCGGGGTCGATCCCCTCGGCGGCGATCGCCTCGCCGAGCGCGACCACGTAGTCGCCTTTGTAGCCGTCCTCGGGCAGGTCCTCGCCCTTCATCCGGGCGCTGATCGATTCGGCGAACTTGGTGATCTGGGACCCGGCGTCGTTGATGTAGTACTCGCGCTCGACCTCGTGGCCGACCGTTTCGAGTAGGCGCACGACCGTGTCGCCGTAGGCGGCGCCGCGGCCGCCGCCGACGTGCAG
>JBOGYZ010000140.1:0-4292 GCA_050697015.1 Solirubrobacterales bacterium
CCGCGGCGCCGCTCGCGGCGGAACCGCCGCCGAGCCCGAGCTTCCCGGCGATGAAGCCCTTGAAGGCGAGGAGCGCCGGGACCGGGAAGAGCGCCGCCAGCATCTTCTCGTTCGAGCGGACCTGGGAGCGGAAGTCGGCGCATTCCTCGCACTCGCGCACGTGGCGCCGCACCGGGGCGGAGACCTTGCGCAGGCCCTCGGCCGCTTCGGAGAGCTCGACCCGGACCTCGCCGCAGGTCAGCAGACGGGCCTGGCTCGCCTCGGCGAGCGAGATCCGCGCCCGCACCAGGAGCGACTTGACCGACGGCACCGTGGTCTCCATCGCGTCGGCGATCTCCTCGTAGGAAAGCGCGTCCATCTCGCGCAGCAGCAGCGCCGAGCGCTGCGTCTCGGGAAGTTTGTTGACGTCGGTGAGGATCTGCCTGAACTCCTCGCGGTTATGGACCTTCTCCGCGGTCGAGGCGGCTTCCACTTCCGGCACCATGTCCATCGATTCCTGCGCGTCGGCGCTCGGTTTCCGCAGGTGGTTGAGGCAGCGGTTGCGGGCGATCCGGTACAGCCAGGGGCGCAGGTTGATCTCGCGCTCGTCGGCGAGCATCGCCCGGTAGGCGTTGACGAAGACCTCCTGCAGGACGTCTTCGGCGTCCTCGGTCGAGCCCAGCATCTGCCGGCAGAAGCCGAGCAGGCGACCCTGATAGCGGTCGACGATCATCTCGAAGGCACCCGCGTTCCCGCTGCGGGCCATCGCGATCAACTTCTCGTCACCCTGCAGTTTGAACAGGGGCGACTTGCGGGCGAGGAGCCCGCGGCGACTGGCGTGACTGAGTGCTGATGCCTCCAAGATCCCCTCCAGGGAAGGCGTGGTCCGGTGCCTTTCCAGACACGGTAACAACGGTCGAGTTGCGCTCCCGCAACATTTATTGGCCATTTACGCCTGCGCGCAGGCCTTTTGCACGCTCCTAGCGGGGTTTTGGGACCGCCCCAGCCCGCTTTCGGCTGGATACCATCGCCTGGCCCGGGTGGCGAAGCTGGTAAACGCGGCGCCCTTAAAAGGCGCTACCGCATTGCGGTTCGCGGGTTCGAGTCCCGCCCCGGGCACTAGGTGGACCGCGTGACACTGCACGATTCCGTGTCATATATAAGATGACGCGCCATGGGAGATCACGGAGGTCGCATCGTCGCCAAGGTCCTGAAGTCGCGCGGGGTGGACACCTTGTTCACGCTCTCGGGAGGGCACCTGTTCTCCATATATGACGGGTGCAAAGCGGAGGGGATCCGGATCCTCGACGTCCGCCACGAGCAGACCGCCGCGTTCGCCGCCGAGGGGATCGCCAAGGCGACCCGCGGGTTCGGGGTCGCCGCGCTGACCGCGGGGCCGGGCGTCACCAATGGACTCAGTGCGATCGCCAGCGCGCAGTCGAACGACTCAGCCGTAGTCATCCTCGGCGGGCGGGCGCCGGAGATGCGCTGGGGCTCGGGGTCGCTCCAGGAGATCGACCACCTGCCCTTCGTCTCCCCGCTGGTGAAGTCCGCCGTGACCGCGAAGACCACCGACGCGATCGCCGCGTTGACCGCCGCCGCCTTCGACACCGCCGCCGCTGCGCCGAGCGGCCCGACCTTCGTCGACTACCCGATGGACATCGTCTTCTCCGAGGCCGAGTACGAGATCCCCGCGCCTGCCGTCCGCGAGGCGGCCGCGCCCGAGGGGGTCGAGGAGGCGGCGGCGCTGCTGGTGGGGGCGGAGCGGCCGGTGATCATGGCCGGCACCGGGCTCTACTGGGGGCGCGGCGAGGAGCAGATGCGGGCGCTGGCCGAGGCGCTCGGCATCCCGGTCTTCCTCAACGGCCTCGGCCGCGGCTGCCTGCCGGCCGACCACGATCTTGCCTTCAGCCGCGCGCGCTCGACCGCCTTGAAGGGCGCCGATGTGGCGCTGTTCATCGGCGTGCCGCTGGACTTCCGGCTCGGCTTCGGCGGGAGCTTCGGCGAGGAGACGAAGCTGATCCGCCTCGACGTCGCGCCCAACGCGCTGACCGCGAACCGGCTGCCGGACCTCGACCTGGTCGGCGACATCGCCGCCGGGCTCACGGCGATCGCCGCGGCGGCGGGAGAGGGGACGCGCTCGAAGCCGTGGCTGGAGCAGCTCGGCAACGTCGAGCGCGAGGCGCGCGAAGCGGAGCGCGATCAGCTCGAGGACGGTCGCTCGCCGCTGCACCCGGTGCGGGTCTACGGCGAGCTCGACAAGGTCCTCGACCGCGACGCGATCGTGGTCGGCGACGGTGGCGACTTCGTCTCCTACGCGGGCCGCTACATCAACACTTACGAGCCGGGGTGCTGGATGGACCCGGGTCCGTTCGGCTGCCTCGGCGCCGGGCCGGGCCAGGCGATCGGCGCGAAGGTCGCCAATCCGGACCGGCAGGTCTGCCTGCTCCTCGGCGATGGCGCCTTCGGCTTCGGCGGGATGGAGTTCGACACGATGGCGCGCCACGGCCTCGGTGTCGTCGGGGTGATGGGGAACAACGGGATCTGGGCGCTCGAGCACCATCCGATGAAGTTCCTCTACGGCTACTCGGTGGCGGCGGAACTGCGGCCGGAAACGCGCTACGACCAGCTGGTCGAGACGCTCGGCTGCGAGGGCGTGATCGTCAGGGACCCCGACGAGCTGCGCCCGGCCCTTGAGCGCGCCTTCGCCTCGGGCGCGCCGACGCTGGTCAACGTCATCACCGATCCCGAGATCGCCTACCCGCGCAAAGCGAACCTGGCCTGAGGCGGCGTGGGGGCGCCTCGCGGTGTCCTCGGTCATTCGGTTCGGGTCACGCACTGGAGTGCGCTCCCCTCACCTCATTTCCCTGCGTCCTTGCGAGGCTGGCCCACGCCGCCTCAGGTCGCTGACCGTCTGCAATCGACCGGCCTATAGCCGGTCAACTGCAGACGGTGAGGCTCCGGCTACTCGCTCTCGGTGACGACGGCCGGTTTGGTGGTGCCGTCGGGGTGCGTCTCGTGGGGCTCGACCGCGAGGTTCGGCAGGAGCTTCGACAGCCACTCCGGCATCCACCAGGCGGCTTTGCCGAAGATCTGCATGATTGCCGGGACGAGGATCGAGCGGATGATCAAGGCGTCGACCAGGACCGCCGAGGCGAGCCCGAGGCCGAACAGTTTCGTGATCCGTTCTTCGGTGAGCATGAACGAGGCGAACACGGTGATCATGATCGCCGCCGCCGCCGTGATCACCCGGCCGGTCAGGGCCAGTCCTCGCGTCACCGCTTCCGTGGCGTCCTTGTCGCGCTCCCACTCCTCGTGGATGCGGGACATCAGGAATACCTCGTAGTCCATCGATAGCCCGAAGACGATCGAGAACAGGAATATCGGGAAGAAGGCGATGATCGGGCCGGTGTCTTCGACTCCGATGATGCTCGCCCCCCAACCGTTCTGGAATACCGCGACGACGATGCCGAAGGCGGCGCCGATCGACAGCAGGTTCATCACGATCGCCTTCAGCGGCACCAGCACCGAGCGGAAGACCGCCATCAGCAGCAGCGCCGAGAGCAGGATCACCACACCGATGAAGAGCGGCAGCTTTTCCGAGATCGCGTCGCCGAAGTCCTCGAAGACCGCGGTGATGCCGCCGACGTGGAGGACCGCTCCGGTTTTCGTTTCGATCGGCGGGATCACGTCACTGCGGATGTGGTTCAGCAGGGCGGTCGTATCGGAGCTCTGCGGTGAGGTGGTCGGATAAACCTGGCAGAGGCCGACGTTCTTCTTTTTGTTGAAGCTGACCGCGGTGACCGAGGCGACGCCTTCTTGGTCTTTGAGGTCCCTGCAGAGAGTTTCGATCCCTTCGGTCTTGCCTGCTTCGGCGGAGCCGACCATCGTCAACGGCCCGTTGAAGCCGGGTCCGAAGCCTTCCGCGAGCAGGTCGTACGCTTCGCGCGTCGTCTGGCCCTTCGGGTTCGTGCCCGCGTCGTTGACGCCGAGCCGCAGGCTCAGGGTGGGGACGCAGAGCAGCAGCAGGACGCCGCCGGAGACGATCGCGGCGATCCACGGCCGCTTCTGGATCCAGCGGCTCCACGCGTACCATTTGGTGTCTTCGCGCATCGTGTTCCGGCCGGCCGAGAGCCCCGGGATCTTCCATTTGTTGACGCGATGCCCGACCCAGGCCAGCAGCGCCGGCAGCAGAGTCAGCGCGGCGATCATCGTCAGCAGCACCGACAGCGCAGCCGCCACGGCGACGCCGTAGAGGAAGGTGATGTTCAGCAGGAACATCCCCATCAGCGCGATGATCACCGTCGTGCCCG
>JBOGYZ010000141.1:0-2868 GCA_050697015.1 Solirubrobacterales bacterium
TCGCCGACCAGCTCGACGATCTCGCCCATGATCTGGTTGATGTCGAAGTCCTTCGGGGTGTAAACGCCCGCGACGCCCGCGGCGCGGAGGCGCTCGGCGTCGGCGACGGGGATGATGCCGCCGACCACGACCGGGATCTCCAGGCCCTCCTCGGCGAGGAGGCGGACGACCTCGGGGATCAGCTCGAGGTGGGAGCCGGAGAGGATCGAGAGGCCGACCACGTCGACGTCCTCCTGCAGGGCCGAGGTGGCGATCTCCGCCGGGGTGAGGCGGATGCCCTGGTAGATGACCTCCATGCCGACGTCGCGGGCGCGCAGGGCGATCTGCTCGGCGCCGTTGGAGTGGCCGTCGAGGCCCGGCTTGCCGACCAGGATCTTGATCCGGTGGCCGATCCGCTCGGAGGTCTCGTCGACCCGACGGCGGATCGGGTCCAGTTGGCCGGCGGAGCTCGGCGGCGCGGCCCCGTCGACCCCGGTCGGGCCGCGGTAGGCGCCGAAGGCCTGGCGCAGCACCTCCGACCACTCGCCGGTCGTCGCCCCCGCCTTGGCGGCGGCGATCGTCGCGGGCATGATGTTCTGGCCGTCGTCGGCGGCGACCTTGGCGAGCTCCGCCAGGGCCTTGTCGACCGCGCCCTGATCGCGGCTCGCCTTCCACCGCTCGAGCGCCGCGACCAGCTCGCGTTCGACCTCGGGATCCGGCGTCATGATGCCGCCGTCGGCCCCCGCCGTCAGCGGGGACTCGGCCGACTCGGTGAAGCTGTTCTGGCCGATCACCTTCAGCTCGCCGCTCTCGATCCGGGCGACGCGCTCGCGGTGGGACTCGACCAGGCGGGATTTCATGTACGGGACCGCCTTGATCGCGCCGCCGCGCTCTTCGACCACCTTCATCTCGGCGAGGGCGCCCTCGGAGAGCTCCTCGACCAGGCCGTCCATCACCACCGAGCCCTCGAAGATGTCGGGGTACTCGAGCAGGTCGGTCTCGTTCGCCAGCACCTGCTGGATCCGCAGCGACCACTGCTGGTCCCAGGGGCGGGGGAGGCCCATCGCCTCGTTCCAGGCCGGCAGCTGCAGCGCCCGGGCGCGGGCGTCGCGGCTCATCGTCACCGCCAGCGCCTCGAGCACGATCCGCTGGATGTTGTTCTCCGGCTGGGCCTCGGTCAGTCCCAGGCTGTTGACCTGGACGCCGTAGCGGAAGCGCAGCATCTTCTCATCGGTGACCCCATAGCGCTCGCGGCCGATCTGCTCCCAGAGCGCGCCCATCGTCCGCAGCTTCGCGATCTCTTCGATCACCCGGATCCCGGCGTTGACGAAGAAGGAGATGCGGCCGAAGACCTTCGGGAAGTCCGCCTCGGCGACCTGGCCGCGGGCTTTCACCTCGTCGAGCACGGCGATCGCGGTGGAGAGCGCGTAGGCGATCTCCTGGACCGGCGTCGCGCCCGCCTCCTGCAGGTGGTAGCTGCAGATGTTGGTCGGGTTCCAGCGCGGCACCTCGTTGACGCTGAAGGCGACCATGTCGGCAATCAGGCGGAGGCTCGGCTCGGGCGGGAAGGCGTAGGTGCCGCGCGAGAGGTACTCCTTGATGATGTCGTTCTGGGTCGTGCCCGAGAGGGCGGAGCGCTCGACGCCGCTCTCCTCGGCGACCGTGACGTAGAGGCCGAGCAGCCAGGCCGCGGTCGCGTTGATCGTCATCGAGGTGTTCATCTCATCCAGCGGGATCCCGTCGAGCAGCTGGTGCATGTCGCCCTTGTGGGCGACCGAGACGCCGACCTTGCCGACCTCGCCGCGGGCGAGCACATGATCGGGGTCATAGCCGGTCTGGGTGGGCAGATCGAAGGCGATCGAGAGGCCGGTCTGACCCTTCGCCAGGTTGCCGCGGTAGAGCTCGTTCGAGCGCTTCGCATCGGAGTGGCCTGCGTAGGTGCGCATCACCCAGGGACGGTCGCGCTCGGGAAGTCGATGGTTGCTCATGTCGCAGATGATATTTGGGATAGGAGGAAGGTGGAGCTTTCCGAAATCCGCCGCCCAAGGTAGGCCCGGGGCGCAACACTTGGCCCAGGCTGTGTTTAGGTTGGCGACCGCCCATGAAGACCAAGCTGATCATCGTCACCGTTCTCGTCTCCGCCCTCGGCCTCGCCGCCGTCGGCTCCGCCTCGGGCGCCTTCGTCGCGATCTACCGCAACGCGCTCGAAACGACCGCCCAGCGCGCCGAAATCCTGAAAGTGGCCGGCAAGGGCTGCACGCGGGGCGGCGGGCAGACCTCGCTGAAGGTCACCGTCGGCAAGCTGACCGAAGAGTGCGCCTACCGCACCCCGGTGATCGGCTCCGACCTCGAAATCGCAGCGACCGGCCGGATCATCAGCGGCACGCCGCCCGCGGTCGCCAAGAAAGCCTTCCTCGGCATGCAGCTGCGGGTCGGCGCCGGCAACAAGCTGGAGCTGCGCGTCTTCCCGGCCCAGAAAAAGGTGCAGCTGGTGAAGGTCACCGAAGAAGGCATCCACTACCTGGCGATCAAGAAGAACGTCAAAGCCGTACAGCCACCGGAAAAAGCGAACGTGCTGCGGCTGCGAGTGGTCGGCGGGGCGAAGGAAGAAGCCGGCACCTGCAAGATCGGCGGCTACCTGGCCGGCGAACAGGTGATCGAAGCCAGCGACGAAACCTGCGGTGAAATGACGGGCGAAATGACCGCCCTCTCCGCCGGCGCGCCGAACAACGGCAGCGGCCTGATCGCGAGCTTCGAAGCGATCGTCGTGCGGACGCCCGTCCGCTTCTAGCTTCCCTTTCGCGGTTCCGGCCGGGCGGGGGGCCGTCCGAGGTGCGTCCCGTGCGTCTGGTGGGGGCCCTGGATGGCTTTGGCCGCCACGCGACGCAC
>JBOGYZ010000142.1:0-5782 GCA_050697015.1 Solirubrobacterales bacterium
CGGCACCCGAGTCGGCCGCCGCCGCCTGACGCCCGAGAAGCTCGCGTCGGCAGTCGACGAGGCAATCCAGTGCCGCGCCGGCGCCGCGAGAGTCAAAGCGGGATTCGAGGCAACCGGCGGCGTCGCGACCGCCGCGGACCGCCTCGAAGCGCTGCTGAGCTGACCCTGCCGGCCCCCCCGGTGAGTTCGCACTTAGCCACAACAGATGTCGATAACTGCGAACTCACCCGGTGCCCGCAGTCGGTGCCGACTCCCGGCGCTTGGCACGGCGTGGGCTACGGCCGAGCTAGGAGACCCGAGGCGGCGTCTGCCTGGGCCATCTCGGCGACGCGGAAGTGCATCTTCTTGCCGGTCGCGGTCATCGGCAGGGAGTCGACGAGGCGGTAGGCGCGGGGCCGCTTGTAGTCGGCCAGCATCGGGTGCTCGCGGCAGTGACTGTCGAGGGCGGCCACGGTCAACTCCGCGTCCGCGACCGGCACGACGTACGCCACGATCAGTTCTCCCCAGCGCTCGTCCGGCAGTCCCACGACGCAGGAGTCCACCACGCCGGGGTGCTCGTTCAGGACCTCCTCGACCTGCACCGGGTGGACGTTCTCGCCGCCGGAGATGAGCATGTCGTCGCCGCGGCCGACGATCGTCACGAAGCCCTCGGCGTCCCAAGCGGCGAGGTCGCCGGTGTGGAACCAGCCGTCGCGGAACCGCGCGGCCGTCTCCTCCGGCTGGTTGACGT
Organism: Solirubrobacterales bacterium; assembly: GCA_050697015.1. Classification (GTDB taxonomy): domain Bacteria; phylum Actinomycetota; class Thermoleophilia; order Solirubrobacterales; family 70-9; genus VAYN01. Next base: position 731 of record JBOGYZ010000142.1, read on the forward strand.
AGGCATACCCCGCCTTCGGGGTGCGGACGACGACCTCGCCGACCTCCTCCCCGTCGCGCGCGACCGGGTCGGCCGGGTCCGCGCCGTCGCCATCACTGCGCGCGACCACCACGTCGTCGTCGGTGCAGGCGCGGCCCGCCGAGCCGGCGTGCGCGGGCAGGTCGGCCGGGTGCAGGAAGGTGTTCCAGAACGACTCGGTCGTCCCGTAGCCGTTGAAGATCCGCGGCGTGAGGACCTCCTGGTAGAGCAGGCAGGCCTCGCGTTCGAGCGGCGCGCCCATAGTCACGATGCCGCGCAGGGTGGCTAGGTCGCGCGGCGCCCGCCGCTGCTCCTCGGCCAGCATCGCGAGGTTGGTCGGCGCGCCGACGAGGAAGGTGAGGCCGCGGGCCGCGACCAGGTCGAGGACCGCCGCCGGATCGAACGCGCGGAGGCTGATCGCCGCGGCGCCGACGTAGAAGACCGGGTTCGGCCCGCCCGAGTAGAGCCCGCCGCGGTGGAACCACGGGGTCATGTTGAGGGTGCGGTCGTCGGGCGCGAGCGGGAAGTGCATGATCACGTCGTGGGCGCTCATCACCTCGACCGCGTCGTTCAGCGAGACGCCCTTCGGCAGACCGGTCGTCCCCGAGGTGTAGAGGCGGGTCGTCTCGCCGTAGATGTCGCGGTCGGGGAGCGGCGGCGGCGCGGCGTCGCTGTTCAGCAGGGCGTCGAAGTCCTCGCCGACCACGGCGGTCCAGCCGGGACTGTGGGACGCGAGCTCGAGCGCCTTGCGCGCCCCCGCGCCGAGCTCCGCGTCGAAGACGAACGCGGCCGGGCGCGAGTCATCGATCACGTGGGCGGTTTCCCCGGCCGAGAGGCGGAAGTTGATCGGCGTCGGGATCGCCCCGAGGCGCATCGCCGCGAGCCAGCAGAGCGCGAACTCGGGCCCGTTGAAGAGCTGGAAGACGAGCGTCTCCCCCGGCCGCACGCCGCGCCCGCCGAGCGCCCCCGCCAGCCGCTCGACGTCGCGCCAGAGCTCCGCGTAGGTCCACGTGCGCTCGCCCTCGGCCTCGCCCAGCGCGAGCTGGTCGGCGAAGCGCGTCGCGTTCCGCGCCACCCCCGCGAGGTAGCCGAAGTCGCGCTCGAAGACGCCGCGGAAGCTGGATGGGTCGTACTCGTACAAAGGGCCGTTCCTCCTCGGCGCGAACTCTAGTCAGCGAATAGCCTGCGTCCCGCCCGCGCAGCATCGAGAGGAGACCCGACTTGCCGATCCGCCGCCACGCCCCCGCGCTTCCGAAGCTTCTGTCGCTGGGAGCGCTTGCCATCGCCGCAGGCATGGTCGCCCTCGCGACTGCGCTTCCCGGCGCGGCGCCGGCGGCGAGCGGAAGCGGCGCCGGGACGATCTCCGGCACCGTCCCTCTCGGCGGCATGAACGTGCAGCTGATGGCGGCGCTCCCCGGGGACCGCTTGCCGGTGCGCCTCGGCACCGCGCGCAGCGGCGCCGGCGGGGCCTTCACCGTCCACTACAAGGGCACCCACCCGGCCAACCAGGTCACCTACCTCCTCGCGACCCGACCCGGTGGCGCGGCCGAAGCGGGCTATCCGATCTACGGCCAGAGCTACCGACTCGCCGCCGCGCTCGGCGAAGGCCCGATCCCGCGCCAGGCGAAGGTGAACGAGCGCACCACGGTGGCGATGGGCTTCGCGATGGCCCAGTTCATCGGCGCCGGCGGCGTGGTCGTCGGCCAGAACCCGGGGCTGCGCAACGCGGCGGCGATGAGCGGGGACCTCGTCGACCTCGGCGGCGGCCTTTCGCGAGTCCTGCGCGAGTTCCCGAACGGCAGGTCGACCTCCACCCTGCCGACCTTCAACGCGCTCGCCAACCTGCTGACGATCTGCCGCCGCCAGGACGTCGGCTGCGCCCGTCTCCTCTCCAAGGCGCGCGCCCCGGGCGGCGCCCCGGCCACGGACACGCTGTCGGCGGCGGTGGACATCGCCCGCTACCCGTGGCACGACGTGCGCGGCCTCTACAGGCTCTCGCTCGCCACCGCGCATCGCCGCGGCACCTGGAGCCCGGCGCCGGCCCAGGGCGAAGCGCCCGACGCCTGGACCCTGGCGCTCCGCTTCGAAGGCGACCCGCCCGGCCTGGACGGCCCCGGCAACTTCGCGATCGACGCCGAAGGCAACATCTGGGTCGCCAACAACTACGCCTACGACCGCCGCCCGAAAGTCCCCGCCTGCGGCAGCGACAAGGTCTTCCGCTTCACCCCGACCGGCCAGACCTACCCCGGCTCCCCTTATGTAGGGGGCGGGCTCAGCGGGGTCGGCTTCGGGATCACGATCGACCCGTCGAACCGCGTCTGGCTCGGCAACTTCGGCTTCGAAGGCAAGGGCTGTGAAACCGAAGCCGACCACTACTCGGCGTCCGTCTTCAGCCTCTCCGGCAAGACCCTCTCGCCCCCCGGCGGCTATGAAATCGGTGGGATCAGCTGGCCACAGGGGACGGTCACCGACCAGCAGGGCAGCATCTGGCTCGCCAACTGCGGCAATGCGAGCGTCACCAAGATCGTCGAAGGCGACCCGGCCAAGGCGCTCAACTTCGGCGAAGGGCTGATCACCGCAGGCAGCTCGGTCGGCTTCGAACGGCCCTTCGGCACCGCGCTCAACGCGCAGGGCGACGTCTTCGTCACCGGCAACTCGAGCAACTCGGTGGCCAAGCTCTCCCCCACCGGCAAGGTCCTGAACCTGGCGGGCGGCGGCGGCCTGCACCTGCCGATGGGCGTCGCCGGGGACAGCAACGGCTACATGTGGGTGTCGAACTCGAAGTGGGTCGTCGCGCCCTGTCCCGGCAAGGTCCCCAAGAAGCAGGTCGAGGAAGACCTCGGCAAAGGTGGCGGCGACGTGACGTTGCTGAAACCGAGCGGCGAACCGGTCTCCGAGGACCCGATCACCGGCGCGGGCCTGAACAACCCGTGGGGGATCGCGGTCGATGGCGCCGACCAGGTCTGGGTCGCCAACTTCGGCGGGCAGCGCCTCTCGGAGCTCTGCGGCACCGTGCCGCGCAACTGCCCGCCCGGCAAACGCCGGCCGGGCGCCGCGATCTCGCCGAAGTCCGGCTACGGCTTCGATGGCCTGGTCCGCAATACCGGCGTCGCGATCGACCCCTCCGGCAACGTCTGGCTCACCAACAATTGGAAGAACGCGCCGATCCAGACCAATCCCGGCGGCTACCAGATCGTCGCCTACCTCGGGCTCGCCGCGCCGACCCGCTCGCCGCAGATCGGCCCGCCCGAACAGCCATGAGGCGGCGCTGGCTCGACTGGGTCCTCGGCATCGGGCTCGGCCTGGTGATCGGCCTCGGCGTGCTCGTCTACTTCGTCTTCGTCCACTCCGAAGGCACGATCGACGCGCCGAAGATCAACGAAGGCACGACGACCGGGCAGACGACGACCACGCTGCCGTCGGAAGGCGCCGAACAGCCCGAAGAAGAGACGCCGACGGAACCGAAGCAGCCCACCGAGCCGGCGCGGCAGGAGCCGGTCGTCAAGGTGATGGGCGGCGCCCCGCCGACCGACTCCGGCCCCAAGCAGCTGACCTTCCGCAAGGGCGAAAAGGTGCGCTTCGAGATCGAAACGGACGAACCGTTCTCCTTCGAAATCCGCGGCCTCAACATCAAGCAGTCGATCGAGGAAAGCTCGATCGTCTCCTTCAAGGCGACCGAAGTCGGCCAGTTCCCGGTGATCGCGAGCGCGACGCTGATCGGCGTCGCCGACCTCCAGATCAAGCCGCGACGCTGAACCCGACGGGCCGGCCGCGCGTACCCCCGGGCGCAATCCCCGAGGAGGTACGAAAGTGAAAATGAAATCGAAGAAAGTGGCGTTAGCGTTCGCCTTGGCGGCCGTGGCCGCGACGCTGGTGATCGCCGGTTGCGGCGGCGGTGGCTCGAGCAGCTCAAGCTCTGCAGCGGGCGGTGGAAGCGGTACCGAAGGGACGATCGGGTCGACCGAAATCGAAGGTCTCGGCTCCGTCCTGGTCGACGCGGAAGGTAGGACCGTCTACGACTTCACGGTCGACGAAGGCACGATGTCCAACTGCTACGGCGGCTGTGCAGCGGCCTGGCCGCCGGTGACGACGACCGGCAAGCCGACCGCCGGCGCAGGCGCGATGGCCTCCGACCTCGGCACCACGAAACGCAAAGACGGGACCTTGCAGGTGACCTACAAAGGCCACCCGCTCTACACCTACGCCGCGGACGAAGCGCCGGGCGAAGTGAACGGCCAAGAAGCCGAAGGCACCTGGTTCGTGCTCGACCCGAAGGGCGCCGAGGTCAAGGGCCAAGCGACCGGCGGCGAAGCCGAACCGGCGAGCTCCGGCGGCGGCTACTGAAGAACTGGGCGCCCGGCTCGCTCCTTACCGGGCGCCCACCCGTCCCGCTCAGCCGCAGAAGGCCGCCTCGACCACCTTGTGGATCGAGCGGTCGACGCGCGGGAGCTCGTCGGTGTTCGCGGCGACGGCGATCGTGCGCCGGCCGTCCGCCGTCGACTGCATCGGCGGCCCGGATCACCGGCGCCGGAGCGACGCGGACGAGACGCGAAGCCGTCGCGTCCGGGACCACGGAAGCCGCGCCGCCGGTCCCGGCCGCCCGTTCGCGTTCCGCCGCCGACACCCCTCCCACCGCCGCCAGCGCGGCCGGCGACAGCGCTGCGCAGACGGCGGTCACCACCACGAAGGCGCGCGTTCCATTCTTCTTCAGCCCTGCTCCCATCCTGTCCTCCAGTCGTGCGTGATTGCACTCCGCAATCTGGAGATGGGAGCCGGCCCCGACAATGAGGGCCGCGGGCGTTTGGGGGTGGGGTTATCCCGAGGTCAGTTGCCAGATCCGCCGGAGGACGTCGGTGACTTCGTCGGCCGCGTGGGCGATCTGCCAGTGCGTGAAGCGGAGGACCCGAAAACCGGCCGCGACGTGCTTCTGGTCCCGTTTCGCGGCTCGCGCCTGTTGGGACGGCGTGCGGTGATATCGGAGGCCGTCCGTCTCGACGATGAGGTCATGGTCGGGGAAGTAGAAGTCGGTCTCGT
>JBOGYZ010000143.1:0-3164 GCA_050697015.1 Solirubrobacterales bacterium
ACATACCCGGCCGTCTCGGCCACGGCCACAGCCTGCCCGGGCCGTGGACGAGACGGCCCTTCCCTTTCCCGGGCTGTTCTAAGAGTCGGTCGGCTGAACGCCCGCCGCGACCTGCTTCCGGTGCGTGCGGATCTCACTCATCATCCGCTCGAGGCGCGGCTCGGTCGACTCGTCGACGAACTTCATCGCCGCGGCGACACCGGGATGGACGGCGGCGATGCCTTCGTGCATCGCCTGGGCGACGGCGCGGTAGGTGGGGTGGCCCTCGCGGCCCGAGCGCAGCTCGATCAGGTGCATCGCCTCGCGCGCGTTCAGGTCGAGCACGTAGCGGATCCGGAAGGCGAGGCTGAGCGCGTAGGGCGCGAGCTCGTCGAGTCCGGCGGCGGCGAGCCGCTCGTACTCGTTGCGGGAGATCTCCAGCGCCCGTTCGAATTCGCCGCCGGCGCCCGCTTCGCGCACCTCCTCGGGAATGCCCGCGCCGAGGTCGGGGCCGAGCCGCTGCCACTGGACGGTCAGCAGGCGGTGGCGCTGGAGGTCACGGAAAGCGCCGTAGTCGGAGACGATCTCGAAGCGGTAGCGGAGGGCCTCGAAGCCGCGGCCGGGGCGGTGGCGGCGGTTGGCCCGCTCGCCGATCACGGCGGCGAGCAGCTCGCCGCGCTCGTCGGCGCTCAGCGAGTCGACCCGCGCGCGGATGTCGGGCTCCGTGACGGCGGCGGCCTCGTAAAGGCAGGCGGCGAGCAGGTCGGCTTCCGAGCCCTCGACGCCGAGGAGGTCGATGGTGGGCGCCGGATCGGCTTCCTCGCGGCGGCCGAGGCCGAGGCGCTCGACCCAGCGCTCGGTGCCGGCGCGGCGCTCCTGCAGATAGGAGACCCACTCGCCGCCGCGCTCGGGCCGCTCGACCCGGGAGACGAAGCTCGGCATCACCTGCTGCAGCTCGGTGAGGATCATCGCGCCGAACTCGCGCGCCTCAGGCAGCGGCGAGGCCATCAGCCGCAGCAGCAGCTGCTCGTAGGCCTGACCGGAGGCGTAGATGCCGACGTGGCTGAGCGTCGCGGCCGGGAGAAGGCCGCGCAGCAGGTCGAGCGCCTTGGCGCGGATCGAGCGCCGCCAGGCCGCCTCGGGCTCCTCGTCGCCGCGCGGCCACCGCCCGGCCGCCCACTCCTCGACCTTGCCGAGCGAGCGCGAGTAGATGACGAAGATCTCATCCATCGCGGTGGTGAACTCGGGACCGAGTTCCTCATCCCGGTAGAAGCGATAGCCGCCGCCAGGCAGCGCTTTGTCGTAGGGGATGTAGCGGGTCGACTGCTCGAGGTAGGCGGCGAGGCGGCCGCGCTGCAGCACCTTGGTGAGGATGTTCGAGACCCACTCGCAGGCGACGTGGGCGCCGCCGACCTGGGCGATCGAGTCGTCGCCGTAGCCGACGAAGACGCGCTCGTAGAGGCCCGCGGCGCGAGCGCCCTCCTCGGCGTCGAAGGGGCGGCCACCGGCGGGCGCGTCGGCGGCGAACTCGTCCAGATAGAGACGGCGGACAGATCCGGAATACCGCGAATAGCGGGCAAAAAGCGCACCCTTTACCGTCTCGGGGAGGTTGACCAGCCCGAAGACCGGCCGGTCCAGGTTGGTGAAGTGGGGCGCGAGGAGGGCCTTCTCCTCGAGCGTGAATTGTTCGGCCGGGTAGCGCATGGGTGGGCCATCGTACGCCCCCCTTCGGAGGGCAGATCGGACCGGATTCGCCGTCCCCGCATGCTCCGTCGATCGACGTTCGCGGCGTGTGACGAAAGGCCTGACCGTGTGCCAATTCACCGCCACTCTGTGCCAACTCATCCGCATTACTTGACCCGGCCGGGGTCTTCGCGCTTGGGTGGCGCTCATGCGGATCGCCGCCCTCGCCATCGTTGCTTTCGTCCTCGCCGCCGCGCCCGCCGCAGCGCGACCTACGGCGATCGTCTCTATGGGCGACAGCTTCATCTCGGGCGAGGGCGGCCGCTGGCTGGGCAACGGCTCCGAACCGTTCGGGACGCGCTCGGGGACCGATCGCGCCGCATACGGGTGCGGGGGGCTCGGCTGCGAATACGACCCGGCGCGGGTCTACGGCGCGAGCGAGGCGAACGAATGTCATCGCTCCGACGCGGCGCCGATCCTGAGCGCGCCGATCGACGTCGACGAGAAGGTGAACCTGGCCTGCTCGGGAGCGAAGGCACGCGACCTCTGGCCGGGTGACGAAGGCGGCACCGCGCACTTCGACGAGCCGCCGGAGGCCGATCAGCTGGCGGCGGTGGCGCGGCGCGACGACGTGCGGATGGTCGTCGTGACGGTGGGCGCGAACGATGTCGGCTTCGGCGAACTGGTCGCCGAATGCGCGGTCGACTGGGCACGGAGCCCGGAGGGGGAACAGGCGACTTGCCATCGCGAAGCCGAGGCCCACATCCAGGGCGCGTTGCCCACGGCCACGGGGGAAATCATCGCGGCCTTCCACGGAGTGCGGAGGGCGATGCGGACGGCCGGATACGCGCGCTCCGACTATCGGCTGGTGGCGATGGGCTACGCCTCGCCGTTCCCCGAGGGTCGTTTGTTCCGCTACCCGGAGGACGGCTGGAGCCGATTGACCGAAGGCGGCTGCCCGGTGTGGAACGCGGACGCCGACTGGGCAGCGGATGGAGCGACCGTCGATCTCGCCGGAGCGCTGAGATCGGCAGCAGCGGCGACCGGAGCCGAGTACCTGGACCTGGCGGACGCTTTCGACGGCCACCAGCTCTGCGATCGCCGCTCCCAGCGCGTTGGCGACCAGGGCCCATCGCCGCTGACGGCCGAGTGGTTCCGGCGCCTCTCGTTCGCCCAAGGCTCGACCCGCGAATCCCTCCACCCGAACGCCTACGGCCAGAAAGTGATGGGCACCTGCCTCGCCCTCCTCTTCGCCCGTCCCCGCGGCAAATACGCCTGCGCCGATACTCCCGGCCAGTGGCTCGGCGGCGTGGTTTTGGAGGGCATCCGATGAACACCGCGACACCCGACCTCTCCGGCAGCAGTGCCGAGCAGGAGCATGGGCTTCGGCCCTCGCAAGCCGGCGCCCGGTGGGCCGGCGCCCGCAAACTTCGTGGCCTCGCAAGCTGGCGCCCGGGGAGAGGGATGCGGCCGTCTCGCCCACGGCCCGGGCAGGCTGTGGC
>JBOGYZ010000144.1:0-3866 GCA_050697015.1 Solirubrobacterales bacterium
ATCGACGAGATGCCTCGCACGCCGAGTGGAAAGATCCAGAAGTTCATCCTGCGCGACCGCGCCAAGGGGCTCCGGCCGCAGTCAAACTTGATACCGACCGAGGAGGAGCCCGTCCGATGACCCCGCAAGCCGCGATCCCCCTGCCCGAGACTTTCGACGATTCGGGGTTCGCGGATCTGAAGGCGGAGATCGCCGGCTACGTGGCGAACGAGGGCGAGGAGTGGGCGGCGCGGATCGAGGCCGAGCGGGCGGTGCCGCCGAAGCTGCGGGTCGAGCTGAAGGAGCGCGGCTATCTCTCGCTCGCCGGGCCGAAGGAGTACGGCGGCGCCGGGATCCCCTTCTCGCGCTACCTCGAGCTGTTGGAGCTCTTCGCGATGTCGCACGCCTCCCTGCGGATGATCGTCCACGTCGCCAACGGCGTGTGGCGCTCGGTCGACCAGTTCGCGACCGAGGAGCAGCGGCGCGACTACGTGATGCCCGCGGTCACCGGGGACCTCACCGTCGCCTTCACGCTGACCGAGCCGACCGCCGGGACCGGCGCCGACCTCCGCTGCGAGGTGGAGCGCGAGGGCGACACCTACTACCTCTCCGGCGAGAAGCACCTGATCACCTTCGGGGTGAGCTGCGATCGCTGGCTCCTCTTCGCGCGGGCGGCGGGGACCACCGGGGCCGAGGGGACGATCGCGCTGCTGGTCGACCGCGACACGCCGAACGTGAAGTGCGAGGACATGGGCGAGTCGATGGGCTGCCGCGGGACCGACCACGCGCACCTCGTCTTCGACCGCGCGCCCGTCCCGGTCACCGACACCCTCGGCGAGGAGGGCAAAGGCCTGCAGGTCGCCTTCGGCGGCTTCCTGACGCCGAGCCGGATCGCGGTCGCGATGACCTGCGTCGGGCTGGCACAGCGGGCGCAGGACCTGGCGGCGGAGCACGCCGCGAAGCGCGTCACCTTCGGCAAACCGCTGTCGCAGCGCCAGGCGATCTCCTTCGCCCTCGCCGAGAACGCCGCCGACATCGAAGCCTCGCGCCAGCTCGTCTTGCACGCGGCGCGGCGCTGGGAGGCGGGCGAGCCCGACGCGGCGGTGCTGTCGTCGATGTCGAAGCTGGTCGCCGTCGACATGCTCGGCCGGGTCACCGACAAGGCGCTGCAAGCGCACGGCGGGATCGGCTTCTGGGCCTCCTCACCGATCGAGCGGGTCTACCGCGACGCGCGCGCCCAGCGCTTCGAGGAGGGGACGAACGAGATCCAGAAGACGATCATCGCCCGCGAGGTCTTCGCCCCCATCCACGCGACGATCGCCGAGCGACAGGTCGGCTGATGGCGGCTGGAGAGCGCTTCGCGGCCGACAAGGTCGCGCTGATCACCGGCAGCTCGCGCGGGATCGGCCGCACGCTGGCGCTGTCGCTGGCCGACCAGGGCGGCTCGGTGGTCGTCAACTACAAGGTGAACGAGGACCTGGCCAAAGAGGTCGTCGCCGGGGTGAAGGAGCGCGGCGGGCGGGCGATCGCCGTGCAGGCCGACATGGAGTCGCCGGAGGACATCGACCGCCTCTTCGACGCGGCGAAGGAGGAGTTCGGCAAGCTCGATTACTTCGTCGACAACGCCGCGGCGTCCAGCTTCAAGAACGTCCGCGATCTGAAGCTCCACCACCTCGACCGCTCCTACGCGATGAACATCCGCAGCTTCGTGCTCGGGGCGCAGCGGGCGGTGGACCTGATGAGTGACGGCGGGCGGATCGTGACGCTGTCCTCGTACGGATCGATCCGCGCCTACCCGACCTACGCCAACCTCGGTGCCGCGAAGGCCGCCCTGGAGGCCTACGTCCGCTACATGGCGATCGAGTTCGCGTCGCTCGGGGTGAACGTGAACGCGGTGAACGGCGGGATCATCGAGAGCGACTCGAGCGCCTACTTCTACGACGTCGAGGGCATGCCGGACCTGCACAAGCAGGTCCTGCCGAAGATCCCGAAGCGGCGGATGGGGACGGTGAAGGAGGTCGCCGACACGGTCGAGTTCCTGCTCGAACCGCGCTCCGAGTACATCACCGGGCAGTCGCTCGTCGTCGACGGGGGGCTGACGATCATCGCCCCGCCGTTCTTCGACGACGCGACCGGGCCGCTGCGCCTGCCGGATGCCTGACGCGGGGACCTCCCTGGACCACATCTTCAGGCCGATCCGGATCGGCGGCCTGCAACTGCCGCATCGGATCGTGATGGGCTCGATGCACCTCTGCATGGAGGGACTCGACGACGCCGGCGAGCGACTGGCGGCGTTCTACCGCGAGCGCGCGCTCGGCGGCGCCGGCCTGATCGTGACCGGCGGCTGGGCGGTGAGCGCCGACGGGGCGGCGGACGCGAGCTACGGCGTTCTGAGCGACGGCCCCGCGCGCGGTCGTCCTTTGGCCCTCACAACGGGCCAAAGGACGACCGCGCCGGCGGAGGCAACGCGGCGAGCGCTTGCCGAGGTCGCTGGGGCGACGGCCGGGACCGAGGCGTCGATCGCGCTACAGCTCTTCCACGCCGGGCGCTACGCCCTGGCCGACTCGCCGGGTGAGGTCGTCGCGCCGTCAGCGATCGCGAGCCGCGTGTCGCGGGTCGAGCCCCGGGCGCTCGCCGAGGACGAGGTCTGGGACGTCGTCGCGCAGTTCGCCGCCGGGGCGGCGCTGGCGAAGGAGCTCGGCTTCGCGGCGGTCGAGGTGATGGGCTCGGAGGGCTACCTCGTCGACCAGTTCCTCTCCCCCGTCACGAACCGCCGGGAGGATTCATGGGGCGGGGACGCCGAGGGGCGGATGCGCTTCGGGGCCGAGGTCGCGGCCGCGGTTCGTGAGGCGGTCGGGAGCGAGTTCCCGGTGCTGTTCCGGATGACGGGGGCCGAGTTGATGCCCGAGTCGCGGCCATGGGAGGAGGTCGAGGCCTTCGCGGCCGCGCTCGTGGCTGCGGAGGTGGATGCGCTGAACGTCGGGGTCGGGTGGCACGAATCGCCGGTGCCGACCGTGCAGGGGGCGGTGCCGGCGGGGGCGTTCGTGCCTTGGGCGGAGGGACTCAAAACCTCGATCACCGGCACCGTTGCCACTTCGGCGGCTATGGCGGCGGTGCCGGTGATTGCGGGGAACAGGATCAATCGGCTGCGGGACGCGGAGCGGATCCTCGCGGCCGGGGGCGTCGATCTGGTTTCGATGTCGCGGCCGTTCCTGGCGGATCCTGGGATCGTGGAGAAGGGCCGGGACGGGCGCGCGGTCAACGTCTGCATCAGTTGCGACCAGGCATGCATCGACCGCTCGATCGTCGGCGAGCACGTGTCCTGCCTCGTCAACCCACGGTCGGGTTATGAGGTCGACTTCCCGGCCACCCACCGGTCGAGTTCGCAGAAATCCGCGGATAGCGCGGAGAAGTGCGAACGCAACGGGGGGACGCGGCGATTCGCGGTCATCGGCGGCGGGCCCGCCGGGCTCGAGGCCGCGCGGGCGCTCGCCACGCTCGGCGCGGAGGTCCGCCTCTACGAGGCTCGGGACGAGCTCGGCGGCCAGTTCCGCTGGGCACGCCGAGTTCCTGGCAAGGAGGACTACGGAGCGACGATCTCCTACTTCGAGTCCGAGCTCCGGCGGCTCGGAGTCCACCTCCACCTCGGCCACGAAGTTGGTGAGGACGACGCCGACCTCGTCGCGGATTGCGTCGGCATCGTCCTCGCCACCGGCGTCCACCCTCGAGCCGTCGACATCCCCGGCACGTCCCTCCCCCACGTCGTCGACTACGCCGAGGCCTTCGAGACCGGCGTAGGAGACGCGCGGAGCGTCGCGATCGTCGGCGGCGGCGGCATCGGCGTCGACCTCGCCCACCTCCTCACCCACGAACGGGACGATTTCTAC
>JBOGYZ010000145.1:0-8983 GCA_050697015.1 Solirubrobacterales bacterium
TCTCGGACCCGGCCCTGGCAGGCTGTGGCCGGGTCCGAGACGCCCGGGGCGTGAAGGGGTCGGGGGTGTGACGGAAGGCCCACACGAAGTCTGACTTCCGTGACGGTTTAGCCCGAGAGTGAGGCCGCGGAGACCCGGTCGGTGACGAAGATGCCGGGAACGTCACACTTTCCGGCCCTCTGAGGGCCGAAATCAGGGCTCCAAAAGGCGCTGCACGGGTTTTCCACCCCATAGGGGGTCAAACCGTGGTCACGTGTTCGTAACGTCTGAAGAAGTCGGGAGGAAGGGTGACGTTCTCGGCATCTCCGTCACGAGGACGCACTTCCGTGACGGATCCGTGGCGCTCTCCTGAGCCTTCCGCCACTCCCCGCACCCCCGAACTACCCCTCGCCCCCGATCAGCGGTTCTTCAAGGCGTACCGGCGACGAAGCATCGCGGACGAGGAGCTGCTCTTCGCCGCTGCCGTCGGACGGGACGGTGTAGACGTTGGTGCCGTCGGAGTAGGCGAGCGTGGTGTCGTTCAGCCACTCGGCCTGATCGTCGACCGAGCGGGTCTCGGCGACGGCGTGGTCCTTCAGGGTGGCCACGTCGAGGACGCGGATGTGCCAGCGGTTGCTGTGGCCGAGGCGGGACTTGTAGGCGACCTGCTTACCGTCCGGGGAGAGCGACGGGCACTCGACCCCGTCGCGGAGCACCTTCATCTCCTCGCCGGCGATGCTGCCTTCGACCAGGTAGTGGTGGTCGCCCGCCCCCAGGGTCGCGTAGAAGCGATCGGAGTCGGTCGGGTCGAAGGTCATGCCCCAGAAGTTGAAGTCGACGGCTTCGAAGGGCTTGCCGTCCTTCGTCACTTCGAACTGCTCGAGCTGGTTCACCACCTTGCCGGTCGCCATGTCGACGATGTAGGTGCGGGTGGAGAAGGCGGTGCTCGATTCGAGGTAGGAGTCGCCGGTGACGAAGACGGTCATCGCGCCGTATTTCCCGTCCTCGGAGACCCGGGCGCGTGAGGGCAGGCCCTGCAGCGGGATCGTGTGCTCGCCTTCCATCGCTTCGTTGAAGACCGTCCCGGTGTAGTCGACCCCCGACGGCGCCACGCCCATGCAGATGCCGCCGCCGGCGGCGTAGTAGACGCGCTCGCAGCTGAGGTCGCCGCCGCGGTGGACCTTGCCGTCATCGACTTCGAAGACGCCGCCGTTCAGGGTCGGCTGCTTCGGGTCGACCGCCCGCACCAGCAGGTCCGCCCCGGCGAGGACGTCGGTGGCGACCGGCTGCTGGTCGGTTTCGGTGCCGCTCGGTCCGGTGGCCGCGACGGCGACGTAGACGCCCCCGCCGACCACGCAGAGGACGACCAGGGCAATGAGGATCTTGGCGTTTCGGCTACCCATGCAGGGCGGAGCGCTGCGACCGTACCAGCAGCGGCGCCGCGATCAAGAGGGCGAGGGCGAGGGCGGCGGCGAAGACGATCACCGCCTGCTGGAGGCCGAGCGTAAGCCAGAGGGCGCCGAACGCCACCGAGGACACCAGGTTGCCGATGCTGACCACGGTGATCAGGATCCCGATCCCGCTCGCCTGCAGATCGTCCGGCAGCGCCGCGCCGGCGACCGCGGTCAGCACCCCTTCGCTGCAGGCGAAGAAGGCGCCGAGCGCGACCAGGCAGACGATCAGCATGCCGTAGCCCAGGTGGTTCGACATCAGCGCCGCGTAGTCGATGAAGAGCATCGCGAAGCCGCCGAGCAGCACCGGCACCCGGCCGACCCGGTCGGCCAGCCGTCCGATCGGGATCGCCAGCACCATGAAGGCGACCGCGGTGACCACGTAGAGCAGCGGGAAGACGGCGGGGTCGAAGTCGATCTTGCGCTGCAGCCCGACGTAGATGAGCGCGTCGGAGACGCTGGTCAGCGAGAGGATCAGGGCGGCGAGCAGCAGCAGGTTGAATTTCGGTTCGCGCAGGAGGCCGGCGGCGCGCTTCATGCTCGGCGGCGTCGTCTCCTCGCGCGGCGCCCGCCAGGGCTTGCCCTGCACGGTGAGGACGAGGACGGCGAGGCCGAGGAAGGCGAAGAGCGTCGAGACGAAGAAGACGGCGTCGAAGCGGGCCGGCGCCACCAGCAGGATGCCGAAGGCCACCAGCGGCCCGAGGAACGCGCCGACGCTGTCGAGTGCGCGGTGTACGCCGAAGGAGGTCGCGAGGTTGTCGCGGGTGCTGGAGAGCGAGATCAGCGCGTCGCGCGGCGCCGTGCGGATCCCCTTGCCGATCCGGTCGAAGGCGACGATCGCCCCGATCCCGCCGATCGAGTTCCCGGCGGCGACCAGCGCCACCTTGCCTACCGCGGAGAAAGCGTAGCCCGTCTCCGCCACCTGCTTGTGCCGACGGAAGCGGTCCGAGGCGAAGCCGGAGGCGACCTGGACGAGCGCGGCGGCGCCGCGGTAGGTGCCGTCGATCGCCCCCAGCGCCAGCGGACTGGCGCCGAGCGAGAAGACAAGGTAGATCGGCAGGATCGTCGCCACCATCTCCGAGGAGACGTCGGTGAGCATGCTGGTCATCCCCAGCATCACCACGTTGCGGGAGACCCGCAGCGATTCAGGGCGACGGAGCCAGAGGCGCGGCTTCAGCAGCGCCTTGGAAGCTTCAACCTGGTACATGCCCCGGCACCGGCGGCGCGGCGGTGCCGAGCTCGAGGCGCTCGGCCACTTCGGCGGCGACGCCTTCGGCGAAGCCCATCACCGAGTCGCCGTTCAAGAGGTAAGGGTAGATCTGGGCGTTGGAGGCGAGCGCCAGGCCCTCGACCCCAGGCCAGATCGGCGCCATCTCCAGCGGCCCGCGATCGGCCCGCAGCTGGTGGACCGGCTCGACCAGCTTCGCCCGCTGCACCGTCCAGTCGACGACCTCGTCGCGGCTGAAGCCGGGCGAGAGCTTCGCCAGGTAGTCGGTGAAGCGACGATAGATCGACTCGTCGTCCTCCGACTGCTCGGGAGCGTCGGGGGCGCAGTACTTGGGCATGTAGACGAGGGTGTGGCCGTCGGTGTGGTCGGTGCCGACCACCTGCGTCGTCTCGATCGCGCTGGTCAGCGGCGTGTCCTCGACGATGTTCACCGCGTAGTAGGGAAGCAGCGAGCGCTTCACCTTCACGATCACGCAGACGCAGCCGAGCCAGCGCTCCGGGTAGGGCGCGAGCAGCGCCTGGTGGCGCACCGGCAGCAGGAACCGCAGGGCCGGCGGCTGCAGGGTCGGGATCGTCAGGTCGAAGTAGTGAGTCTCGCCGTCGAGCTCGACGCCGGTCACCGCACCATCGGCGTCGGTGGTCAGGCCGCTCACCGGGGCGTCGGTGATGATCTCCACCCCGAGGCTCCGGGCACGGTCGGCGATCGCGTCGATCAGGCGCTGATGACCCCCGACGATGTGGCCCATCGCCTCGCCGTCGGTCTTTTTGTCGCGCGCCCCGGACATCCGCCGCGTGCGGGCCCAGAGGTAGGTCGCGGGCAGGCCGGACGGGTCGCCGTCGAAACGGGTGGCGAGCAGCGGCTTCCAGATCCGGTCCACCACCTGGTTGCCGCACTGCCGCCGCAGCCAGTCCTCGAGCGGGATCCCGTCGAGCTTCTCCGGGCTGCCGCGGAACTGGCACTGGGCGACGAACCAGCCGAGGCGCAGGCGGGCGGGCGGCGAGAGCGGCGCGAAGCGCAGCAGGTCGGCGACCCCGTTGAAGTCGTGCATCTCGCCGTCGGCGTAGAACCCGGCGCCGACGCCGTTGAAGCGGAGCTGGTCGCCGAGGCCGACCTCCTCCGCCATCGCGATCATGCGGCTGTCGGCCGGCGTGATCACGTGGTAGAAGCGGTCGACCTGGTGGCCGCCGAAGTCGAAGGTGGAGGCGAGGCCGCCGATCGAGCTCCCCCGCTCGAGCAAGGTCACCGCGGCGCCGGCTTCGGCCAGGCGCAGCGCCAGGACCGTGCCGAGGACGCCGCCGCCGACGACGCCGATCCGGGTCTGCGCCGCCATCAGCGGGCCTGCGCGGCGGCGCCGGGCGGTGCCTCGACGGCCTCCAACCTGGGCTGCGCCTTCGGCACCGCGAACGAGGCGGTTGCCTCGGCCAGCGGCGAGACCGGCGGCGGCTGGATCCGCCCGACGAGGTGCGCCGCCATCAGCCGCCCGTAGGCGATCACGGTCGGTTTCAGCTGCATCTTCGAGACGCCTTTGCGGGTCCGCCAGTCGTTCACCGTCGGCACCTCGGTCACGGTGGCGCCGGCGTTGTAGAGCTTCAGCAGCAGCTCGACGTTGGCGGCGAAGCCGGGCTCGCGGACGAGCAAGTAGCCGTAGGTGTCGGCGGCGCGGCGGAGGGTCCCGGCGCGGTAGACGCGGTAGAGCGAGGAGAGCGTGTGGATCTGGCGCAGGCCGCCGAGGTAACGGAAGGTGTTGGAGACCGATTTCGAGGCGGCGAGGCGCCAGCCGGCGACGCCGATGATTTCGCCGCCCGGCGCGTAGACCGAGGCGAGGACGATGTCGGCGCCCTTGTCGAATTCCTCCATCATCTTCGGCAGATCCGAGAGGTCGGAGGTGGTGTCGGCCTCCAAGGTGACGATCGCGTCGTCGTCGGAGGACTCGCCGAGCGCGGCACGGATGCCGGTGTTGATCGCCGTCCCCAGCCCGCGGTTGACGGTGTGGGAGACGATCGCGAAGTGGAGGTCGCGAGCGTGCTCGCGGATCACGTCGGCGGTGCCGTCGGTGGACCCGTCGTCGACGAAGATGACGCGGGCGCCGAGGTTCCGGGCGACGGGCGCCAGGTCGGCGAGGAGCCGGGGGACGTTTTCGGCCTCGTTGTAGGCCGGGATGACGAAGCGAATCATGCGGCAACCGCCATTGGTCGAGGGGCAGGGATGTCGAGCAGTTCAACCGGACGCCGCACCGCCGCCGACTCGCGCACGGCGAGCGCCGCGGCCAGCGCCTTGACGCCATCGTGGGCGGAGATCGGCTCCGGGGTGTCGTCGAGGACGCAGCGGCAGAAGGCGCGGAGCTCGGCGGCCAAGGGCTCGGCCTTGGTCAGCGAGAACCGCACCGCGGCACCCTCGCCGTCGCCCCGCAGCATCGAGAGGCCGTCCCAGTGGACCGGCGCGGTCGAGGATTCGACGAACCAGACGTCCTGGGTGATGTAGGAGGCGCGGAGCAGTCCGTTCTCTCCGATCAGCGCGATCTCACGCGTCTTCTCCGGGGTCAGCCAGTTCACGTCGAGCAGCCCGAGGGCACCGACGTCGGAACCCGCCGTGGCGTTGAAGCGCACCAGGCAGGTCAGCAGGTCCTCCTGCGAAGAGTGCATGAAGCGGCCGCCGTCGGCGTAGATCTCGCCGATCGAGGTGCCGAGCACGTGCTGCATCACGTCGAGGTCGTGGGTGGCGAGATCGATCGCGACGCCGGTGTCCTGGATCCGCGTCGGCAGCGGTCCGACCCGGGTAGTGTGGGCCCGATAGATCTGGCCGAGCCGTTCCTCGGCCACCAGGCTGCGCAGCTTCGCGATCGCCGGGTTGAAGCGCTCGACGTGGCCGACCATCAGCTTGCGGCCGGCCTCGAGCGCCGCGCCGCGCATCCGCAGGGCGTCGGGAAGGTTGGTGGCGATCGGCTTCTCGACCAGCACGTGGAGCCCGGCGGCGAGGGCCTCCAAGGCGACCTCGGCGTGCAGCTCCGAGGGGCAGGCGACGGAGACGGCGTCGAGCTTGTCGGCGCCGAACTCGATCAGATCGCGCCAGTTGTCGTACTCGAGGACCTGGGTCTCGCCCAGTGCCCGCTTGCGCGAGGCCGGCGAGGGGTCGGCGACGGCGACCAGTCGGGCGCAGTCGAGGTTCAGGTAGTTGCGGACATGGAAACCGCCCATCACCCCGCAGCCGATGACGCCAACGCGTAGACGCTCAGACATAGCTCCGCTCCCGACTCGGTTCTTTCTCCAGCAGTGACAGGCAGACGCTCGCGATCTTCTGCGAGGCGTTGCCGTCGCCGAAGATCGGTGGGCGCTCCGCCGGGGCCGGCTTCGCCATCGCCGCGCGGAAAGCGGCGGCGTCGGCGCCGACCAAGGTGTTCCAGCCGGTCGAGACGGTCTCGATCCACTCGGTCTCCTCGCGCATCGTCACGCAGGGCACACCCCAGAGGTAGGCCTCGCGCTGGACGCCGCCGGAGTCGGTGGCGATCGCGACCGCGTCGCGCTCCAGCGCCAGCATCTGGGTGTAGGTGACGGGGTCGCGCACCTCGACGTTGGCGGGCACCTGGAGGCCCCAGGCCTCGATGCTCTTGCGGGTGCGCGGGTGGACGGGGAAGATCACGCGCCGCTCGGCGGCGGCGAGGCAGTCGAGCACCGCGTTCAACCGCTCGGGCGAGTCGGTGTTGTAGTTGCGGTGGGCGGTCGCCAGCACGTACTCGCCCTTCTCGCCGCTCTCGGGCAGGCGATCGCGGGTGGAGAGCAGGACGTCGGCGAGCGGGTCGCCGGTGACGAAGATGTCGCCGTCGACCCCTTCGCGGACCAGCACCTCGCGGGCGTGCTCGCAGGGGGCGAAGAGCGCGTCGGAGAGACCGTCGGTCTCGATCCGGTTGGCCTCCTCCGGCATGTCGTCGCGGTAGCTGCGGAGGCCGGCCTCGACGTGGAGCAACATCACCCCGGCGTCGACGGCGGCGCGGGCGCCGGCCAGCGTCGCGTTGGTGTCGCCGCGGACGAGGACCGCGTCGGGCCGCTCGCGCTCGATCACCTTGGCGATCCGCTGCTGCGCCACCTCGACGCCGGTCCTGTTCGGCAGCGAGCCGACCCCGAGGTTGTACTCGGGAAGCGGCAGCTTCAGGTCGGCGATCTGCAGGTCCGACATCTGCGGGTCGTAGTGCTGCCCGGTGTGGACGAGGATCTCCTCGACACAGTCGGAGAAGGCGAGGGCGAGCGGAGCCGCCTGCACGATCTCGGGACGGGAACCGATGATTGAAAGTATCCGGGGTGCCATACAGCAGACAAACGCGGGACGGCACCCGTCCCTTGCGCGGGGTTCGCGGAATTCCTCGACGGCCGGAGCCGCTCCATATATAGGGGCGCGACTGAAATTCCCGCGGAGCTTCGCCTAGGCCTTTTTTCCACCCCCGGATCGGGTCTCATTCGGCGCGGCGCGGAAGTGGAGGCGCGGACCCGCCGTTTCCTAAATGTATGGAGGCTTACGACCTAAGCGCCGGACGGACGATGGTCACCGCGGACAGCCCGGTGGGCGCGTTCGCGCGTCGTTGTCTCGACCTCGTCGCCGCCTCGGCACTGATCCTCCTCTTCCTGCCGGTGATGATCGGCATCGCCGTCGCCGTCCGCCTCGACAGCCGCGGCCCGGCGATGTTCCGCCAGCGCCGCGTCGGCTACCGCGAACGGCAGTTCACCGTCTACAAGTTCCGCAGCATGCGCCTCGACGCGGACGAGGAGCGCCATCGCCAGTACATCTCGGCGCTGATCGGCACCGACGACGCGGCGGCGTCCCAGGCCGAAGCCGATGCCGAGAACGGCGGCAATGACGAAGGCGAGACCCTCTACAAGCTTGCCGTCGACGACCGCATCACCCCGGTCGGCCGGCGGATCCGCAGCTGGAGCGTCGACGAGCTGCCGCAACTCTTCAACGTCGTCCTCGGCGACATGAGCCTGGTCGGGCCGCGCCCGGCGATCCCGTACGAGGTCGAGTCCTACCCGGCCTGGTACTCGAAGCGCTTCGCCGTCAAGCCGGGCCTGACCGGCCTCTGGCAGGTCAGCGGCCGCAACCAACGCACCTACGAGGAAATGGTGAGTCTCGATATCGACTACGCCGAAAGCCGCTCGTTCCTCGGCGACCTCGCGATCCTCGCGCGGACGCCCAGGGCGGTTCTCGGCCGAAAGGGAGTGGCATGAACCCGCAGGGAACGATCGGCACGCTGGTGGTCGGCTACGGCTACTGGGGCCCCAACATCGTCCGCAACGTGGTCGAGAGCCCGGACTTCCGGATGATGGGACTCTGCGAGCAGGACGAGGGCCGGATCTCCGACTTTCGCCGCCGCCACCCCGGCATCTGGGCCGAACCCGACCTCGATGCGGCGCTCGAAGACCCGCGGATCGAGGCGGTCGCGATCGCGACCCCGCCGCACACCCACTTCGACCTCGTCAGCCGCGCGCTCAACGCCGGCAAACACGTGCTGGTGGAGAAGCCGCTCGCCCGCACCGGTGACGAAGCGGCCGGCCTGGTCGCGCTCGCCGAGGAACGCGACCGCGTGCTGCTCCCCGGGCACACCTTCGTCTACAGCCCGTCGGTCAACAAGGTCCGCGACCTGATCCAGGGCGACGAGCTCGGCGAGGTCTACTTCATCACCTCCTCGCGGATGAACCTCGGTCTCTACCAAAAGGACGGCGTCGTACTCGACCTGGCCCCGCACGATCTCTCGATTCTCCTTCACTGGTTGGGCAAGCCGTTGCTCGAGGTCAGTGCGAACGGCCGCAGCGTCTACCAGGACGGCGTCCACGAGACCGCCTTCATGACCCTCGAGTTCGAGGGCGGCGTGCAGGCCAACGTCCAGGTCTCCTGGCTGGCGCCGCGCAAGATGCGCCAGATGGTCGTCGTCGGCTCGCGCAAAATGGTCCAGTACGAGGACACCGCCGCCGACGACTCGGTCCGCGTCTACGACCGCGGCCTCGACTTCGCCGAGCCGCCCGCCAACTTCGGCGAGTACCGCCTCACCTATCGCACCGGCGACATGGTCGCCCCGCAGATCGCGGCCGCAGAGCCCCTGGCGCTCGAGCTGAAGGACTTTGCCTCCGCCATCCGCCAGGGCACCGAGCCGCGCTCCAACGCCCGACTGGGCCTCGAAGTGGTCCTCGGCCTGGAAGCCCTCGAGCGTTCCCTCCATTCCGGCGGAGCCCCGGTCAAGGTCCGCTCCGTCGAGGATGCCCGCGCCTCCCGGCGCCCCGTGCACGCTTAGCACCGGCGCACGTCACCAGCCGCCGGGTCTCGGCGGCCTCCACTCCTCCAC
>JBOGYZ010000146.1:0-2819 GCA_050697015.1 Solirubrobacterales bacterium
GGGGTTGGGTTCTGGGCCGTCGAGGAAGTCACGGAAGTCCGACTTCGTGCCGTCCCTGTGCCGGATGTTTCACGAGCCCCTCACGTCCTGGGCGTCTCATGGCGGTCACAGCCTGCCAGGACCTCCATGAGACGCCCAGGCGCAACTAGGTGTAGTTACCAAGGACGTTGTTCCAGCTCGGCGAGCCGAGCGGCGGGCGGCCTGTGGCCGAGGGAGCCGTGCGGTCTCCTGAAGTTGTAGTGGTCGAGCCACCCCGGCAGTGCCGCGGTGCGCTCCGCCGAGGAGCCGTAGATCGCTCCGTAGGCCCAGCCGTTGGTCAGCGTCTGGATGAAGCGCTCGGCCTTGCCGTTGGTGCGTGGCCGGTAGGGACGGGTGCGAAGGTGGCGGATCCCGATCCGGCGGCACGCCTGCGCGTGGAGCGCCGAGCGGTAGCAGGCGCCGTTGTCTGAGAGGACCCTCTCGACCGTGACGCCCATCGAGGCGAGCCAGGCGACCGCCCTGCGCAGGAAGCCGACGGCGGTGGCGGCCCTCTCGTCGGGCAGCACCTCGACGTAGGCGAGACGGGTGGCGTCGTCGACGCAGACGTGGACGAACTCCCAGCCGACCGTGTTGCGGCGGACCCCCGCGGCGTCGCGCTCCTGCCGGTTGTGATGCCCGCGCTCCCCGCCGCGTACGCGTTTTCCGGCGCCGCCCCGGATCCGTCCGAGCTTCTTCACGTCGACGTGGACCAGCTCCCCGGGACGCTTGCGCTCGTAGCTGTTGGGCGGCTCGGTCGGTGTCAGGGCCGACCGGCGACCGAGGCCGATCCTCTTCAACCATCGCGAGACGGTCGAGAGCGCCATCCCCAGTACCTCGGCGATCTCGGCGGCGGTCATCCGCAGCCGCCGCAACGCCGCCACCGCCTCGAGCCGGTCGGCAGGGAGCCGCGTCGGTCGTCGTCTCGGGGCGGAGCTGTGATCGAGCAGGCCCGCCTGCCCCTCGGCCCGCCGCCTGGCGAGCCACTTCCTCGCCGTCCGCACGCTCACCCCGGCGGCCTCGGCCGCCGGGGTGAGCGCCCAGCCTTCGTCTTCGATGCGCCTGACCAGCAGTCGGCGGGAGTCCGGGCAGGTGCGGGCGTTAGCGTGGAGCTTCATCCGGGTCCTCCTTGATCTGGGTGGGTCAGCACCCCCAGCCTTCAAGGAGGCCCGGATGAACAACGTGGTGAGGAACTACACCTAGCTAGGACTGCCGCACCGGCCGGGAGCACGCCCGTCCCCGGCCAGCATTCAACCTCTGCACCCCGGGAGTTCGGACGGCAGTCCGAAAACCGCGACACGGATTGGTGTAACATGCCCGGCCGTGAGTGACGCCACCACTGTTCCCGAGGCGGACTCGGACGAGATCCTGAGCGGTCTGGCCGGCGAGCCGCCGGTCGCTGCCGAGGGCCGTGGCTTCACGATCGAGCTGACCCAGGACCAGGAGGACATCAGGGACTGGGTGCGCGGCTTCGCCGAGGGAGTCGTCCGGCCCGCCGCCCACGAATGGGACGAGCGCGAGGAAACGCCGTGGCCGGTGATCCAGGAGGCCGCCAAGATCGGTCTCTACAGCTTCGAAGGCCTGGGACAGTTCTGGGCCGACGAGACCGGACTGACGCTGCCGATCGCCAACGAGGAGCTCTTCTGGGGCGATGCCGGCATCGGCATGGCGATCATGGGCACGTCGCTCGCGGTCGCCGCGATCTTCGGGCAGGGGACGCCCGAGCAGATGGGGGAGTGGATCCCGCAGTGCTTCGGCACGCCCGACGACGTCAAGGTGGCCGCCTTCTGCGCCTCCGAGCCGGACGCCGGCTCCGACGTCTCGGCGATCCGCACCACCGCCAAATACGACGAGGGCAAGGACGAGTGGGTGATCAACGGCCAGAAGGCCTGGGCGACCAACGGCGGCATCGCCAACGTCCACGTGGTGATTGCCTCGGTCGACCGTGAGCTCGGCTCACGTGGCCATGCCGCCTTCGTGATCCCACCGGGGACGCCAGGCTGCGAGCAGGGCGCGAAGGTGAAGAAGCACGGCCTGCACGCCTCGCATACCGCCGACGTCCACCTCGACGACTGCCGCGTCCCGGGCTCCTGCCTGTTGGGCGGCAAAGAGAAGCTCGACGAACGCCTGGCGCGCGTGCGCGAAGGCAAGAAATCGAAATCGCAGGCGGCGATGCAGACCTTCGAGTCGAGCCGGCCGGTGGTCGGCTCCCAGGCCCTCGGGATCGCCCGCGCGGCCTACGAGTACGCGCTCGAGTACGCCAAAGAGCGCCGCCAGTTCGGCCGCGCGATCATCGAGAACCAGTCGATCGCCTTCACCCTCGCCGACATGAAGCTTGAGATCGACGCCGCCCGCCTGCTGGTCTGGCGCGCCGCCTGGATGGGCCGCACCGGCAAGAAGTTCGAGAACGCCGAGGGCTCGATGTCAAAGCTGAAGGCCGGCGAGGTCGCCGTCTGGGCCACCGAGCGGGCGATCCAGATCCTCGGCGGCAACGGCTACACCCGCGAGTTCCCGGTCGAGCGCATGTCCCGCGACGCCAAGATCTACACCATCTTCGAGGGCACCTCCGAGATCCAGCGTCTGGTCATCAGCCGCGCGATCTCCGGCGTCCACATCCAATAGATCGAAGTTTACGGCGGGAGAGCAAGGGTCGGTCCGGGGGGGCCGGCCCTTGTCGCCTACCCGCAACGCGACCGAGGCGGCGCCTAGAAGGGGATTCCACCGAGGGACGGCCGTTGTCCCGGCCCCTGCGCCCGTCCGAGTTGCCCCCCGGGCGTCTCGTGGCGACCCTGGCAGGCTGTGGC
>JBOGYZ010000147.1:0-11167 GCA_050697015.1 Solirubrobacterales bacterium
CATCGGCGCCGTCCTGGTCGCCTTCACCCTGATCGTCAATCTCTTGCGCGGCGACCCGATCGCCTCTCTGGCGGCGGCATCGCTGATCGCCGCCGTCCTCTACTGGTTCTGGGTCCGGTCCGGGCGCCCGCGCGGGATCGCCGAAGCCGTGATCGAGTCGGAGGGCTGAGTCTCCCGTCCCGACGAAGATCGAGGATCGAGGGAAGGACTTTCCTGAAGCAGTCGAGGAGGAGTTGGTCATGTTCATGCCGCGCTCGGCCAACAGCACCTTCAGCGCCTTCCCAGCCGAGACCGGGCGGTGGTATGGGCGATCGCGTCAGGGATCGCCAGCTTGCCGACATCGTGCAGGCGTGGGCAAGGCCGATGTCGCCCGCCCGCTGCGCGGGAAGCCCGGACGCCCGCGCAAGGCGGGCCGAGTAGGCCCCGATTCGCCCGGAATGAACGCCGGTCTCGGGGTCGCGCAAGGCAACCAGGTCGGTAAGGCGGCCGAGAATCTCGATTTGGCGGCGATCGAGTAGGCGCTCCCGCTCGGCGAGCTCGATCGCCGCAGCCCCCTCCTCCCCCTCAACCGGCACCGCGATCTCCTTGCCAGAAAGCACTGGCAAGCGATACCCGACGTGCATAGGCAGCGCACGACTCGCCACAGTCTTGGCGGGCGGGGACCGCTCAGGCTCCGGACCGGCGCTTCTGTTGCTTCGCATTGCGCTGAGCGCCGTCGGCGCGACTCATCAGAGCGGCGAGGGTCTCGTTCGGTTCCATCATCGAAAGGCCGAAGGTCATCGACACCGGCGGTTCGAGCAAATTGAGATCGGCCTGCGCGGTCTCGATTCGCGCCTGCGCTTCGGCCGTCGAGATCCCCGATATCGTGCATACGAACTCGTCGCCGCCCCAGCGGACGATCGGATCGTAGGAGCGCAGCTGGGCCTGAACGCCATCGAAGATCCGCCGCAGAAGGTTGTCACCGGCGGCGTGGCCGAAGCGGGCATTGGTCTGCTTCAAGTTGTCCGCATCGATGAAGATCAGGGTCAATTCGCCACCCTGACGATCGGCCCGACGCATCTCGTGGCGGAGCAGGATTTCGCCGAGGCCGCGGCGATAGGCGCCGGTCAGCTCATCGAGGTGCGAACGCTCCATCTCGGCGCGCAGAAACATCCGGTCCCCCGCCGCGGCGGCGCGGTCACGGGCCGCGTTCTCACGATCGGCGGCGGCGCGGGCTCGGGCCGCGGCGGCGAGGCTGCGTGCCGAGGCCGCCGCTTCGAAGGCGTTCCGGGCCCGGCCGTTGACGTTGCCGACACCGAGCGCCAGATCCTCGGCTTCGCGATCGGCGAGGTCGGCGAGCTGGTCACGGCTGGTCGCCGTCTGGTCACGGGCCCGGGCGTTTTGGTCGCGGCGTTCCGCCTGCTCATCGCGCTCGCCGGAGATCAGTGCCCGAACGGCTGCCGTCGCCGCACGCGAGATCGTCCCCTCGTCGCGCTCGGCGTGCGCCCGTTCGTACTCGGCGAGCCGTCCGGCATCGCCGGTCAGCCGGGCGGTCTCGATGAACCGATCGGCGACCGCCTGCTCGCGGTCGGATACGTCCTGATCGACCGCAGCCGCGGCGCGATCGCGGTCGGACAGGCTCTGATCGGTGTCCGCGCTGGTCTGGTCGGCGTCGGCAAGGGTCTGATCGGCCTCGGAGGAGCCTTGATCGTCCACCTTCGGGGTGCCACGGGGGCGGGACGGCGGGGACATCCGATGAAGCTCCTCGGTCGGACCGCCGATTAGAAGGCTTGTAACGTCAGGTGGCCCTTTGGCGACACTACCACCGGCGAGGTGGTGGGTCGGTAAATCTGGTCCAGCTCACTATGACCAGAACTCGTCCCAAGCGTAAAGGTCGTGAAAGTGCTCCCGACCGTCGGTAATCCGGCCGTCCTCGAGCTCGAAGACGATGCAGTTGCCGACCTCCAGGTGCTTGCCGTCTCGGTCTCCGGTGCTGGTCTGGATGCCGACGACGAGGCCCTCGTCATCTTCGGCCATGTGCAGCAATTCGGCCCGGAAGGTCCCTCCAGTCTCCTGTCCCAGCCGGCCGAAGAAGGCAAGGGTCTCGTCGCGGCTGTTGCGGTCGCCGGAAAAGGAGCCACGTCCCGGCGTGTGCCACGAGGCGCTCTCGTCGAAGGTTTCGGTGAGCGTCTCCATGTCGGCCGTGTTGAAGGCCTCATAGGCGCGGCGGACGATCGCGGCGTTTTCGCCAGTTGCCATCGTTTCTCCCCTTCGTAGCTATCGGTACAAGCGACCCTACCTCCTCCTCAGGCCCCCGACCGTAAACATGATGCTGAGGTGCGAATTTCTCGCGAGCCAGCACCCCTGCCCTCGGCTCTTACGGGCCACTGACCACCGAGATGGTCAGAGTGCTGGTGTAGGTCCCGACGAAGCTGTTCTGCGGCACGACCCAGAGACCGTTGGCGTGACGGTAAAGAGGCCTTTGCCGGTGGCCGCCGCAGCGTTGTAGAACTTGACAGCGGTCGGCGGTCCCGCCCCGGCCGGAACCGCGACAGGGTAGGTAACCGGTGGTGACCGTCGCGTTCCACCCGCGCCGGTGCCGCGGATGTCCTGGATCGTCAGCGGCACCGTATAGGTCGGGGTCGAGTCGCCCGAGTCGAGGTTGGCCGACACGGATCCCCGCCTGGCAACCCTCGATAGCCTCGTCGGCTCGCCCATGAAGGACCGCTCCTCCTCCCTGCTCCGCACCGGCCGCGCCGACGACGTCGAAGCGCTGCTCGACTTCTGGCGCCGCGCCGAGGCCTCGCCGTCCAGCACCGAATCGGCCGAGGACGTGCACGGCCTCCTGGAGCGAGATCCTGAGGCATTGATCGTCGCCGAACTCGACGGGGAGGTCGTCGGCACCCTCATCGCCGGCTGGGACGGTTGGCGCGCGACCTTCTACCGGCTCGCCGTCGACCCCGCACAGCGCCGCCACGGCGTCGCCACCACCCTGGTCCGGGCCGGCGAGGAGCGCTTCCGTGCCCTCGGCGCCAAGCGCCTGAACGCGATCGCCGAATCTCACAAGCCCGCCGCGATGGGGTTCTGGGCCGCCGCCGGATACGAGCTGCAGACCAGCCGCAGCCGTTTCGTCAAGAACTTGCCGTAGGCAGATCGCCGTGGGCGGCTTCGAGGTCGGAGAGGTCAGCCATATCTCGCTCGCGCCCGGCGAGCCGCTTCAGCACCACGAGGTCAGCAAGGGAGCAGATGGGAGCGGAGACGCCGTCGACGCGTTTGACGTCGCCTTCCACCGGCCGATCAGCGCTCGGATCCGGGCCACGTTCTCCTCGGTCGGCTCGAAAACCGCGTCGATGTCACGCGTCGCCCGAACCACGCCGTGCCGGATCATCGCGATGCCACCGACCAAGACGTATTCGACCCCGGCCTCGTTGAGGTCTTCCAGGATCTGGCCGAAACCGGTCACGGCACCGGCTTGATGAGCGCCTGGGCCGCAACGGATAGTGCGATTCCCTCGGCGAGAAGCTCCTCCGGGTCGCGAGCGGCGTCCTCGATCAGGCGGTAACGACGCCACTCTCGGGCGGCGGTCACATCATCGCCGCTCCTCTCGGCGTCGCGCGCCGTCTTCGCCGCCTCGGCCAGTCGCTGTGCCTGATCCGTCCCGGACATGGGATGAGGATAGATGGGGCGCTCAGACCTGACAGTGCTCGCACCACCAGGTGGTGCGGTTGGCGTCGCCTTGGCCGCGGTGGTGGACGGTGCCGCGGCAGCGGGGGCAGGGGCCGCGGTGTTTGTAGATCCGGAAGCGGTGACGGTTGCCGAGCTTGACCGCGGAGAGCATCTGCTCGCGGGCGGCCTCGAGGACGAAGCGGAGATCCTCGTCGCCGAGGTCGGCGAGCGGGCGCCAGGGATCGATCTTGGCGGCGAAGCAGGCCTCGCTCTTGAAGATGTTGCCGATGCCGGCGGTGAGGCGCTGGTCGAGGAGCGCGTCGCCGAGGGTGCGGGACTGGTCGGCGGCGCGGAAGGTGTCGACGACCGCGCCGGGGTCGAAATCGGGCGCGAGGATGTCGGGGCCCAGGCGGGCGAGCTGGGGGTCGATCGCGACGTGGCTCGCGCGCAGGACGCGCAGGGTCGGGCCGCCGAACTGGACCGCGTCGGCGCGCTCGCCGGAGAGCACCGCCCAGGCGGAGGATCGCGGCCGGCGCCAGCGGGCCCGGTGCGGGTAGACGTGCCAGCCTCCGCTCATCCCCAGGTGGCTATGGAGGACGAGGTCGCCGAAGTGAAATATGAGGTGCTTGCCGTGGGCGTCGATCCGCTCCAGGGTGAGGCCGTCGAGGCGTTCGATCCCGGCGGCCCGGCCGCGCGGGTTGGGCGCGCTGACGGCGATCTTCTCGCCGACCAGGGCGTCGGCGAGTCGGTGCTTCGCGCGCAGGATCGTGTCGCCCTCGGCCATTCCTCCATGATTACCCGACCGCGCGCCCGGGTCCCGTTCGCGCCGAACGGTCGCGCCAACTAGGTTTGCGTGATGCCGCGCCGCCGCCGCAAGCCCGACCCGCTCGCCCGCGCCGCCGTGCTCGGGATCGCCGGCGGGCGGATCGCGATCGGGGTCGGCGCCGTGCTCGCCACCCGGCCGGCGCTGAAGGTCCTCGGCTTCGAAGCCTCCGACACGTCGGCCCGCGCCCTCGCCCGCATCGCCGGCGGTCGCGACATCGCCCTCGGCCTGCTCACCCTCGCCGCCCGCGACGATCGGGGGCGCCTGCGCGAGGCCGCCGTCGTCGCCACCGCGGTGGACCTCGGCGACGCGATCGCCTTCGGCATCGCCGGCCGTGATCCCGCCGCGGGCCGCGCCGCCGTCCAGGGCATCCTCAGCGGCGGCGCCGCGACCGCGGTCGGCGCCTGGGCCGTCCGCCGCCTGAGCTGAGTGTCTGCATTCACCCCTCCCAGCGGGGGTAAATGCAGACGGTGGCCGTCAGGCCAGGTCGAGCTCTAGTTGCGGTTTCGAGCGTTGGCGCTCGATCGCCTCGGCATAGGCACCGTGCAGCGTGCTCCGGGTGGGGACGCCGCGGACGCCGTAGGCCTCCTCCATCGCCCGCGCCAGGGTCGACTTGAAGGTCCGCCCATGCCAGGTGTGCGCCTCGCGCGCCCTGCCTACGTGCAGGTGGACGAGCTCGTGGAGCAACGTCTCCTGCACGTCGCCGGGACGGATCCCGGGGTAGGCCGTGACCTGCAGGCGATGCTCGGTGGGGACCGCGAAGCCGACCCGATTCGGCCGCGTGCTCGCCCGCCGCACCTTCAGCTCCGGCCGCTTCTTCGTCAGCGAGCCGCCGGCGAAGACCGGCAGCCCGCGCAGCCGCTCGAGCTCCTCATCGAGCTGGACTCCGGCGACCGCGAAGTAAGCGGGCGGCCGCCTGCTTGGCGACCGCCGTTTCACCGGCGACGTCCCTTCCGCGGGCCGCCGCTTCGTCCGCCTCAGTCGCACCTGGCGCGCACTAAGCGGTGCCGCCCCCGGCGGTGGGGCCGTCGTCGCTGCCGCCACCGCCGTCGCCGTTGCCGCCGGCCCGGAAGCCGGTCGGGTTCGGGGTGAAGTCGTGGGACTCGATCACCCGGTCGATCAGCCCGTACTCGCGCGCCTCTTCCGGCTTGAAGAATTTGTCGCGTTCCATGTCGAGGTTGATTTTCTCGATCGGCTGGCCGGTGTGCTCGACGTAGATGTGGTTCAGCCGGTCGCGCAGCTCGAGCACCTCGCGAGCGTGGATCTCGATGTCGGAGGCCTGGCCTTCGAAGCCGCTCGAGGGCTGGTGGATGAGGATCCGGCTGTTCGGCAGCGCCATCCTTTTGCCTTTCGCCCCGCCGGTGAGGATCAGAGACCCCGCCGACATCGCGATCCCGTAACAGATGGTCTGCACGTCGGGCTTGATGAACTGCATCGTGTCGTAGATCGCCAGGCCCGCGTAGGCGGAGCCGCCGGGGGAGTTGAGGTAGAGACTGACGTCCTTGTCGGGATCGTCGGCCTCGAGGTGCAGAAGCTGGGCGATGATCAGGTTGGCCAGTTCCTCGGTGACGGGCTCTCCGAGGAAGATGATCCGCTGCGCGAGCAGGCGGCTGTAGATGTCGAAGGAGCGCTCACCGCGAGCGGTCTGCTCGACGACCATCGGGACCAGTGGCATTTCAGTCTCTCTTTCTCGGTGTTCCGTGAAGCTTTCGTGCTTTTCCATACGCAACCATTTGGTTGCGCGTTTCCCCAGCCTAGCACGTGTGCAACTATTCGGTTGCGCATCCGTACTCCAGACGAGAGGAGCAGTCCCTATGACCCTACCCAGGAGCGAAGGCGGACCGACCGTGGAGTGGACCGACGCCGAGCGTGTCAGCCGTAGCGTCGAGCTGGACGCGGCGCCGACCGAGGTCTGGAACGCGCTGGTCGAGGAGACGCTCTTGGCCGAGTGGCTCGCCGACGAAGTCGAGATCGAGGCCGAACCGGGCGGCGAGATCGTCTGCCGTTATGCCGACGGCGAGGAGCGCCGCGGCGAGGTCGAGCTGGTCGAGGAGGCCGAACGGCTGGCCTGGAGCTGGCGCCGCGAAGGCGGTGCCCAGCCCAGCCGGGTCGAACTGGTCCTGGACGCGGTCGCCGAGCGCACGCGCCTTACCGTGATCGAGACCGCGCCGCTCCGCACCGCCGGTCCCCTGCTCCTGGCCGGGACCTGGGGAGCGCCCCTCGGCCGCCTGCGCAACGCAGTGCGCCTGGTCCTCGCCTGAGGCGACCGTGCCGCAGCCTCTCCCCCAACCGAGCGGGCCCGGTGACGCGGAGGCGGGCGCGGTCTTCGCCGCGCTCGCCGATCCGACCCGCCGCCATCTGGTCGCCGTGCTCGGCGCGAACGGCGGCGCCACCGCGACCGGGCTCGCCGCCGAACTGCCGATCAGCCGCCAGGCAGTCGCCAAGCACCTGGCGACGCTCGGCCGCGCCGGCCTCGTCTCGCAGAGCCGCCGCGGCCGCGAGTCCCTCTTCGAGCTCGACCCCCGCCCCCTCGCCGACGCAGCGCAGTGGCTGACGACCGTCGGCGCCGAGTGGGACACCCGCCTGGCCGACCTCCAGCGCTTGCTCGACCACTGATCCGCCCAAGCGCGACCTGAGGCGATCTGGGCCAGCCTGGCAAGGACGCAGGGAAGCGAGGCGAGGGGAGCGCACTCAGGTGCGTGACCCGAGGCGAGCGACCGAGGACACCGCCAGGCGCCCCCAGATCGCCTCAGGTCAGTCCTCGTCGCCGCTGAACTTGTAACCAACGCCGCGCACGGTCACTACCAGCTCCGGTTTCTGCGGGTCGCGCTCTACCTTCTGGCGCAGGTTGGAGATGTGGACGTCGCAGGCGCGCTCGTCGCCGTCGAACTCGGTCTGCCACAGCTCCTCCATGATCTGGGAGCGGGCGAAGACCTCGCCGGGACGCCCGACCAGGAGGCGGAGCAGCTGGAACTCCGAGCGGGTCAGGTTGACCGGCACGCCGCGCACCGTGGCGACGTGGCGGACCAGGTCGATCGACACCGGCCCGGACTCGATCTTCACCTGCTGGGCCATCGGCGAGCGGTCGAGCTCGCGCCGGCGCAACTGCGCCCGCACCCGTCCCAGGAGCTCACGGACCGAGAACGGCTTGGTCACGTAGTCGTCGGCGCCCACCTCGAGGCCGACCACCTTGTCCACCTCCGCGTCCTTCGCGGTGAGGACGATGATCGGCACGGCGCTGCGCGCCCGCACGTCGCGGCAGATGTCGAGGCCGCTCGGGCCCGGCATCATGATGTCGAGGATCAGCAGGTCGAAGGGGATGCCATCGCCGAGCAGGTCGCTCGCCTCGTCGCCGTCCGCCGCCGGCGTCACCTCGAAGCCCTCCTGGGCCAGCGCGTAGCCGACCGAGTCGCGCACCGACGGCTCGTCGTCGGCGATCAAGATCCGACCGCTGCTCATCTGCCTGGCTTCACTTCGTAGCTCCTACTCATGTTTCCTTTAACTTTCGCAAACATTCCCCCTGCTCTTTATACGCCTAATTGCTTAAGCGACCGGCGTCGGGCTCGGTTGTGCAAGCGGGAGGCGCACCCAGAAGGTGCTCCCCTCACCCAAGACGGATTCGGCCCCGATACTTCCGCCCATCACGTCGACCATGCGCCGGGCGATCGCCAGACCGAGCCCGAAGCCCTCCTGCTTGCGCGACTCGCTGCGCCGGTAGAAGCGCTCGAAGACGCGCTCGATCTCCGGTCCCGGGATGCCGGTGCCGGTGTCGATCACCTCGAGCACGACCTCCCCGATGCCCTGGTGGCGGCCGCGCAGCGTCACCGTCCCCGGCGGCGGCGTGTTCTTGAAGGCGTTGGTGAGCAGGCCGATCATCACCTGCCGCAGCAGAGTCGGATCGCCGGTCGCGGCAAGGTCCTGCTCGACGTCGACGACGAGGTCGATGCGCGGCGGCGGATCGACCGCGGCCACCACGTCGCGCACCGCGATCGCCACGTCGACGACCTCGTTCTCCGGCGCGCCGCGGCTCTCCACCCGCGCCAGGGTCAGGAGCGAGGCGGTCAGCGCTTTCATCCGCTCGGCGTCGTCGGCCAGCCGGTTGAGGAAGTGATCCCGGTCGAGCGGGTTGTTCTTGGCGCCGCTCTGCAGCACCTCGATCGCCCCCGACATCCCGGCCAGCGGGTTGCGCAGCTCGTGCGCCGCGTTGGAGATGAAGTCAGCTTCGGCGAGCTCGCGGCGGAGCTCGTCGGTGCGGTCGCGGAGCACCGCGAGGACGGCGCGCTCGTCCGGCAGGGCGCGGGCGGTCATCGCGTAGGCGCGGTCGCCGATCCGCAGCGCCGGGTGGGCGGCGAAGCCGACCTCGGCGGCGCGGCGCAGCTGCGGCTCGACCACTTCCGGCGGCTCGCCGCCTTTGCCGAGCAGCCGCCCGGCGGAGCTGTTGGAGAAGCGCACCGGCCCCTCGTAGTCGACCACGATCACCGCGTCGGTCAGCCCGTCGAAGATCGCCGCCAGCTTGTTGCGGTCGGCGGTCAGCACGCCGAAGCTCTCCTGCAGCGAGGCGCGCATCATCTCCAGTGAGCGCGCCAGGTCGCCGATCTCGTCGATCCCGTGGGTGTTCAGCGAGGCGTCGAAGGAGCCCTTCGCCATCTCCCCCGCGGCCTGCGCCAGGACCGACACCCGGTGGGAGATCGCCACCGCGATCAGGAACCCGGCGAGCATCCCGATCAGCAGCGCGACGATCAGCGCCTGCTGGTTGTCGCCGAAGATGTAAACGGTCGCGGCCGTGATGAAGCTGACCGCCGCGAAGGCACCGGTCAGCCAGAGCCGCATACCGAAGCGTGGAGTTTCGGGCTGCGACCGCGCTATCTGGACGTCGCCGCTTGCCATGAAGAGTCTCTAACACAATCCTCTCAGACGGGGTGCTGCCCTCTTCCCGGCGGGCACCCATGGAACAATCGCCCTCCTTGCGGACTCTCGTCTTCATCCCTGCCTGGAACGAGGAGGCGTCGGTCGACGCGGTGATCGCCGACGTCCGCGCCCACCTGCCCGAGGCCGACATCCTGATCGTCGACGACGGCTCGACCGACACGACGACCGCGCGGGCCCAGGCGGCCGGGGTCCTGGTCGCCACCCTGCCCTTCAACCAGGGGCTGGGCGCGGCGCTGCAGACCGGCTATCTCTGGGGACTGCGGCAGGGCTATGACTTCTGCGCCCACCTCGACGCCGACGGCCAGCACCCGGCGGCCGAGGTCGCCCGCCTGCTGACCGAGGTCCGCGAGGACCGCGCCGACCTGGTGATCGGCTCCCGCTACGCGGCGCAGGCGGAGCCGCTGCCCGGCGCCGAGCCGGAGGGCGAGGACTACAAGGCGACCTGGTCGCGGCGGATCGGCATCAACGTCTTCCGCTTCATCCTCACCCTGGCGACCCGCCAGCGCTTCACCGACACCACCAGCGGCATGCGCGCCGCCAACCGCCGCGTGATGAAGCTCTTCAGCGAGAACTACTCGCCCGACTTCGCCGAGATCGAGTCGCTGCAGATGGCGGTCCGCGAGGGGCTGCGGGTCGAGGAGGTGCCGGTGCGGATGCTGGAGCGGACCGGCGGCACCTCCTTCCTCACCCCGCTGCGCTCGGCCTTCTTCATCTTCAAGGGCCTGATCGTGATCCTCGTCGGCCTGTTCAAGCCGCGCCACGCGGAGGCGGAGCGATGAGGGCAGCGCTCGCGCCCCTCGCCGCGCAGGCCGACCACGTCAGCCTCACCGCGCAGACGCGGATCATCGCCGCCGCGCTGGCGATCCTCTTCATGGTCTGGATCCTCGACCTGATCCGCCGCGACCGCCTGCAGGAGCGCTACAGCGTGATCTGGTTCGTCGCCGGCCTGGCGATGCTGGCCGGAGCCGCGTTCCCGGGCCTCTTGAAGTTCGTCGCCGACCTGATGGGCGTCCGCGACACCAACGTGGCACTCTTCTCGATCGTCCTCCTGCTGCTGCTCGGGCTGGCGCTCAACTTCAGCGTGATCATGTCCCGCCAGGCGGCCCAGATCACCCGCCTCGCCCAGGAGCGGGCGATCGAGCGGGCACGCGAGCAGGAGGCTCGGGAGGCGCTGGAAAAGCAGCTGAACGGCGACGCCGCCCCGAAGTCGATCCGGGACTAACTCCCGGCGACCGCGGTCGATGATGCGCGGGTCGGCGGCTGAGGCGGGGCGGCTGACGCCCCGCAAGCTTTGTGGCCTCTTGAAGCGGGCGCCCGGGAAAGGGAAGGGCCGTCTCGTCCACGGCCCTGGCAGGCTGTGCCCGTGGCCGAGACGGCCGGGTCTGTGGGAAGTGTCAAGGGATCGTCGCCGCAGGGTCACGCGAGAGCGACGGCAGGGACACGGATCCGTCACCCATGTCTCACGCCGCCACGAAAAGCGTGAGAAGTCCACTCTTCCGCGTGTGTTGTCCAACAGTCACGACCCCGCTGCATGCATTGACCGTGCCATAGCCCTGGCAATGCATGCAGCGCGTTTCCAGGCCTGGTTTCCGGGCCCGGAAAGCGCCCGAAGACGGCGGGAAGTGTGGAGTTCCCGGCATCTTCGTCGCCGATCCGGGCGGATGTGCCTTCTCTCGCGTATCGCCCTCACGTGAGTCCGACCTCCGCCCGTCCCTGCGCCGGCTCTCCCCCGCACCCCTCACGTCCTGGGCGTCTCATGGAGGTCACAGC
>JBOGYZ010000148.1:0-18589 GCA_050697015.1 Solirubrobacterales bacterium
GTCTGGCTCACGGCGCGCGACGAGGAGCGCGCCGCGGCGGCGGCCGTCGAGCTGGCGGACGATGGCGACGTGCGTCCGGCGCGCCTCGACATCGACGACGCCGCGGATATCGCGGCGCTGGCGGCGCGGACCGAGCGCCTCGACGTGCTCGTCAACAACGCCGCGATCGACTACGACACCGACCAGCTCGCGCTCACCGCCGACCTCGAGCGCGCCCGTCGGGACCTCGACACGAACCTCTTCGGCGCCTGGCGGATGGCGCAGGCCTTCGCGCCGCACCTGCGGGCGAGTGGGCACGGCCGCCTCGTCAACGTCTCCAGCGGCGCCGGGTCGATCACCGAGATGACGAGCGGCAGCACTCCCGCCTACAGCACCGCGAAGCTGGCGCTGAACGGCCTCACCCGGATGCTCGCCGCCGAACTGCGCGAGGACGGCGTCCTCGTCAACAGCGTCTGCCCCGGCTGGACCGCCACCGATATGGGCGGCGGCGGTCGGCCCGTCGCCGAGGGCGCGCGGAGCATCACCTGGGCGTGCCTGCTCGACGACGACGGCCCGACCGGCGGTTTCTTTCGCGACGGTCGAGCGATAGCCTGGTGACACCTTGTCCGAGGTAACCGCCGACATGACGATCAGCCTCGACGGCTTCGGGTCGGGCGAGGGCCAGAGTGCCGAGCGGCCGTTCGGCGACATGAACGTGGAGCAATTGCACGGCTGGATGTTCGAGCACGCCGAGGAAAACGCCGAGGAGCGGGCGGCGATCACCAAGGCCGGCGCCTACATCATGGGGCGCAAGATGTTCGACTCCGGAGAGGGCGACTGGGACCTCGACTGGCAGGGCTACTGGGGGCCGAACCCGCCCTACCACGCGCCGGTCTTTGTCCTCGGCCACCGTCCCCGCCCCAGCGTCGAGCTGGAAGGCGGCACCGCCTTCCACTTCGTCACCGACGGGATCGAGGCGGCGCTCGAGCAGGCGCGCGAGGCCGCAGGGGAGAGGAGCGTCTCGATCGCCGGCGGCCCAGGCACCCTGAACCAGTACCTCGCCGCCGGCCTCGTCGATGAGCTCCGCCTACACGTCGCCCCGTTCGTCGCGGGCCACGGCGAGCGTGTCTTCGACGGCGCCGCGGGCGTCGAGCTGAAGCCGGCGTCGAGCCGCGCCACCCCGCACGTCACGCACCTCGTCTACCGGCGCTGAGGTCGCCTGCCCTCCGGCCGCCGGAGGGCGTCAGGCGTCGAGGAAGATGTCGAGCTGGAGCTCGGAGCTGTCGGCGGGGCCGTAGGCCGAAAGATCGGTGATGCCCTCTTCGGCGAGGACCGCGTCGTCGAGGTAGAAGTTGCCGGTGGCCTCGCGGCTCGGGCGGGCGAGGATGGCGCCGGCGGCGTCGGCCATGATCTCGGGGGAGCGGGAGCGCCGCATCGCCTCGTCACCGCCGAGGAGGTTCTGGACGGCGGCGGTGGCGATGATCGTGCGCGGCCAGAGGGAGTTGGCGGCGATGCCGTCCTCCTTCAGCTCCTCCGCCAGCCCGAGGGTCACCAGGCTCATCCCGTACTTGGCGATCGAGTAGGCGAGGTTGCCGCCGGCCCAGCGCGGGTTCAGGTTGATCGGCGGCGAGAGGGTCAGGATGTGCGGGTTCTCGGCCTCGCGCAGGTGGGGGATGCAGGACTTGCTGAGCAGGAAGGTGCCGCGACAGTTGATGTCCTGCATCAGGTCGTAGCTCTTCATCTTGATGTCGGACGTGCGGCGGAGGTCGATCGCGCTGGCGTTGTTGAGGCAGATGTCGATGCCGCCGAAGGCCTCCACCGTCTTCGCCACGGCGCCCTCCACCATCGCGTCGTCGCGGACGTCGCCGACGATCGGCAGCGCCTTGCCCCCGGCCGCCTCGATCTGCTCGGCGGCGGTGAAGATCGTGCCCTCGAGTTTTGGATGCGGCTCGGCGGTCTTCGCCAGCAGCGCCACGTTGGCGCCGTCGGCGGCGACCTTCAGCGCGATCGCCAGGCCGATCCCGCGACTGCCGCCGGACACGATCATGGTCTTCCCCGCGAACGTTCCCATGCGCGGCAGCTTATCTACGACCCGCCCACCGGCTCCTCACGCCCCGCTCGGCTCGAGGAAGAGCTTCGCCGCGGCGAATGCCGAGACGGCCAGGATCGCGACGCAGTAGGCCGTCCTGCTCACCGCCTCTCCGTTCGTCGAACGCCCGGTCCGGCCTGCTGCTGATGCGGGGCCTGGACGCGGGCTCCGACTGGACCCACCTCAATCCCGGCTTCCTTGTCGCGGGCCTCGGCAGCGGCCTCGTGAAACCGCCCCACCCGACGGCGACACCAAGGTCTCCACGCCCGGGTCCGAGCCCGCTGCCGTCTGACTCTCGTCACCCGGCGAGGATCGGAATTGGGAAACATCTCCTCCAATTCTTTGATTACGACGCGGTTCTCAAGCATTACTTGAGCGCTCGGCGCCGTGCGACTCGAACCGAGGGGGGCATCCGCCCGGGCGCTCGGGACGGGAACCCCTCGGCCAACTCATGAGAGGAGATCGTCGAGATGAGCCTCAAGAAGGCAGGCTTGGCATTGGTGGTGGTCCTTGCGCTCGGTGTCGCATCTGTGAACAGCGCGACGGCCGAAAAAGCGATCGAAGCCGAAGGGTCCTGGTACAAAAACGGGACCGTGCTGGCAAGTGGGGAAGCCAACGCGCTGGCGCTCACCTGCACGGTCGGTGAACACGAAGGGGCGAGCAGATTTGTCCTTGAATCCACGGTCATCGGCCTCCCGCTGAAACTCACAGCGACCGGCGTGTCGTGCCCGGGCGGGAAGATCTTCAATGAATCGGGCAGGGCGAAAGCGACCGGCAAAATCAAATTCACCGGGGTGACGGTCGACGAACCGGCCGGATGTTCCGTCGCCGGAGGATCGATCGAATCCGCGGCACTCAATTCCGAAGTGTGGATGGAAGAAAACAGCGCCGAAAAGGTGTTCCAGCGCTTCGTTCCAGCTTCGGGCACGACCTTGGCCACCATTGAATTTGAAGGCTGCGCGCTCGAAGGGATCTTCCCCCTCAAAGGAACCCTCTTCGGTGAATCCGTCAATTCCACAGGCGTCGAAGGAACTTCTCAAGGATTCACATTCTCGAACGCGATCAACACCACAGCCGGCGGTAGCTTGACCCTCGGCAAATCCGCGGCCACGCTCACAGGTCGGATCAACGTCGCCCTGACCGGCGGGGGTGCATGGAAGGACACAGCACCCATCATGTGCACAGAAGTGGCGGTGCCTGGCACTGGCAAGTTCACCAACGCGGCCTGTACGGTCACGGGGGCCGGGAATTTCGCCAGGGTCATGAGGGGCGCGAAGGCACTCGGAGGAGGCGTCTTTTGCTCGATGACCGAGATCAATGGAACCGGCACCTTCAACGACGCCAACTGCACCAACCCGGGCCCGGGCAACTTCACCGCGACGAAATAGCAGCACCCACGAAGGCGGCTGGCTGTTCCTTATGGCCGATATACCGGCATAAGGAACAGCTGGCCGCGGGCGGCAGTCGCGCTAGTGCCGGAAGTGCCGGTGGTGCGTGAAGACCATGGCGACGCCGAGGGCGTCGCAGGCGGAGACGACCTCGTCGTCGCGGATCGAGCCGCCCGGTTGGATGACGGCGGTGACGCCGGCTTTGATGCCGAGCTCGGGGCCGTCGGCGAAGGGGAAGTAGGCGTCGGAGGCGAGGGCTGAGCCGGCGAGGAGGTCGGTGGCCTCGGCGCCGAAGGCCTCGCGGCACTTCTCGACCGCGAGGCGGACGGAGTCGACGCGGCTCATCTGGCCGGCGCCGATGCCGAGGGTGGCGCCGCCCTTGGCGATCACGATGGCGTTGGAACGGACGCGGCGGCATACGGTCCAGGCGAAGAGCATGTCGTCCCACTGGGAATCGGTCGGCTTGGTCTGGGTGACAGCCTCCATCGAGGAGCGCAGGTCGGGCTGGTCGTCGAGCTCCTGGATGAGGACGCCGCCGAGGACCTTCTTGTAGTCGCGTTCGCCCGGGGGCGTGCGGCGCGGCTCCTCTTCGGAGAGGATCCGGATCGGCTCCTTCTGCTCCATGATCGCGAGGCCCTCGTCGTCGTAGCCCGGCGCGATCACGACCTCGACGAAGGTGCCGTGGAGTTCCTCGGCGACCTCCTTGTCGATCGGCCGGTTGAAGGCGAGGACGCCGCCGTAGGCCGACATCGGATCGCAGGCGCGCGCCTTGCGGTGGGCCTCCGCGAGGGTTCCACCGATCGCCACCCCGCACGGGTTGTTGTGCTTGACGATCACGCAGGCGGGCGGCTCGAAGTCGGCACAGAGGGAGCGCGCCGCGTCGAGGTCGAGCACGTTGTTGAAGGAGAGCGCCTTGCCGTGCAGCTTCTGCACCCGCGAGAGGATGTGGCTGCGCGCCCCCGCCTCCGAGTAGAGCGCCGCGCGCTGGTGCGGGTTCTCGCCGTAAGAGAGGTCGAGCACCTTCTCGTAGGCGACCGCGAGGTGTTCCGGGAAGTCCTCGTCCTCATACGAAGTCGAGAACCAGCGGCTGATCGCGGCGTCGTAGCGCGCGGTCTGGGCGAAGGCCTCGTTGGCGAGCCAGTGGCGGGTCGTCCCGGAGATCTCGCCGCCCGACTCCTCGAGCTCGGCACAGACCGCGTCGTAGGCCTCCGGCTTGACCACGACCGCGACGCCTTCGTGGTTCTTCGCCGCCGCGCGGATCATCGTCGGCCCGCCGATGTCGATGTTCTCGATCGCGGTGCGCGGGTCGACGTCCTCATCGGCGACGGTCTGCTCGAAGGGGTAGAGGTTGACCGCGACGAGGTCGATCGGCTCGATCGCCTCCGCCGCCAGCACGTCCATGTGCGCCGGCTCGTCGCGCCGCGCCAGGAGCGCCGCGTGGAGGCGGGGGTGGAGCGTCTTCACCCGCCCGTCGAGGATCTCTTCCTGCCCGGTGAACTCGGAGACGTCGGTGACCTCGACCCCCGCCTCGCGCAGCGCCGTCGCGGTGCCGCCAGTGGAGAGGATCTCGACCCCGAGCGCGGCCAGCGCCCTGCCGAAGTCGGCGACCCCGGTCTTGTCGGAGACGGAGATCAGGGCGCGGCGGACGCGGATCGCGCCGTTCTCGCCCTCGGCGGAGCCGGCTGCGCTGGAGGTGTCGGCGGTGGCGTCGCTCATCGGTCGGCGACCCTGCGAAGGTCGTCTTCCCCGATCCTAGCCTTGCCCCCGGCAAGCGTGCGTATCGCCTCCGGGAAGAGCTCGTGCTCGACCGCATGGAGCGCCTTTTCGAGCTCCTCGCGGCTGCGGCTCGCGGGCACCGGGACCTCGCGCTGCAGGATCGGCGCGCCGGTGTCGACGCCCTCGTCGACGAAGTGCACCGTGACGCCGGTGACGTCCACCCCCGCCTCGAGCGCCTGGCCGACCGCGTCGAGCCCGGGGAAGGCGGGCAGCAGCGCGGGGTGGACGTTCACGATGCGGTCGCGGAAGCGCCCGACGAAGTCCGGGCTGAGCAGCTGCATGTAGCCGGCGAGCACGACGAGGTCGGGCACCAGTCCCTCCACCCAGTCGCCCATCGCCAGGTCGCGCGCGCCGCGGTCGGCGAACTCCTCGCGCGGGAAGACCGCGGTCTCGACCTCCGCCTCGCGCGCCCGCCCGAGCGCTCGCGCCTCGCGCTTGTCGGAGCCGACCCCGACGACCGCGAAGCCGTCGCGCCCGTGCAGCTGGTCGAGGATCGCCTGCAGGTTGGTGCCGTTGCCGGAGGCGAGCACGACGATGCGGAATTCGCTCACGCCCCTGATCTTTGCGCACCTCGCTCCGCTGCTCGCGACGGGAGGCGCCTGGCGCCTCAGCTCGCCGGGATCACGGCGATGTCCTCGAGGGCGAATTTGCCGTTCGCCTCTTCGGGGTCGCCGAGCGGGTAGTGCCCGCTGAAGCAGGCGTCGCAGTGGTCTTCGGGGCTGCCGCCGATCGCCTCGTAGACGCCGTCCATCGAGAGGTAGGCGAGGCTGTCGACATCGAGCTCGTCGGCGATCTCGTCGATCGTCCGGCCGTGGGCGATCATCTCCTCGCGGGTCGACATGTCGACGCCGTAGTGGCACGGGTTGCGGATCGGCGGCGCCGAGATCCGCAGGTG
The DNA here is from genome assembly GCA_050697015.1 of Solirubrobacterales bacterium. Classification (GTDB taxonomy): domain Bacteria; phylum Actinomycetota; class Thermoleophilia; order Solirubrobacterales; family 70-9; genus VAYN01. Next base: position 6,128 of record JBOGYZ010000148.1, read on the forward strand.
CACCTCGCGCGCCCCGGCGCCGCGCAGCATCCCGACGATCTGTCGGGTGGTGTTGCCGCGCACGATCGAGTCGTCGACGACGACCAGGCGTTTGCCCGCGACGATCTCCGGCAGCGGGTTGAACTTGAGGCGCAGGCCGTGTTTGCGGAGCTCCTGCCCGGGCTGGATGAAGGTGCGGGCGACATAACGGTTCTTGATCAAGCCGTCATCGCGCGGCAGCCCTGACGCGCGCGCGAAGCCCGCCGCCGCCGGGTTGCCGGAGTCGGGCACCGAGATCACCAGGTCGGCGTCGACCGGCGCCTCGCGCCAGAGGATCTCGCCCATCCGCCCGCGCGACTGCTGCAGCACGTTGCCCTCCATGCGGCTGTCGGGACGGGAGAAGTAGATGTGCTCGAAGACGCACGAAGAGCGCCGCACCCCGCTCACCACCTGCCGCGTCTCCAGTCCCCGCTCGGTCAGGCTGACCAGCTCTCCGGGGTGGACTTCGCGCATCAGCTCGGCGCCGATGATGTCGAAGGCGCAGCTCTCTGAGGCGACGACGAAGCGGTCGCCGAGCCTGCCGAGGCTGAGCGGTCGGATCCCGTGCGGGTCGCGGAAGGCGACGATCGCGTGCTTGGTCATCACCACGGTCGAATAGGCGCCCTCGAGCCGCGGCATCACCTGCTCGACCGCGTCCTCGATCGTCTTGCCGTCGTGGGACGAAAGCAGCGCCGCGATGATCTCCGAGTCGCTCGTCCCGCGGAAGTCGATCCCGAGCCCCTTCAGCTCACCCCACAGCTCGACCGCGTTGGTCAGGTTGCCGTTGTGGGCGAGGGCCACCTCGCGGCCGTCGTCCCGCCAGACCGGCTGCGCATTCTCCCACGAGCCGCCGCCGGTGGTCGAGTAGCGCACGTGGCCGATCGCCATGTCGCCCTCCAGCGCCCGCAGCTTCTCCTCGTCGAAGACCTGGGACACCAACCCGGCATCGCGCAGCGTGGTGATGTGGCCGCCCTCGCAGGTCGCGATCCCGGCCGACTCCTGGCCGCGGTGCTGCAGCGAGTAGAGGGCGAAGTACGCGAGGCGCGAGACATCGTGCCCGGGGGCGTAGACGCCGAAGACGCCGCATTCATCGCGAGGCTTGTCGCGATCGGTCGGGAACCGCTCGAACGTGGTCAAAGAGCGCGCTTTCCTCTTCGGTAGAGACGACGTGACGCGCAGGCGGAGCGCCTACCCCGGGAGGGTAGCAATGGCCGGGGGCGGGGCCGGCTCGGGATAACCCCCCAATTTGCGGGTCTGTCCGGTAATGACTGGCTCTGAAGTTTGCCTCGGCCCCATCCGGCCCTCGGCTACCGTTTCGCGCGTGAATCTGCGACGAGGCATCGCTGCTCGCTCGGGCGAGTTCCTGCTCTTCGCGGTTACGCCGCCGCGACTGACGACCAGCCCACGGGAGGCGGCGGAGATCGCCCGGATCACCCTGGAGCGGCTGCGGTCGTTGGCGATCGACGGCCTTGTCCTCTATGACATCGACGACGAAAGCGACCGCAATCCCGGCGAGCGCCCGTTCCCGTTCCTGCCGACGATGGATCCCGCCGACTATCTCGCCCGTGATCTCGCCCGGCTGGAGGTCCCCGCCATCGTCTACCGCGCGGTTGGGAAGTACCCGGAGGATCGTTTCCGCTCCTGGTTGGCGGAGCAGGCTCCGTCCCAGGCGCTCACGGTGTTCGTCGGGTCCTCTTCGCGCGGGAAGGAAGCTCTCACCTCGCTCGCGCGAGCCTACGAGCTGCGCGACGAGGTGCAGCCGGAGCTGCCGCTCGGTGGGGTCGCGATCTCCGAGCGACACGCGCGCCAGGGCGACGAGCATCTGCGGCTGATCGCGAAGCAGGCAGCCGGTTGCTCCTTCTTCATCACCCAGATCGTCTACGACGTCAACGCGGCGAAGAACCTGATCTCCGACTATCACCACGAGTGCGCCGCGCAGAGCCTCGAACCGGTGCCGATCATCTTCAGCTTCTCGGTCTGCGGCTCGCTCAAGACCCTGGAGTTCCTCCAGTGGCTCGGCGTGACCGTCCCGCGCTGGATTGAGAACGAGCTGCGCTATGCCGACGACACCCTCGGCGCCTCTTATGAGCAGGCGGTCGCGACTGCCGTCGACTTGATGGCGTTCTGCCGGCGGTTGGGGGTCCCGTTCGGGCTCAACGTCGAGAGCGTCTCGATCCGCAAGGTCGAGATCGAGGCCTCAGTGCGGCTGGCCGCACGGCTGGGAGCCGAGCTGCGCCGCTGAGCGTGCTCCTCGCGCCGCCGATCGCCGGGACGCTCAGCCGACTCGGTCGCCGAGGTCGAACGCGGGCAGCCCGTCGATGCTCTTCTCGTTCTTCTCCACCATGTAGTCGGCGATGCCGGTCTCGCCGCCGACCCGCAGCTTCTTCTCCGCCCATTTCTCGGCGTGGACGCGCTCGCCCTCGTAGGACATCAGCGGCACGCCGTAGCCGCAGGCGTCGGCGATCCGCTCGACCTCGACCACGATCACCGCTCGCCGCGCCGCCTCGATCCCATGCGGCGCGTCGAAGTCGGCGCGCGCGTAGAGCTCCTCGAAGCGCGGGTCATCGGCGACGACGACCTGGCCCCGACCGTGCAGGCGGAGGATCCGCGGGGCCCCCTCGAAGGCGCAGAACATCACCACGATGCGCCCGTTCTCACGCAGGTGGGCGACGGTCTCGGCACCGGAGCCGACCATGTCGAGGTAGGCGACGGTGTGGTCGTCCAGCACCCGGAAGGTCCCCATCGGTCCCTTCGGCGAGCAGTTCACCCGGCCGTCGGCGGCAAGCGGAGCGGTGCCGACGAAGAAGAGCTCGCGAGCGGCGATCCACTCGCGCTGATGCTCGTCGATGCGCTCGAACACCGTGGCCATACGACTGACGGTACCAGCGGCCAGAGCGAAGGCCGGCGCGGACACATTGCCCGCGCCGGCTGCTCGCCTTCGACTCCGGTCGTCCTCAGGGTGAGGACCAGGTCGCCGGCCACGCCACGGTGCCGGTGGTGCATTCGGTGCCGCTGCCGTCTTCGTAGACGACGTCCTCGCGGTAGGTCCCGGCGGCCCGTTGGTGGCCGTTGCCGTCGAGGCCCTGGAAGTGACCGTTGAAGGTCACCGTGAACTTCACCGGTTTACCGCCGAGCAGCCCGCTTTCCTGCTGGACCGTGTGGAACGTGGTCTGGCCTTCGATCGGGATGTCGGCGATCGCGATCGAGGAGCTGGGGCTCGTGCCGGAGTCGCAGGTAAGCGAGGTTCCGCGCGTCACGTTCTGGATGTGGGCGTGGTCGGCGGAGACGTGGAACAGCACGTTGCCGGTGTTGGTCAGGTAGGAGCCCGACTGAGGCGGGGCGAGCACCTGTGAGCCCTGGTTCGCGGTGACTTCCCCGGGCCAGGAACGGGTCCCGGTCGTGCACTTCTCGCCGCTGCCGTCCTGGTAGGCGACGTCTTGACGGTAGGTGCCCGCGGCGCGTTGGCGACCGGACCCGGAGAGGCCCTGGAAGTGCCCCTTGAAGACGGTCGTGATCGTCACGTGTTTGCCGAGGATAATCGAGTCTTCGGTCTGGGTCGTCTTGAACGTGCGCTGCCCTTCGACCGGGATGTCGGTGACCGCGAGCGAGTAGTTGAGGCTCGCACCCGTGTCGCAGGAGAGCGAGGTGCCCAGGGTCACGTCCTGTACGTGTTCCCGGTCGGCCGAGACCCAGAACAGCACGTTGCCGGTGTTGGTCAGGTAACCGCCCGGCTGGGGCGCCGCAAGCACCTGCGAGCCCTGGTTCGCGGTGACTTCGCCGGGCCAGGAATTGGTGCCGGTCGTGCACTTCTCGCCGCTGCCGTCTTCGAAGGCGACGTCCTCGCGGTACGTCCCCGCGGCACGCTGGCGACCGGACCCGCTGAGCCCGTGAAAGTGGCCTTTGAACGTGGTGGTGACCTTCGCCGGCCGGCCCAGGATGATCGTGCTTTCTTCTTCGGTCGTCCCGAAGGTTGACTGGCCTACGACCGGGATGTCGGTGAGCGCGAGCGAGTAGTTGAAGCTCGCGCCCGTGTCGCAGGAAAGCGAGGTTCCCAGGGTCACGTCTTGGACGTGGGCCTGGTCGGGCGAGACCCAGAACAGCACGTTGCCGGTGTTGGTCAGGTAACCGCCCGGCTGGGGCGCCGCAAGCACCTGCGAGCCCTGGTTGTGGGTGAGCGACGCGGGCCACGACTGCGTGTTGGTGGTGCAGGTTTTCCCGCTGCCGTCTTCGTAGGCGACGTCCTGGCGGTAGCTGCCGTTCGCTTCGGTGCCGTTGAAGTCGCCGTTGAAGGTGGTGGTGACCTTCGCCGGCTTGCCCAGGATGATCGTCTTTTCTTCCTGGGCCGTCCCGAAGCTGCCGTCGGCCGCGATCGGTATGTCGCTGACCGCGAGCGAGTAGTTGAGGCTGCCGCCGGTGGTGCAGGAGAGCGTCGTGCCCCTGGTCACGTCCTGGACGTGGATGCCGTCCGCGGAGACGTAGAACAGCACGTTGCCGGTGTTGGTCAGGTAGGCACCCGGCGGGATCGGCCCGGCGGGAGGGGTGAGGGGCGGTTCGGGCTTCGGCGTGACGGGCATTTCGGGCGTGACGGGCGGCTTCGGCGGTTCCGTCGCGCAGGAGTGGTAGCGCCGTTCCGCGCTGACGCTCCGGTGGTCGTTCGTCTTCGCGGCGATCGAGAGCGTGAACGTCCCGGTCGGCAAGCCGCCGAGCGATACATGCCTGCCCGCCTGCGCAGGCGAGATCGTGGCGAAGCGGCCGCCGTTGACCTTGACGACGGCACCGGTCCAGCCGACGTGGCGGATCTTGCGCAGCTCCACCTTGATGGTGCCGCCCGTCACGCACTGCCCCGACGGGGGCAGGACGAAAGCCGCGGCGGCGGAGATCGGCGGCTTTGGATGGTGTGCGGGCCGTGCGCCCGCGCCGGTCGCCACGATCGCGAGAAGCGCCACGAGCGCCGCGGCCGCGATCGAGAAGCGAGCGGCCCGGCGACGCCTGGCCGAGGTAGACGTGAACTTCGACTGCTCGAACATCGGAAATCCCCCTTGGGTTGGTTGCCGCACAACCATCCGACCGCGAGACGACCCGAGCCACCCACCCAAGGTGTAGGCCGGTCTTACCTCGGTGGCTGGCCGCAGCTTAGAGCGGGAAATTTTTTTAAAGAGCAAGTTCCTACGAATTGCCGACGTTGGTTTCTACGGATTGACAAATTTCCGCGGACCAGTGCGCTCGGGGGCACGGCGCCGACTGCTCGTCGGTGCCGTCGCGCTGTGCGCTGCGGCGATCCTGCAGGGCGTGCCACTCGCTGACGCCGCGACCGTCAGCGAAGTGAGCTCGGGGATGTTCCACACCTGTGCCCGGCTCACCGACGGCACCGTCGACTGCTGGGGTGACGACGAATGGGGCCAGCTCGGCGACGGCTCCATCACTGACAGTCCGGTTCCCATAAAAGTGTTCGGCCTGACCGATGCGGTGCGCATCAGCGCCGGCGGCAATCACACCTGCGCGCTCCTCGCGAGCGGCACCGTCGACTGTTGGGGCCAGAACACCTCGGGCCAGCTCGGCGACGGCACGCACACCAGCATCGCGACTCCGGTGGCGGTGTCCGGGCTGGCGAACGTCACCGCGATCGGCGCCGGGCTGGAACACACCTGCGGCCTGCTCGCGGACGAAACCGTCGACTGCTGGGGCGCCGGGTGGTCCGGTCAGCTCGGCGACGGTGGCACCGAATCCCGTTCGACGCCCGTCCCGGTCACCGGTCTGGCCGGGGTAGGGACGCTCGGCGCGGGCTGGGATCACACCTGTGCCGGCTACCGCGAAGGCGGCGAAGTCGAATGTTGGGGGAACGACAGCGGCGGTCAGCTCGGCGATGGCTCGACGACCAACAGCCCGATGCCCGTGCCGGTGCCGGGCGTGACCGGCGCCACGGCCCTCGGGGCCGGCGACCTCTACACCTGCGCCGAGGTCTCCACCGAAGTCGAATGCTGGGGTCAGCTGAACCCGGAAGGGGAAGCCGCCAACCCGAACCCGACCCCCGTGGCTCTCACCGGCAGCGCGATCGAACTGACGGTGGGCGGCTTCCACGCCTGCGCCCTGCTCATCGCGACGGTCGAATGCTGGGGCAACGACACCTCCGGCCAGCTCGGCGACGGCGCCGTCGGCGGCGAACTCGAACCGCCCACCCCGGTGAGCGGCCTCGTCGGCGCCCAGCGGCTGAGCGCCGGCGCGTTCCACACCTGCGCCCTCGTCAACGGGGGCGAAGTCGAGTGCTGGGGGGCGAACGAAGCCGGCCAGCTCGGTGACGGCACCACCGCCGACAGTCCGGTGCCGGTGCGCGTCGTCTTCCCCGAAGCGATCCCTCCGCCGCCCGCGGCCGCCGAAGGCTCGCCGACCCTCGCTCCGGCCGGCGCCGGAGCCGGACCGGCCGCCGCCGCGGGCACCCCGGCTCCCGTCTTCGGCAAGCGGGTCTCGATCTCGCGCGTCTCCGGCTCGGTCCTGGTCAAGCTGCCGGGGCGCCGCGGCTTCGTGCCACTCCCCACGGTCTCGAGCGTCCCGCTCGGGACGGAAGTCGAAACCACCCACGGGAAGGTTGAGCTGCTCGCCGCCACCGGCACCAAGGGCGGCACCCAGACGGGCCGCTTCGACGGCGGCCTCTTCCGGATCGGCCAGAAGCTGTCGCGCTCGCCGTTCCAGCCGGGGCGGGTCGGCCTCACGATACTCACCCTCAGCGGCCGCGCGCCCGCCTGCGCCGACGCGCGGGCGGCGCGGGCGAGCGGCCGCGGGCGGAGCGGCAACCACCTCTGGGGCGAAGACGACCACGGCAACTTCCAGACCGGCGGCCGTTTCGCCTCGGCGACCGTCGGCGGGACGAAGTGGCTGACCGCCGAAACCTGCGCCGGCACCCGGGTAACCGTCGCCCGCGGCGTGGTCAGCGTCACCGACAAGGTGCGCCACCGCGCCGTCACGGTGAAGGCGCCTCACACCTACCTGGCCCGGAGGGCGGGCTCAGGCTAGCTCGCGTTGCGTGACCACACCGAACTGCAGAGCACACTCGGCGAGCCGTACGCGCTTCTCGTTCTGCGCCAGCTCGGTGAGTTCGAACTTGGCGAAGAGGGTGCGCAGGTGCATCTTCACCGCCTCGACGCTGAGGAAGACCTCGTCGGCGATCTCCTGGTTCGTGGCGGGCTTGGTGAAGCTGGTGCCCGAGCCGAACGGGCGGCAGAGGGCGACCAGCACGCGACGCTGCGTGTCAGTCAGAGTCTGCACCAACGCGGGTCTCTCCCGCGGTCACCGTCTCCTGGATGGCCGGCGCGTCGGGGAGGCGGAGGACGATCACCGTCTGCCCGACCCGGACCCGGTCACCGTCGCGCAGCCGGTGGCGGCCGTTGACGCGACGACCGTCGACGAAGGTGCCGTTGCGGGAGAGGCCGTCGTCGACGATCGTCGCCTCGCCGCCGCTCACCTGGAGCTCGGCGTGCAACCCCGATACCTCCGGGTCCCAGCCGACCTGCAGATCCGCCTGCGGCCGGCGACCGATCGTGTGGGTTCCGTCCTCCAGTCCCAGGGAGTGGAGCCGCAGGCTTCCCTCACCGTCGCGCAACACCAGGAAGGGGACGCCGGCGCGCGCGACGGCCAACACCTCCTGCAGCTCGGCGGGCGTCAGCGAGTGCGGCGCGAGTGGGTCGTCGGCGGCGGACAACACGCACAGGGTAAGCGCGTTCGACACCTTGGGTGTCTGGTCGCGGCGCGCGGCGGGGCGGATGGTGCTCCGGCAAGCACCACTCGTCGAAGGAGCAGATTCCAATGAAGGCACCGAGCGTCACCTCTTTCCATTCACTGCGCGGCATCCTTGCCGTCGCCGTCGCGATCGCCCTCTGCGCCGGCGCCCTGAGCGCCTGCGGCGGCGGTTCGGCCGTGACCGACGCCGGGGTCATCTCCCAGGCCCGGCACCAGGCCGTCGCCCACGTCCACAGCGAAGAACGATTGCGGCGGCTGGAAGCGCGGTTGCACGAGGCCACCTACCGCACCCCGTACACCCCGAGTCCCGAATACACCCCGAGCTCCGAATACGCCCAGACTCCGGAGCCCGGCACGGGCGGCTCCTGCGGTGGCGAACTGTCGGCCAACGCATACACCAGCTGCCCGTTCGCGGAAGCGGTCGAGCAGGCCTATTTCGAAACCGTCGGCTCGGGTCCCGGCGTGGTCGTCGCCTACAGCCCGGTCACGGAACGCAGCTACTCGATGACCTGCGGCGGATCGCCGCACGAGTGCACCGGCGGTGACCATGCGGTCGTCTACTTCCCATAGGAGTCCCGACCGGCCGCGGTGCGGGAGGAGGCAACTCCTCCTCGTCGCGGTCTGGCTCCTTGCCGCCGGCGCCGGCGTCCTCGCCCAGCAGGCGCATCTGCTGCGGCGGCTCGAGCAGCAGAGCGTCGACGTCCGCTTCCAGGTTCGCGGCAGCAAGCCCCCGCCGGCGGCCTCGCGGGTCGTCGTGGTGGAGGTCGACAGCTCGACCGTCGACTATCTCCGCGACCACGACCTGCCCGCCCGCTGGCCCTTCCCGCGACGCGACCACGCCCGGGTGATCGACCAGCTGCGGCGGGCCGGGGCGCGGGTGATCGGCTTCGACGTCCAGTTCTCCGAGGAATCCGATCCCCGCGACGACAACGCGCTGATCCGCGCGGTGGGACGGGCCCGGAACGTGGTGCTCAGCACCACCCTGGTGAAGCCCGACGGCAGCACCCCGATCCTCGGCGGCGACGCGGAGGTGGCACGCCTCGGCGCCCGGGTGGGCAACACCAGTGTGATCCCCGACAGCGACGGGGTCGTGCGCGACACCCAGTACTCGATTGCCGGCCTTTCCACCTTCGGCGTCGCCGCCGCCGAAGCCGACACCGGGCGCCCCGTGTCACCCTCGCTCTTCGGTGGCCCGCGGACGCCAGTGCCGATCGACTACGCCGGTCCGCCCGGAACCTTCCGTCGCGTCCCCTACTGGCGCGTCCTTACCGGGCGGTTCCCGGCGGGCCTCTTCGCGGGCAAGGTCGTCATCGTCGGGGTCTCCGCCCCGTGGCTGGGGGACCTGCACCAGACCCCGGTGTCCGGCAGCCCGATGCCCGGCCCCGAACTCCTCGCCAACGCCACCGCGACGGTGCTCTCCGGCATCCCCCTGCGCACGGCGCCGACCTCGACCACGATCCTGCTGATCCTCCTCGTCGCCCTGCTGGTGCCGCTGGCGGGGATGCGGCTGGGGACCGTCGGCGTCCTCCTCGTTGGCACGGTCGTCCTCTTCGCCTGGTCGGTCGCCACCCAGGTCGCGTTCGACGCCGGGACGCAGCTCGACTACGCCGATCCGCTCGCGGCCCTGATGCTCGCCGCCTTCGGCACGGTCCTGGCCGGGCTGGTCGCCGAGGGCCGTGAACGCCGCCACCTGCGCCACCTCTTCGCCGCCGACTCGGATGGGGTCGTCGCCGGGGTGCTGGGCCCGGCCGGCCGGCGGCCCCTGGAGCCGACCGCGATCATCGCCGGCTACCGAATCGAGGAGCCGATCGGGCGCGGCGGCATGGGCGTCGTCTACCGGGCGAATCAAGAGGCGCTGGGGCGTGACGTCGCGATCAAGCTGATCGTCCCCGAGCGCGGCAGCGATCCGGCCTTCCGCGAGCGCTTCAAGCTCGAGTCGCGACGCGCCGCGGCGATCGAGCACGTCAACGTCATCCCGGTCTACGAGGCGGGTGAAGACGACGAGCTCCTCTTCATCGCCATGCGGCTGGTCCAAGGCACCGACCTCGCCGAGGTCCTGCGCCGCGAGCGGAGGATTGAGCCGCGGCGGACCGCGCTGGTGATCGGCCAGCTCGCCGGCGCTCTCGACGCCGCCCACGCCGCCGGCCTCGCCCACCGCGACGTGAAGCCGGCGAACGTCCTGCTTACGGTCGAATCTCCCGAGCACGTCTACCTCACCGATTTCGGGGTCGCCAAGAGCATCGGTGGCGGCGTGACCGCAGTAGGCGGTTGGGCGGGGACCATCGACTACCTCGCGCCCGAGCAGATCCGCGGCGAGGAGATCGGCGGCGGCGTCGACGTCTACGCGCTCGCGGGCCTTCTCTACCAATGCCTGACCGGCGAGATCCCGTTCCCGCGCGACAACGACGCGGCGAAGCTGTGGGCGCACGTCAACGCGCCGCCGCCGGCCCCGAGCGAGCGCCGCGAGACGTTGCCGGCGGCGATCGACGAGGTCGTCGCCCGGGGGATGGCGAAGGCCCCCGCCGAGCGGTTTCCGACCGCGGCCGAGCTGGCGCGCGCCTACGCCGCGGCGCTCGGCGTGACCATCCCTCAGAGCCCTGCCGCGGAGCCGCCGCCCGCGTCCCCGCGACGCCCCCCGGTCGGGCCCGACGCGCCGACCGTCGCCTCCGACTGAGGCGCCACCGCTGGACGGTTGATTCCACGTCCCCGGGTTCGGGGCGAACCCGTAGACCTTGGTCGCCCTCTGGGTTACCAACCTCTACAGGTTGGGTCACCCGGACGTCGGGCCATCGAGGACGGCGACGATCTGTTCCTCGCCCTTCCCCGCGTCCCGCGCCCCGACTAGCCTTTGTGGTGGCGCGGCGGGATTTTTTTCTGGCCCGGGACCTCGACCGTCAGGTTCTTCGAGGTCGCCCCCGGCGCACTCGCGGTGAGACTCAGCGAGAGTTTCTTGCTCAGCGGCAGCTGCTTCAGCGCCGTCTTCAGCTTCCCCGGGAACAGGAGGGTGAATTTCGCCAACGAACCAGGGGCAACGATCTGGGTCCCGCCGCGGAGCTTGGCGGTGTTGCCTTTACCCAGCTTGACGGTGCCGCCGACGGCGGCGTCAGAGGCCGCATCTGGTCGATCGGCGGGGCGGGGCCTCAGCGGCCGATCCGCTCGCCGCTCTCCGGATCGAAGAGGTGGAGTTTCGCGGTGTCGGCCCAGAGATCGGCTTTCTCGCGACGTTTCACTTTGCTGGTCGGCTCGAGGCGGGCGACGATCTGCTCCTGTCCTTCGCGCATACCGGCGGCGCCGGTCTCGGCGAGGCGTTCGCCGACGAGGTCGGCGAGCTGATCGGACTGGACGCCTTCGGACTCGACGTGGAAGTAGGCGTAGAGGTCGGAGCCGAGCGACTCGACCATGTCGATCTCGGCCTCGAAGACGATGCCGCGTTCGCTTTTGAGGGAGTCCGGCACGATCGTCGCGTCCTCGAAGTTCTCCGGCCGGATCCCGGCGACGACTTTGCCCTGGCGGGGCAGCTCGAGGGCGTCGATCTGGGCCGGATCGACCTCGCCGATCGGCAGGCGGATCTTGCCGTCGGCGATCTCGGCGACCATGAAGTTCATCGCCGGCGAGCCGATGAAGCCGGCGACGAAGAGGTTCTTCGGCGCTCCGTAGAGCTCCGCCGGCGAGCCGACCTGTTGCAGGATCCCGGCGCGCATCACCGCGACGCGGTCGCCGAGCGTCATCGCCTCGGTCTGGTCGTGGGTGACGTAGACCATCGTCGTCCCCAGGTCCGACTGCAGCCGCGCGACCTCGGTCCGCATCTGCACTCGCAGCTTCGCGTCGAGATTGGAGAGCGGCTCGTCCATCAGGAACGCTTTCGGGTCGCGGACGATCGCCCGGCCCATCGCCACCCGCTGGCGCTGGCCGCCGGAAAGGTTGGCCGGTTTGCGGTCAAGGTGCTGGACCAGGTCGAGTTTCTCCGCCGCATCCTCGACCTTGCGGTCGATCTCGGCCTTGTCGACGCCTGCCAGGGAAAGGGCGAAGCCCATGTTCTCGCGCACGGTCATGTGCGGGTAAAGCGCGTAGTTCTGGAAGACCATCGCGATGTCGCGATCCTTCGGTGAGCGGTCGTTGACGACCTGGTCGCCGATCCGCAGCTCCCCGCTGGAGATGTCCTCGAGCCCGGCGATCATCCGCAGCGCCGTCGACTTGCCGCAGCCGGAGGGGCCGACGAGGATCATGAACTCGCCGTCGGCGATGTCGAGGTTCATGTCTTTGACGGCTTCGTAGCCGTCGTCGAAAACCTTGGTGACACCTTCGAGGACTATCTCTGACATTTGCGGGGCTCCTTTATCCCTTGACGGCGCCGGCGGTCAGCCCGGACACGATGCGGCGCTGGAAGATGAGGACGAAGATGATGATCGGGATCGTCACCACGATCGCCGCCGCGGCGATCGATCCGGTCGGTTCGGTGAAGGTCGATTCGCCGGTGAAGAAGGCGAGCGCCGCGGGCACGGTGCGCGAGCTGTCCGACGAGGTCAGCGAGATCGCGTAGACGAAGTCGTTCCAGCAGAAGATGAAGACGAGGATTGCGGCGGTGAAGACGCCCGGCGCGGCCAGCGGCAGGATCACCTTGCGGAACGCCTGCCACGGCGTCGCCCCGTCGACCTGCGCCGCCTGCTCGAGGTCCCACGGGATCTCGCGGAAGAACGCCACCAACACGTATAC
>JBOGYZ010000149.1:0-5948 GCA_050697015.1 Solirubrobacterales bacterium
GTCCAGAGCGCCGCGATCGACGAGCTTCAGGGTCGCGTCAACGAGCTGGGGCGATCGCGGGCGACGATCAGCATCAACACCCGCGGCGTCGCCGAGAGCTTGGCCGAGGTCGAACTGCTCCATCGCCGACTCAACGAGCTGGACCGTCAGCGCTCGACGCCGTCGGTAGGGCTCGGCGCCGGATCGTTGGGGCGCTCCGTCGTCGGCGGAGGAGGAGGCGGAGGACGAGGCGGCGGGCTAAACATCCCGTTCGCCGGGTCGATTCCCTATCCGATCGTCGCCGCGGGCCTGGGCGCGGCTCCTCCACTACTCGGTGGCGCGACCGCGCTGCTCGGATCGGCGGGCGCGGCGACCCTCGGAGCCGGGGCGATCGGGAGCGCCGGGCTTGGTGTGCTCGCGGCGGGTATCGGGTCGATCGCGACGGTCGCCATCCCGGCGGTGAAAGGGCTCAAAGAAAGCTACAAAGCGCTGACGGCCTACAACAAAGCCGTCGCGACGAACGGTAAGGAATCGACGCAGGCGCACACCGCCCTCGAGAAGCTGAACGCCGCCCTGAAGAGCGCCCCCGGTGGCACCCGCGGAGTCCTTAACCGCGAGCAGGCCCTTACCTCCCGTTTCGGCAACCTCACGAAACCGGGGCAGGAATCGTTCATGGGGACGCTCTCGAATCTCCTCGGCGCCGGGAACCAGCTCGCCCCGCAGCTCTCCGGGATCGCGAACGGGGTACTCGGCGGCGTCCAGAACCAGAGCGGGCGCCTCTCGAACTTCCTGACCGGCGGGACGACCCGCGGCTTCCTCGGCTCGGCGGGGGCGACGGCCATCAGCGTGCTCCCCGACGTGGAGTCGACGTTCCAGCACGTCATGGCGACGCTGATGAACATCTCCCGCGCCTCGATGCCCTTCTTCCGCCAGTCGATCAGCTGGCTCGAGGAATGGACCGGCGGCTGGGCGAGCTCAACGGGGAACATCGACTCGACCCGGGAAAAGATCGGCGGTCTCGTCGACCAGCTGAAATCGTGGGGGCGTCTCGGAGGCGCCGGCTTCGACCTGATCCGCGACCTCCTGAAACCGTCGGCGGGGTCCGGCCAGAGCATGGTAGACGACCTCACCCGGCAGCTCGACAAGTGGGACTCCTGGATCAAACGCAACCCGGCGAAGGTCAAATCCTTCTTCTCGGAAGCGGTCGAAGGGACCGAGAAAATCGCCAGCGCGATCGGGAATATCACGACCCTGATCTTCAAAGTCGGGCGGATGCTGACGCCACTCCTTACCCAGGCGTCGCAGTTCGTGACCTTCTTCTCGGAAAGCGGGCTGCTCGGTCCCAGTCAGCTACCGTTGCTCCTCGCCGGCGGGGCCGGGATCCGCAACACGATCAAAGGGGCGCGCGGGCGGATCCTCGGCGGCCCGGGAGCGACGGCGACGGCGGGGGTCTCGGCCGAGGAGGCGGCCGTGCTAGGAGCCGGGACGCTCGGGGGCGCCGGCGCGGCGAGGACCGCGGCGCGGGCTGGTCTCTTCACCCGCGGCCGGGGCTTCCTCGGCTCGCTCGGCTCGGCCTACCGTTCCGCGGGCCGCGTCCCGATCGCGGGCGCCGGCGGGACGCTCGCGGCCGAGGCGGACGCCGGGATGATCGGCGAGACGGCCTTCTCCCGGTCGGCCGGGCTCCGCGGGGCCGGACGCCTCTTCGCGAGCGACGCTATCCCCTCGATCGCGGGGGCGGGCGGGTCCTTCATCCGCGGCGCGGGCGCGCGGTACCTGCCGATCGCCGCGCTGATGGGCGGCCTCTCCGCGGCGAGCTTCAAGGGGAACATCTACGAACGCGGTCAGGCCGCGCTCTCGTCGATCACGGCGGGGATCTACCCGGGCCCGAAGAGCGGCGCCGAAAAGGAAGACGAAGCGACCCGGCACGCCCAGATGGTCGCGAACTACTACGCCGAAAAATACGGCGGCGGGCCGAAAGGGCTCGGCGAACAGATTATGGCGACGCGGCGGAAGCGGAACCGGATCCTCCAGCCGGAAGGGCCCGGGACGCCGAACGCGAGCGGCCTCCTCGAACACGGCCTCGCCCACTACCTCTCAAGCCCCAGCGTCAGCGACGAGTCGCGGAAGGAGGCGGAAGCCCTCGGCAAACAGCTCGAACAGCTCCGCGCGATCCGTCAGGAAGAAGCCGGGCGGCGCCGGGACCAAAAGCGAGCGGAACGGGAACAGCGCGGTGTAAGCCGAGGCGCCCAGTACGCGAAATCGTTCCAGATCCGCGCCGGGAAAGAGGGAGGCGTCGCCGCTCTCGAAGATATGTCCGGGCCGATCTTGAAGAACATCGAACACCTCGGCCCGGCCGGCGGGAAAGCTCTCGCGGCGAGCGTTCTTCAGTGGACCCGGACGGCCAAGCAGCAGAATCCGAAACTGAAGAAACAGTACGAAGAACTCGTCGAAGGGATCACTCACAACTTCGCCAAGATGGGCGAACGGATCAAGATCATCAACGGCGAAATCTACGAAGGCAGCAGCCGGGAATGGATGGCGATCCAGAAGTCGATGGCGAACCCGATCGAGCAGGCTCGGGAGGAAATGTCGAGGAGCTTCACGGCGATCCAGCGGGAAGCCGAACACGTCCTCCGCGCGATGGGCTACTCGCCCTCGCAGGCGAAAAACCTCGTTCAGTCCGAAGAGCAGGGTCACCCGACGAAAGCGCTCGCGGCGGAAGGTGCCGCCGCTCATCATCACGGGACCGCCGGCGCGTCTCCGAATAACATCGCGCCCCAACCAAAAGGCGCGCGGGGGATGCGGATCCCGGGCTACGGGAACACCGACCACGTCCCCATCGGGGGGGCGACCGGCATCGGCGCTCCCGACGAGCTCATCGTCAACCAGCACACCGAGCGGACGGCCGATCGGCTCCTGGGGATGTTCGGGACGACGCTCGAGGCGCTTCAGCGGAGCGAGACGAAGCCGCAGTCGTCGCCGATCGCGGGGAATACGCGAATGCGGGATCAGCTCGGCGGTCTCCCAGGCTTCGCCCGCGGCGGCCGTCAGCGCGGGGGAAAAGCGGGCGGCGTCGGCGGCGGTCTCAGCTGGCGGGGGATCTCGCCGTCCGGCGTTCACCCCGGCGCGAGGAAGGTCGCGGAAGCGATCATGGGCCACTTCGGCGGGCTCCAGGCGACCTCGACGATCGGCGGGACCCACGCCTCCGGCTCCTACCACTACCTCGGCGAGGCCGTCGATATCGCCGGGTCGACGCCGGAAATGTACGCGGCGGCCCAGTGGATCGAGAAATCGGGTCTCTACCGCCAGCTCACCGAGGGCATTCATAACCCGAACCTCTCGGTCAGCGACGGGAAGAACGTCCCCTCGAGCTACTACTCCTCGGTCTGGGCCGAGCACGCGAACCACATCCATGTCGCGGTCGCCCACGAAGTCGGGAGGCTCCTCGGCCTCGGCGGTGGCGGAGCGAGCATGGCCGGGGGAGGGGGGGGAGCCCGGAGCATCCATCTGAAAGGTCGCCACTCGAAACTCGGCGGAGTCCCGGGCGCGGCCGCGAACGCCGGGATGGGCTCTTACGCCCGGGGGCTCGAACAGCACATCAACAAACGACTGGGTCGGATGGGAGGCGGCGGAGCGGTAAGCGTCCCGACGAGCGGCGGCCCCGTCATCGCCCAGATCGGCCGCGGTCTTCTCCGCGGGGGGCTGAACAAAATCGGCGCGGCCGGGATCATCGGCAACGCGCTGCAGGAGTCCGGATGGGATCCCAGCTCGATCGGAAGCGGCGGCGGCGGCCTCTGGGGGTTCACGTCGTCGCCCTACTCGCTCGCCGACCTTCAGTCCTACGCGAGCCAACAGAACCGACGCTGGAACGACGCGAGCCTCCAGACCCAGTTCCTCCTCAAATTCCTGAGCGGGAGCCTGAAGTCCAAGCTCAACGCCGCCTCGAGCCCGGGCGAGGCCGCGGCGATCTTCATGAACGAATGGGAGCGCCCCGCGGTCGCGACGGAGAATCAGGCCCGCCGCGAACAGGGCGCCCGTCAGGCATTCGCGGCGGGCTACAACCGGGGCGGTCGACTCCCGAACTTCGCCGGCTGGTTCGCGAAGGGGGGCGCCTTCACGACGCGGGGCGCGACGCTCTTCGGCGCGGGCGAGGGGAACGTCGGCGAGGACGTTCAGATCCGGCCCCACGGTCGCCCGAACCGACTCGCGAAGGTCAAGCTCGGCGGGGGCGGCCACAAGGTCTCGGTCGAGCTAAAGGGACCGTTCCACGTCCGGGAGGACGCTGACATCGAGAAGATCGCCGACGCGGTGGGTAAGAAGCTCGTCGCGGCGCTGAACGAATCCGACAAGGTCGACCAGAAGGAGGTGATCGGGTGAGCCCTCTAGTGACGAACAAAGAAGGCAAAAAAATCGGCATCGCGAACAACATCGTGGCGCCGCGGGGGAAGCGAGGAGGGACCGGCGGGATCCGCCTCCGCATCTCGGCCATCCCCGACCTGACCCCGAAGACGATCCTTCGGACGCCGCTGCGGATCCCCGTCGTCCTCGGTCCCGACTTCACGATCGAAGAATCCGCCCTCCACACGGAGTTCGACACGGTCAGTGCGGGGCAGTTCTCGTCCCCGGCGGGAGGGAAAAAGGCGCCGCAGCTCAAAGCCCTTTCGTTCGACGCGCTCACCCTCACCTGGCCGGCAAAATGGCTGACCTTCCCCGACACCGACCCCGACGAAGTCCGCGAGGAACTGGGCGAGATCCTTCGGTCGCGCAAACCCGTCGAACTCTTCGCCTTCCTCGGCGCCGGCGGGAACGCCGCGGAGTTGCGGATGTGGGCGACGCTACGGAACCTGACGCGGATCCTGCGGCACGGCGAGAACGACACGCGCTACTACTCGCTCGAGTGGAAGCAGTACCGGAGCCCGACCCTCCACCGCCGCGGTGCGAACCAGTACGCCGACCTCCCGACGACCTACGCCCTCGAAAAAGACGACACGCTCCGGTCGATCGCCGACCACTTCTACGGGACCGAAGGGATGTGGGAATACCTCGCCCAGCAGAACGGGATCAAGGGCTGGGGCGGGGACGACCCGCTGGTGAAGATGAACCGCTTCAAGGCGGGCGACAAACTCAAGATCCCGCTGCCCCCTCCGACGAAGCTCGGCGAAGCGCAGCCCGTGACCGGGGACGACAACCACCTCCAGATCCAAGGGGGGTAGGTGGCCTCGAAGACGGTCGAAAAAGCGCGCGAAGGACAGGGGCGCAAGGAACGATCGAACTCGGAGGTCGGTCAGCTCCGCGCGCCGAACCTCAACGCCCTCTACACGCAGAAGCTACGGAACGTCGAAGCGGGCGAGTTTGAATTCCGGGTCGTCCTCGTCCGGCCGGAGAAGCCGGCGGAGGACCGGCTGATGATCCTCGACCGCGCCGTGACGGCGATCAACTGGACCGAAGAGTCGCCGGTCGTCTCCGGCTCGATCACGGTCCAGCGACCGAGCCCGCTCGCCGTCCACTCCGTGCCGATCCGCGAATACCACCGCATCCGCCTCCTCGTGCACTGGGCGGGCTCCTGGTTCCGGCTCTGGGAGCTGCGCGTGAACTCCGAACCCGAACCTAGCTCCGGTGGCGAAATGACCATCGACCTCGTCGACCCCCTAGCCGCCCTTCGCCAGAACGAGCGGGACTGGGAATTCAAGAAGGACAAGCATCGGCCGAAGGGCTGGACGCCGGAGGAAATCGTTCGCTACGTCGCGCGCAAAGAAGGGATTGAGCTCGGCAAGATCGCGAAGGGGAAAGCGCAGATCAAGAAGCTGAAGATGACGGGGTCGGGGCTCGACGTGATCATGCGCACCTACGCTCGCGAGCGCCAGAAGACCGGGCGGAAGTTTGTGATCCGCTTCCGCAACGGGAAGCTCGAAATCGTCCCGATCGAACGCCACAAGGTCCTGTACGAGATCAAGGGCGTGATCCTCGAC
>JBOGYZ010000150.1:0-4933 GCA_050697015.1 Solirubrobacterales bacterium
GAGTTCAGGCCGTGGCGCAGGTTGTCGCCGTCGAGCATGAAGGCGTGGCGTCCCGAGGAGACGAGCGTGTGCTCGATCGCGGTCGCGATCGTCGACTTGCCGGAGCCCGAGAGGCCGGTCATCCAGATCGTCGCGCCGCCCGTCCCGAGCGCCCCCCAACGCTCCTCGCGCGAGAGCTTCGAGGGGTGGAAGGTGATGTTCTCGGCGACGATCGAGGCGGCGTCGGCAGGCTGGGCGCTCGGGTCGCCACCGGCGCTGATGATCATCCCCGCCGCGACCGTCAGGTCGCTCGCCGGGTCGACCAGGATGAAGCTGCCGGTGGTGCGGTTCATCCGGTACTCGTCGAAGAAGAGCGGCGAGGTGGTGTGGACCCGGACCCGGCCGATGTCGTTGACCTCGAGCGTCTCCGCGGAGAGATCGCGGTGCAGGGTGTCGACGTTCAGCTGGTAGCGCAGCTCCTCCACCTCGGCGGCGACCCAGCGGGTCGTGTGCTTCAGCTGGTACGGCGCCCCGGTGCGCAGGTGCGAGGTCTCGTCGAACCAGCAGATCATCGCCTCGAAGCGGCGGCTCGCGGTCGGCTGGTTGGTCGGGCGGCAGATCATGTCGCCGCGCGAGACGTCGACGTCGTCCTCCAGCCGCAGCGTCACCGCCATCGGCGGGAAGGCGGTGGCGACCTCGCCCTCGGGCGTGTCGATCGCGGCGATCTTCGAGGATCTGCGCGACGGCATCACCATCACCTCGTCGCCCTGCTTGAAGATCCCGCCGACGACGGAGCCCGCGAAGCCACGGTAGTCGCGGTACCCGGCCGACTGCGGGCGGATCACGTACTGGACCGGGAAGCGGTTGTCGAGGAGGTTGCGGTCGGAGGCGATGTGGACGTCCTCGAGGTGGCCGAGCAGCGGCTGCCCGTTGAACCAGGGCATGTTCTCGGACTGCGTGACCACGTTGTCCCCGGCCAGCGCCGAGATCGGCACGAAGCCGAGGTCGGTGATCTCGAGCTTCGCGGCGAAGGCGGTGAACTCCTCGCGGATCTCCTCGTAGACGCTCTGCTCGTAGTCGACGAGGTCCATCTTGTTGACACAGAGGACCAGGTGCGGCACCCCGAGCAGCGAGGAGAGGAGCGCGTGGCGGCGGGTCTGTTCGAGCACGCCTTTGCGCGCGTCGATCAGGAGCAGCGCCAGGTTCGCGGTCGAGGCGCCGGTGACCATGTTGCGCGTGTACTGGATGTGGCCCGGGGTGTCGGCGATGACGAACTTGCGTCTCGGCGTCGCGAAATAACGGTAGGCGACGTCGATCGTGATCCCCTGCTCGCGCTCGGCCCGCAGGCCGTCGGTGAGCAGGGCCAGGTCGGTCTGCTCGTCGCCGCGCTTCTCCGAGGTCCGCTCGATCGAGGCGAGCTGGTCTTCGAAGATCGATTTCGTGTCGTGCAGCAGCCGCCCGATCAGGGTCGACTTGCCGTCGTCCACCGAGCCGGCGGTCGCGATCCGGAGGATCTCCGTCGCCGGCACTAGAAGTACCCCTCCCGCTTGCGATCCTCCATCGCCGCTTCCGAGAAGCGGTCGTCGCCGCGGGTCGCGCCGCGCTCGGTGATCCGCGAGACCGCGGTCTCCTCGATCACGAGCTCGTAGGTGGTCGCCCGCGAGGACACCGCGCCGGTCAACGTCGCGTCGCCGACGGTCCGGTAGCGCACCATCTCGGTGTGGGACTCGGCGCCGTCGGGCAGGGGGAAGAACTCGTTGACGGCCATCAGCAGGCCTTCGTTGTCGACGACCTCCCGCTCGTGGGCGAAGTAGATCGGCGGCAGCTCGATCTGCTCGCGCGACAGGTAGCGCCAGACGTCGAGCTCGGTCCAGTCGGAGATCGGGAAGACGCGGATGTGCTCGCCCTTGCGGTGGCGACCGTTGTAGAGGTGCCAGAGCTCGGGCCGCTGGTTCTTCGGGTCCCACTGACCGAATCTGTCGCGGAAGGAGAGGATCCGCTCCTTCGCGCGGGCCTTGTCCTCGTCGCGCCGGCCACCGCCGAAGACGGCGTCGAAGCCGCCGCCGGAGATCGCGTCGAGCAGCGCCCGGGTCTGGTGGCGGTTGCGCGATTCCAGTTCGTGGCCGACCTTGATGACGCCCTGGTCGATCAGGTCCTGGACGGAGGCGACCTCCAGCCGCAGCCCGTATTCCTCGACCACCTTGTCGCGGAACTCGATCACCTCGCGGAAGTTGTGCCCGGTGTCGACGTGCATGATCGGGAACGGCACCGGCGCCGGCGCGAACGCCTTGCGCGCCAGCTGCAGCATCAGCACCGAGTCCTTGCCGCCGGAGAAGAGCATCACCGGGTGCTCGAACTCGGCGACCACCTCGCGGATGATGAACATCGACTCCGCCTCGAGCGTGTCGAGGTCGTCGAGCTCCATCCGCGGAATCGCGGCTTTCACCATCATCTCCATAACCGCTCCTCAGGTTTCATGTCCGCAACGTGCATCTTCACCCCCCAACGCCGCTGGGGCCTTCTTCTTTCGGTCGCGAAAGTCCAGTCGCCTCTCCACCTTTTCTGGACTAATCCTTATCGGTACGTTCACAACACGAACCCGCCCAGCCGCGATCCTGCCTGGCCAAATGTCGGACCTAACAGCCTGATTACATGTCAAATCCGCGACTCGCCTCAAGACAGAAGAAGAGCCCATTCCTTGCCGCGAGTCGTGAGCGGCTGGGTACGGTCTTCGGGCCGATCTGGAAATTTCTCCGGAAAGACCTCCTCTCGACCGTGCTGCTGGTCGTGTCGATCGCCCTCCTCGTCCTTTTCTTCTCCCTGCTCGGCTCACTCGGCTCCGAGGGCAGCGGTACGAAGGTGCCGCTCTCGACCATCGTCAACATCGGCGAACAAGGACGGGTGAAGACCGCCGAACTGCTCGACTACGACCACCAGGTGATCGTCGAAACCGACGCGGGACTGAAGTACTACGCGGACTATCCGAGCTCGGACGCGGCGACTCAGCAGCTGCTCGCGCGGCTCAACAAACACGACGCCCAGGTCTCCGTCAATCCTCAGTCCGGCAAGGAGACGCGGATCATCGTCATCCAGTTCCTGATGCCGATCCTGATCCTGGTCTGCCTTTTCTCATTCTTCATGCGCCAGGCGGCCGGGGCGGAGGCGGGCGGGATCGGTGCCTTCTCGGCCTTTGGCGGCAAGGGGAAACGACGCAAGAAAGGGCAGAAAGCGCCGATCACCTTCGACTCGGTCGCCGGTGCCGGCGAGGCGGTGGCGGAGCTTCGCGAGATCCGCGACTTCCTCGAGGACCCGAGCAAATATCTCTCGATGGGCGCCGCGGCGCCGAAGGGCGTCCTCCTGGTCGGCCCTCCCGGAACCGGCAAGACGTTGCTCGCCCGCGCCACCGCCGGCGAGGCCCAGGCCGCCTTCTTCAGCGCCTCGGGCGCCGAGTTCGTCGAGTCGCTGGTCGGCGTCGGCGCGGCCCGCGTCCGCGACCTCTTCGCGAAGGCCCGGAAGATGTCCCCGGCGATCGTCTTCATCGACGAGCTCGACGCCGCCGGGCGCAAGCGCGGCGCGGGCGTCGGCCAGGGCAACGACGAGCGCGAGCAGACCCTGAACCAGCTGCTGGTCGAGATGGACGGCTTCGGCGGCGATGGCGGGCTCGTGGTGATGGGCGCCACCAACCGCCCCGACATCCTCGACCCGGCGCTGCTCCGCCCTGGTCGCTTCGACCGCCAGGTCGTCGTCGACGTCCCCGACGTCCACGGTCGTTACGAAATCCTCGAGCTGCACGCGAAAGGTCGCCAGTTCGCGCCCGATGTCGACCTCTCCGAGATCTCCAAACTCTGCCCCGGCTTCTCCGGCGCCGAGCTCGCCAACCTGGTCAACGAGGCGGCGCTCCTCACCGTTCGCGAAGGCCGCAGCCAGATCGATCAGGCGACCCTTGAGGAGGCGATCGACCGGGTCGTCGCCGGGCCGGCGAAGAAACACCTGTTGGGCGAGGAAGAGCGCTGGACGATCGCGATCCACGAGGCCGGCCACGCCGTCGCGACCCGGGCGATCGGCCAGGTGATCAGCGCCCAGAAGCTCTCGATCGTCGCCCGTGGCCGCCAGCTCGGTACCGCCGCCCACATGCTGACCGACCGTGACGCTGTCATGCACAGGCAGTCGGCGCTGGAGCGGCAACTGGTCGCGATCCTCTCCGGCACCGCCGCCGAGTGGAACGAGTTCGGCGAGGGCTCGACCGGCGCCAGCGACGACCTCCACGCGGCGACCAAACTTGCCCGCCAGATGGTGACGAGCTACGGCATGAGCCCGGCGCTCGGCGCGGTGACGATCGGCGAGGCCGGCGGCGAGGTCTTCCTCGGCGCCTCGCTGCAGGACCTCGGCTCGGTCGGCCCCCACACCCTCGACATCATCGACGAGGAGACGGAGCGGGTCGTCGAGGAGGCGAAAGCGCGGGCGCTGCACGTGCTCCAGGCCAACTGGGAGGCGGTGCACGAGACCGCCGACGCGCTGCTCGAGCACGAGACCCTCTCCGGCGTCGCTCTCGACGCCGTCCTCTCGACCGTCGAGCCGGTCGAGCTCAAAGAGATCCCGGTGCCGGAGCGGACGACGCGCCGCAACGGCGGCGGCGCCCAGGTCTGACCAGACCCTCCCGCCGCCCCGGCGGGAGGAGGGTGGGGAAAAGGTTGGACTTCGCCCCCGTTATCGCCTTGGCAACACCTCCTCGCACGCGGGCGATTTACGTTCGCTCGCAGTACCAATTTCGAGCGTCCACGTCAGGGGAGAGCGAATGTCAGGAGCGATGGTTGCGAATCTGAAGGGGCGCGTCGCCGGCGCGGCCCTGGTTGTGCTGGGCGCCCTTCTACTGCTGAGCGCGCCGGCGTCGGCGGCGACCTGCGGCGAAGAAAGCGAAGGCCCGAAGTTCCTCGAAGCGAGTGTGACCCCGGGC
>JBOGYZ010000151.1:0-6598 GCA_050697015.1 Solirubrobacterales bacterium
GACGCCCAGGACCGATCTCGGACGGGCGCACCGGCCGGAAGGACGCCCTTCCCAAGCACGCCCCTTGCCCACCCTCGAATCAGCCGCCGGCGTGACCGCGGCCGCGGGAGATGGCGATCTCGCAGGCCTCCTCGGCGGGGATGAAGGGCGCCAGGGCGATGTAGGTGAGGACAGGGGCGAGGCGGGGGAGCTCGGTGGTTCGCCCTTTGCTGATCGCCTCGAAGAAGATCGCCAGGATCGCGCCGACGGCGGCCTCGACCTTCAGGGCATCCGCCCCGACGCCGTCCTCGAGGGCCGGCTTCAGCAGGGTGGAGACGATCTCCATCCCGGTTGCGTCGCGGCGGCTGATCGCCTCGGGGCCGGCGCCGTAGACCTCGACCATCCGCAGGGCCGCGAAGGCGGGCTCGGCGGCGAAGAAACCGCAGACTTCCTCGAAGCCGATCCGTAGGCCGATCCGCCAGTCCTCCGCCCGCCGCACCGCCGGCATCGCCGCCGCCAGCAGCTGCGCACCGCTCGAGTCGAGCGCCGCCCGCGTCGCCTCCGCCTTGCCGTCGAAGTATTCGTAGAAGGTCGTCTGGGAGATCGACGCGACGGCGGCGACGGCGGCGATCGTCGTCGCCGGGAAGCCCTTGTCCGCGACCGCGGTGGCGAACCCGCGGATGATCCGCTGTTCGGCGCTGTAGGAAGCGAAGGGCGGGGCGGGGGAGATCGGTCGCGAGACGATCAGGCGCCCCGGCCGGCGCAGCGGTTGCGGCGGCGTCGGATAGCTCATCGCCCAGTCCCAGAGGTCAGGGACGAGGCCCGGCAGGTCCTCCTCGCGCCGCTGGACGAGGCGGCCATAGACCACCTGGTAGATGCCGCCGACGATCCCGCGCAGGACCTCCGGCGGCATCGCCGCGCGCCCCGGCAGCTGCTCGGCGGCGTCGCGGGCGAGCAGGACGATCCAGTCGATCGCCCGGCGCACCGGCTCGATCCCGGTGGCGCCCGCGGCGTAGGACTCGACCAGGCACATGCGCGCCGCCGCGGGCTGGTCGACGACGACGCCGACGAAGGCCTCGAGCGCGGCGCGGGCGCGCCCGCTGTCCTTGCCCTCGTCGCCGCCAAGTGCCTCGGCGACCGCCGAGATCGCCCCGGCCAGGATCTCCTCCTCGGCCGCGCGGAAGCAGGACACCTTGTCTTCGAACTGCTCGTAGAAGGTCGCACGGGAGACGCCGGAGGCCCGCAGCAGGTCCTCGACCGAGGTCGCCTCGTACCCCTTCTCGGCGCAGCTCGCGACCATCGCCGCGAAGAGCCGCTCGCGCTGATCGCGCCGCGCCGCGTCGCGGTCGCCACTGCGCCCAGGCGGCAGGCGCCGGTCGCGCAACCTGTCCGCGTCTCCCCAAGGCGTGCGCACGATCGCGCGACGATAGTCGCAGTTGGGGCGAATTACTTGATGGGTACGTCCAGATACCTCCGTGTATTGCCATCTAGCCCCACTTTGGTCAACCCTCCACGCATCGCTTGACGTAGGAATACGACGATGTATGTGCTGTCCGGAACCGACACGCAGGTTCCTACTTCGTCCTGAGGATGAAGTGAGGCAAGAAGAGCCTGCTGGAAAACAGCGCCTCGCTGTGCGGGAAGGCGGCCGGCAGGGCCCGGGTGTCGATACTCGGCCAGAACGGCGCCCGGCACACCACCGCCCCGAAGCTCGCCGCCCCTGCGGCAAGAAGCACTAGCCCCGATGTTGACGGGCCGAAAAGTCCAGATATTGAGGACTTTTCGGCCCGCCAACCGTCGAGGTCGGGCGGTGGGTACTCTCGGGGCAGATGGCTTATCCGCTCGCCAACGCGCTGTACCAGTGGGAGGAGGGGGCCCGTGAGCTGGCGGCGATCGACGATCCCCGCCAGCGGCGCCTCGCCGACCGGGTGATCAACGCGATCCGGATCGAGCTGCGCCGGCGGATCGGTCCGACCTACAGCGCCGACGAACTCGCCGACCTCTACGGCGAAGGAACCGACTGGGCGCAGCAGATCGCCATCGACGTCGCCCCGGGAGCCTCAGACGACGCTCAGATCCTCGCCGACGCGGCCTTCTGGATCTATCTGCGCGGTGCCGGAGATTTCGCCGGCGGCCGCAGCTTGGCGTAGCGGAGCGCGCCCGATGCGCGCGCCTGGCTAATCCTCTGAATCGTCGTCGGAGTCGTCGTCGCCGTCGCCATTGGCGCCGGCGCGGCGGATGACGATCTGGTCGGACTCGATCCGCACGGTGACGTCGCGGTTACCGGCCCAGTGCTCGGCGTAGACGGGGTTGTCTTTGACCGAGGCGTCGAGCCAGAGGCCGTAGCCGTCGTCTTCGCCGTGGTCGAAGGTCGCCTCGTACTCCTTGCGGCGACCGCGGCCACCGCGACGACCGCGGCGGCGACGTTTGCGGGGGCGGCCGGCGCCCTCGCCGTCACCCTCGTCGTCACCGTCCCCGTCACCCTCCTCCTCGGACTCGGCCTCCTCGGCCTCCTCCTCGGCGGTGGCGGCTTCGATCTCCGCTTCGATCTCGTCGCGCAGGTCGATGTCATTCGAGCCGGCGTTCTCGTCGTCGGGCGAGAGTTCGTACTGCTTGCGGAACTCGCGCAGCTCGGTCGCCGAGATTTCGAGTTGGTGGGCGATCCAGGCGTCGGTGCGGCCCTGGTGGACCCAGGCGCGGATCTGATTCAGCTGTGGCTTCAAAGAGCGTCGTGGCATCGGCGCGGAACTCTATTGAAAGCGAGGGTGCAAGCGTCCCGTGGGCGTACCGCGACCTAGGAGATGAGCATCGCGAGCGCCTCGAACATGGCGACCGCGACGACGACCACGGTCACCGTGAGGCAGATGGCCAACACGCTGAAACGGACGGATCCGTGGTGCTGGGAGCGCTCGACGCGGCGGGCGCGGGAGCGGTTGGCGGCGCGTCGGCGAAGCTGCTCGCGACGGCGGCGCTCGAGTGAGGTCTCCTGTTCGAAGGCGGACTCGAACTGGTTGATGCTCTGTTTCATCTTCATAACGGGGAGCCCCGAAAGGCCTCGGGGACCGTAGCAAAGGATCTTGCAAAGCTCACGGTTCGCTCATGAAGCGCCGATGGGCGAGATGGGTTAACACGCATTCCAGAGCCCTTTCCCGGCTTTAGCGGCTTTTTGCGCAATTAGTTCGAAGCCATGGGCGAAACGGTCGTTTGGATGGAAGGTGAGCACGCGAGCGAGACCGCGGCTCAGCAGTTCGGCCTCGAGGAAATGGCCTTCGATCCAGACGTAGGCGAGCAGTCGGCCGTAGTAGTCGCGGGGTTCGACGCCGGTCAGCAGCCGCACCCGATGGCCTTCGACCGTGCGGTGCTCGAACGCTGACGCCTGCGGGCCGAAGCACTGGACCGGCGTGTCCGGCTTCACCGTCTCTGGCGTGTCGACGCCGATCAGGCGGACGGTCTCGGTGGGTCCGCCGTCGATCGCGACTTCCAGCGTGTCGCCGTCGACAGCGCGGACCACGCGCCCCGTCAGGTGCTGAGAGGCGCTCGGGCGGTCGCCGTCGCCGCCCAGGTCCCAGGGCCGCAGGAGGATCGCCGCGGCGATCAACAGCAAGGCGATGCTCCCGCGTCCCTTCACCCCCGCCCAAGGGCGGACCGGGGCGGAATCACCCCCCTCTCAAAGAGGGGAAGCCCGCAATTACGGCGTGCGGCGAACGTTCGCGAGCAGGCTCTCCTTGATCTGCTCGACGATCTCCAGCGCCTCGCCCCGCTCGCGCTGCCAGACGTTGCGGCCGAAGATGACGCCGCTGCCCCCGGCCGCCATCACCTCGGAGGTGTTGCGGAGCACCGTCTCGTCGTCGGCCTTGGAGCCGCCGGAGAGGACGACGAGCGCGCGACCGGCCGATTCGACGCATTGGCGGATCGCCTCTTGCTGGTCGACCTGCATCTCGTTGTAGGGCGCCGGGGCGTCCTTGTCCTTGTCCGGGTTGATCTGCGGCATGTTGAGCTTGACGATGTCCGCGCCCATCTCCATCGCCATCCGCGCCGCGTAATCGATCGCGTAGAAGGAGTTCTGGCCGCCCTTCGCCTCGACCGCTTCGCCGCGCGGGTAGGACCAGACGACCAGCGGCATGCCGAAGCGGTCGCATTCCTCGCGGACGCCGCGAAGCTGGGCGAGGTCCTCGTCCTGGCGCGGGGAGCCGACGTAGAGCGTGTAGCCGATCGCGTCGGCACCGAGCCGTACGCCGTCCTCGACGCTCGCGTTGCAGGATGAGAAGGCCTTGGAGCCGGAGGGGATGTCGGTCTTGCCGTTGATCTTGAGGATCAGCGGCACCTTGCCCGCGTAATCGGGGTAGTACTTCTCGGCCATGCCGATCTGGCAGGCGAGAGCCGAATACCCGGCCTCGGCGGCGAGGCTGAACTGGTAGTTGGGATCCTTGGAAGCGGGGTTGGGGAAGAAGTCCCGCGGGCCGTGCTCGATGCCTTGGTCGATCGGCAGCAGCATCAGGGTGCCGTTGCCCGGACCGAACTCGTACAGAAGGCGGTAAAGACGGGCGCGTTTGCCGGCCGGCAGCGTCGCGAGCAGCGATTTCTGCTCGGTCAGGCTCTTCAACTCCACTGTGATTCCTCCTCGAATAAGGGTGGGTCGCAAGTATGGCAGCGGAATCCACCATGGGGAGCCCGGTGGCCGGGTATCCTCGGATGAGCCCATGAGTGAGACCGAGCTCAGCGTCATCTGCAAGAACTGCGGTTCGGAGGTCAGCCCGTACGTGACGGAGTGCCCTTACTGCGGTGCGCGGCTGCGCAAGCGGGCGCCGAAGTTGGAGCGCAAAGGCGACCAGTTCGAGGCCCAGCGGCCGAAGCGGCGGCGCCGTCGACTGCGGATCCCGCGACCTTCACGGCCCTCCCGGAGCCCGGTCAGCTTCGCCCGCTCGGGCACCTTCCGTCCCTACGCCACGTTGACCGTGATCCTCGGCTCGGCGCTCCTGCTGCTGATCCAGAAGGCGACCGGCAATCCGCTGTCGACCTACGGCGGGCTGATCGTCCCGATCGGGGACGAGTGGTGGCGCTACCTGACGGCGCCGTTCGCCTACGTCGACGTCGGCTACCTCTTCGTCGTCGCGGTCGGGCTGGCGATCTTCGCGACCGGGGTGGAGCGTCGGCTCGGCTCGGCGCCGACGGCGCTCCTGCTGCTCGCCTGCGGGGCGCTCGGCGTCCTCGCCGCGGGCGGGATCGCCGGCGCCAAGGGCGACGTCACGGTGATCGCGGGCGGCAACGGGATGGCGCTCGGCGCCGTCGCGGCATGGTTCGCGATCCGCCGCGCCGAATCGCACGGCGCGATCGACGAAGAGTACGACGTGATCGGGGTGGCGGTCGCCGCCGCGGTGCTGATCGCGCTGCCGCTCTTCGCCCCGACCGCGAACTTCTTCGCCTGCCTTGTCGGCGGCGCGGTCGGCGCCCTCGCCGGAGTGGCGGCGACGACGCTCCACCACAAGGAATAGGCGGCGCCGCCCGTCGTCTAGGCTCCGCGCGTGCCCGACGAGAGCGAGCTCGAAGCCGCGATCGAGCGGATGATGGAGCCCGAGCGCTTCGCCGAGGCGGAGCGGATCGTCGCCCAGGCCGCGCCGCAGCTGCAGAAGGTGCTGGCGGCGGCCCTCGCCGAGGGCGGCTGGTTCGGCGAGCCGCACGACAACGAGACCCTGCGCGCCGCGACCGTGCCCGACCCGGACGAGCGGCTCACCGCGGTCCGCGGCCTGCTCGCCGAGGAGGCGCGCATGGGGATGATGGTTGGCGTCGCCGTCGGTTGGGCATTGAACGAGGAGCTGCGTAGCGACGTAGAGCCCGACGAACCCCGCCCGCCGGGCGATGGGGCGCGCCGACCCGACCAGATGGGAGACACCTGAGATGGAGATCAAGTTCCACGGCCAGTCCTGCTTCGAGATCACCGAGGGCGACACCGTCGTCCTCACCGACCCCTTCCTCAAGCCGAACAACCCGATCGCCGACGCCACCGCCGACGAGGTGAACGCGACCGTGATCGCGATCAGCCACGGCCACGCCGACCACGTCGCCGACCTGCTGCCGGTCGCCAAGCGGACCGGGGCCCAGTGCGTCGCGCTGGTCGAGGTCGCCAACTGGATCGGCGAGCAGGGCGTCGAGAACGTCAGCGACCCGAACTTCGGCGGCACCGTTAGCTACGACTGGGGCTGGATCAAGTTCGTGCCTGCCTGGCACACCAACACGCTGCCCGACGGCACCGTGATCGGCAACCCGGCGGGGATGCTGATCAACATCGGCGGCAAGACGATCTACCACGCCGGCGACACCTGCCTCTTCGGCGACATGAAGCTGATCGCCGAACGCAACCCCGTCGACATCGCGCTGCTGCCGATCGGCGGCCACTACACGATGGACCGCCACGACGCCGTGGTCGCCGCCCGGTTCGTCGGCGCCGACACCGTGATCCCGATGCACTACAACACCTTCCCGCCGATCGAGACCGACGCGAGCGCCTTCAAGTCCGACGTCGAGGCCGCGGGCGCGGGGAGCGTCGTGGTGCTCGAGCCGGGCGAGAGCCACGCCGCCTAACCGATCGAGTTCGCAGTTCTCCGCGCTATCCGCGGAGAAC
>JBOGYZ010000152.1:0-3439 GCA_050697015.1 Solirubrobacterales bacterium
CCTCTGAGGTCCCTACTCCACGCGAAAGCGCTCCGGAACCTCTTTCTCAGTAGTCCGGGGCGGGCGCTTGTAGGGCCGCTCCTGGCGCGGCGGCAGCTTCACGCGCTCCTGGTCGACCCGGCGGTAAGGGATCTGCTCGAGCAGGTGGCTGATGAGGTTGAGGCGGGCCGAGCGCTTGTCGTCGCCCTCGACCACCCACCAAGGCGACTCCTCGGTGTCGGTCCGGTCGAACATCGCGTCTTTGGCCTCGGCGTAGTCGACCCAGCGGGCCCGGGCCTCGAGGTCGGTCGGGGACAGCTTCCAGCGTTTCGCCGGATTGTCGAGGCGGGCCTGGAAGCGGCGCTCCTGCTCATCGTCGGAGACCGAGAGCCAGTACTTGATCAGGACGATCCCCGACCGTTGCAGGATCCGCTCGAAACGCGGACAGGAGTGCATGAACTCCTCGTACTCGGCGTCGGTACAGAAGCCCATCACCCGCTCGACGCCGGCGCGGTTGTACCAGGAGCGGTCGAAGAGGACCATCTCACCGGCCGCAGGCAATTGCGCGACATAACGCTGGAAGTACCACTGGGTTTTCTCGCGGTCGCTCGGCGTGCCGAGCGCGACGTTGTGGATCACCCGCGGGTTCGTCTTTTCGGTGATCCGGCGGATCGTCCCGCCCTTGCCCGCGGTGTCGCGGCCCTCGAAGAGGACGACTACTTTGAGCCCCTCGTGGACGATCCATTCCTGCAGGCGGACCAGCTCGATCTGCAGGCGCTTCAACTCCTTGTTGTAGCCCTTCTTGCCGAGGATCTCGGGCCCGTCCGACATGGCACTAGGCGCCGAGCGCCCCTTCGATCTCGGTGATCGCCGCCGCCTCCGCCGGGCTGACGCCGCCCTCGGAGCCCTTCTCCTCCTTCGCCGTCGCCACCTTCTTGGCGAGGTTGACCACGAAGAGCCGATAGTCGCCGAGCTCCTCCGGGGTGGCCTTGGCGGCGACGAGGCCGACGGCGGCGCGGATCTCCTCGAGGTAGGCGTCCTTCAGCTCCTCTTTCGAGTGCGCCTTCGGCCGGTCGGTCTTGGGACGATGGGTGACGATTTCGTCGAGCAGCTCGGAAGCGCCGTGCTCCTTGCGCGCGTCGGTGTAGGCGCCCGCCATGGCGAAGGTCTCGCGGAAGGTGCCGCCGCTTTCCGCCGTGGTGACGATCATCCCGGCGCTGGTCGGCCCCTCGAGGACCTGCTTCCACTCCTCCTCGGTGAAGTCCGCTTTCGTCGTCATCGCTCTCCTTCTATCGCTGGGGTCTGAGAAGAAACTACTTGAAGGGGATGCGAACATATGTTCGATGGCCACTCACTCCGAAGCCTTGGGACGCTTCAACGCCGCCGTCGGGCGGCGCGATCTCGAGGGCGCCTCGCGGGCGGCGCGGGAGATGTCCCAGAGCGGCACGGTCAGCCTGCACTGCGCCCTGGAGCTGCTGGTCCTGCTGGCGCGGGCGGGCGATCGGCGCTTCGAGGCGGCCGCCCGCCGGTGGCTGGTGCGCCTGGGCCAGGAGCGCCGCGCCGCCGAGGAGCCCCACACGCTGACCGAGCTGCAGATCGCCAGCGTCGCCGTGGCGGGCCTGGCCGACGAGCGCATCTCCCGCCGCTGCGAGGGCGTCCTGCGGGCGTTGGTGAAGTGGGTCGAGGAGGGCGACGCCGCCTAGGACGGCGGCGAGACTGGCGTCTCGGGCGCCTCGCCGCGCGCGAGCGCGACGGCGTTGCGGGCGGCGAGCTCGGCCATCGCCGCGCGGGTCTCGACCGTCGCCGAGCCGATGTGGGGTACCAGTACGACGTTCTCCAGCTCGAGCAGGCCCGGGTGGACGTTCGGCTCGGCCTCGAAGACATCGAGGCCGGCGCCGGCGATCCGGCCCTCGCGCAGCGCCTCCACCAGCGCCGCTTCGTCGACCACCGCGCCGCGGGCGGTGTTGACGAGGGTCGCGGTCGGCTTCATCAGGCCGAGCTCACGGGCGCCGATCAGGTGGTGGGTCTCGGGCGTCAGCGGCGTATGGAGGCTGATCACGTCGCTCGTGCCGAGCAGCTCGTCGAGATCCAGGCGGGTCGCCTCCAGCTCCGCGGCGCGCGGGGACTCGCGGCGGCCGAAGTAGGCGATCCCCATGCCGAAACCACGGCCACGGGCGGCGACCCGGGCGCCGATCCCGCCCAGACCGACGATCCCGAGGCGCCCGCCGCGCAGGTCGTGGCCGACCATGAAGCCCATCTCCCACTGCCAGGGCTCGCCCGCACGGACCAGCCTCTCCCCCTCGCCGAGCCGCCTGCGGGCGGCGAGGATCAGGGCAAAGGCGAGATCGGCCGTCGCGTCGTCGAGGACGCCCGGCGTGTTGGTGACGACGACCCCGCGACGCGCGCAGGCGGCGAGGTCGATGTTGTCGAAGCCGACCGCGACGTTGCAGACGCCGCGCAGATTCGCGCCCGCGGCGTCGAGGAGCTCGTCGTCGACGCGGTCGTAGAGCATCGTCACGGCGACGTCGACGCCCTCCACCAGGGCCAGCAGCTGCTCGCGCTGCAGTCGCCCGGCCCCGACGGCAGCGCGGACCTCGCCCGCCGCGGCGAGCATCTCAGGGGCCCGACCGGGCAGCGCGGCGGTCACGGCGAACGTCGGCACGGGCTTCTTTTACCAATTCGGACCCAAGAAATTTGCGACTACCCGGTTTTAGGGATTCGGGCGGTGGGTATGGAAGGGATCTCCCCCTGCAGTTCCCTGAAGGCGTCCCTCCACTGCCCCGGAGGGGCGCCTTTTCCCTTTTTCGCGAGGTGAGTTCGCAGAAACCCGCGGATAAGCGCGGGAAAGTGCGAACTCGAGCTAGTCGTCTTCGTTGGCCGGATCTTCGCCGGGCCAACGGCCGGTGGCGCCGGCGAAGGCGGAGCGGGCCTGGTGGTCGACGATCCCTTTGGTGACGCGGAAGATCGCGCCCTCGATCGCCAGCGCGGCGAGCAGTTTGCCGGTCGGGACGCCGCGGACATCAGGCTTCGGCGGGTCCTCGTGGTCGATCACGGCCCAGGCTTTTTCGAACGCCTTCTTGCCGAGCATCCCGGCCACCAGCCCCGCCGCGATGCCGACGGGTGCGAAGAGAAACTTCATGGCCGGAACTTACCCGACCGGGGGGAGGTCACACTTGGGCGGGGCCTGGCGGGGCCTGGCGGGGCCTGGCGGGGCTCGGGCGGGGCCTCGCGGGGCGGGAGGCCGGCTGGCGCCGCTGGGCTTGGCGCTGGGAAAGCTGACGCCTCGCGGCTGATGGGCGGGCTATGGCCGTCCATCACCCGCCGGAGCACCCGGGAGTCGCGGAGAGGCCGGAGTTCAGGGACGAAGCGGGCACGGAGCCGTGACGAAGTGCGCGTGACCGGTGCGCCTCCCGTGCGCCTTCCGCGCCCCACCACCGGTGAGTTCGCAGTTCTCCGCGCT
>JBOGYZ010000153.1:0-2441 GCA_050697015.1 Solirubrobacterales bacterium
GCTGCAGCGCCGCTTACGGATCGAAGAACGGGTTGTATTCGGACGGCGCCTGCGGCAGCCCGGCGATCAGCGCCGACTCGGTCAGGTTGAGTTCTTCGGCCGGTTTGTTGAAGTAGGTCTGCGCCGCGGCTTCCACCCCGAGCGCGGTCTGCCCTTCGTTGGTCCCATAGGGCGCCGTGTTCAGGTAGGTGTCGAGGATCCACCGGCGGGTGTGCTGTTCGAAGAGCTCTTCCGCCAGCGCCGCTTCCTTGATCTTTCGTTCGAGCGTGTCTTCCGGGTGGCGGATGTAGAGGTTGCGGACCAGCTGCTGGGTGATCGTCGAGGCGCCCTGCACCGGCTTGCCGCCTGCGAGTAGGTCCTTCCAGGCGGCGCGGGCGATGCCGGCGGCGTCGAGCGCGCCGTGTTCCCAGAAGTTCTTGTCCTCGATCGAGATCGTGGCGTTCTTCAGGACTTTCGGGATTTCGCTATCGGAGATCGGCTGGCGCACGTTTTCCGAGTGGATGTAGCCGATCAGCTTGCCGTCGGCGGTGTAGATCGCCGAGGTGCGGCCCTTCTGCACCGGCTTGAGGTCTTTGAGCGGCGGCGCCGAGTGGTAGATGTTCAGCGCCCAGGCAGCCGCGATCCCGCCCGCGGCCGCGATCGCGCCGATTACGAGCACGATCGGGATCACGAACTTGTGCCAGCGCATCTTGTGCGGCTGGCGGCGCCGCCTACGGGTCCTCGAGGCCATCGGCGAGCGATTCTAGAGAGGCAAAGTAATCGGCTCGTTAATCTCGGACGGCTTGGCAGTCCGCGCCCAACGGGGCTACGCGCGCAGCTTGTAACCGCTCTGAAAAAGACGCAGGTTGACCAGGAAGAGCGCCGCGGTGGCCAGCGTCAGCGCCCCCAGCGCGAGCGGGATGTTGACTTCGGTGAAGCCGACGAACCCGTAACGGACCAGGGAGATCATGTAGTAGACCGGGTCGAACTTGGTCAGCGTCTCCCACGGCTGCGGCAGCAGCGACGCCGAGTAGAAGACGCCGCCGAGGAAGATCAGCGGGGTCAGGATGAAGGTCTGGGCGAAGGCGACGTCGTCGAACTGCTCGGCCCGCACGCCGATCAGCACCCCGAGGTTGGCGAAGAAGAAGCCGACCAGGAAGATCGCCGGGATCAGGACCAGGGCGTGGTCCACGGTGAGGCCGGTGAGGATGATCGCGACGACGAAGGTGAGCATCGCGACGATCAACCCGCGGACGAAGCCGCCGAGGCAGAAGGCGAGCAGGAGCTCGCGCGGCGACGCGGGCGAGGAGAGCTGGTCGTGGATCGCGCCGAGGAACTTCTGCTGCAGGATCGAGGAGCTGTTGTTGGTGAAGGCGTTGGTGGCGAAGGCCATCATGATCAGGCCGGGGATCACGAAGACGATGTATTCGATCCCGTGCAGTTCCTTGATCCGCGAGCCGAGCGCCCCGCCGAAGACCGAGATGTAGAGGAACGTTTCCAGCAGCGGCGCGCCGAGCGTCTGTTTCTTGATCTTCATGAAGCGGTTGACCTCGCGCCGCCAGAGCGTCGCGAAGCGGATCTGGGCGGCGCTCACGAGGCGACCTCGTCCATCTCGATGTGCGAGCGCGAGAGCTCTTTGCGGCCGACCAGGGCCAGGTAGGCGTCCTCGAGGTTGGCGACGCCGAAGCGAGCGGCGACCTCCTCGTTGGTGCCCTCGGCGACGATCTGCCCCTCGGTGATGAAGGCGATCCGGTCGCAGAGCTGCTCGGCCTCCTCCAGGTAGTGCGTAGTGAGCAGGATCGTCGTCCCTTCCTGGTTGATCCGCTGCACGTAGTGCCAGAGCTCGAGGCGCAGCTCGACGTCGACGCCGGCGGTCGGCTCGTCGAGGATCAGCAGGCGCGGCTTGTGCATCACCGCGCGGGCGAGGATCAGGCGCCGTTTCATTCCGCCGGAGAGCGTGCGGGTGCGTTCGTCGCGCTTGTCGGTCAGCGAGAAGGTCTCGAGCAGCTCCTCGGTGCGCTCGCGCCGTTCGCGCTTGGGCATCCCGAAGTAGCCGGCGTGGTAGTCGAGCGTCTCGGCGACGGTCAGGAACCAGTCGAGGTTGGGCTCCTGCGGGGCGAGGCCGACCGCCTGGCGCGCTTCCGCGTAGCCGCCGATCGCGTCGTGGCCGAAGATCTCGATCGAGCCGCCGGTCGGCTGGGCCAGGCCGGTCGTGCAGTGGATCAGCGTCGACTTGCCGGCGCCGTTGGGGCCGAGCAGTCCGAACAACTGGCCGGGCTCGATCTCCAGGGAGACGCCGCGCAGCGCCTCCACCCCGGTCGGGTAGCGCTTCTCGAGGTCGACGATGTGCAGGGCGTTGTCGCTCACGCAGGGAATCTATTCAGCCGCGCAACTCGGCTGCCGCGGCGGGCCCTGTGCGCGGACGTCGGGCCGGCCGGAGCGTCGCGGGGGAAGCCCCGGAC
>JBOGYZ010000154.1:0-5018 GCA_050697015.1 Solirubrobacterales bacterium
GACGTCGGCCACGAGGCGACCGTCTCGAAGATCGGCGACGAGCAGCTCTTCTACCTGCAGAGCCGCGGCCTCAGCGAGGAGGAGGCGTCGAAGATGATCGTCAACGGGTTCATCGAGCCGGTCACCAAGGAGCTGCCGATGGAGTACGCGGTCGAGCTGAACCGCCTGATCGAGCTGCAGATGGAGGGTTCAATTGGCTGAGCTCGCGACCGAGCCGGCCTGGCTGGAGGAGCGGCGCCAGAAGGGCTCCGCACTGGTGGAGTCCCTCCCCCTGCCCGACCACAAGTCGAAGGGCTGGGAATTCACCGACCTGGCGAGCCTCGACCTCGACTCCTACACCGGCGCGAGCGCGTCGGTGGCCCAGCTAGGCGGCGGCGAGGGCGCGACGGTCGTCTCGCTGGCCGAGGCGGTCGAGTCGCACGCCGAGCTGCTGCAGGAGGCGCTCGGCTCGCTGGTCCCCGTCGAGGATCCTTTCGTCGCTCGTAACGAGGCCGACTGGCGCGACGGCGTGCTCGTCCACGTGCCGCGCGGTGTGAGGCTGAGCGAGCCGGTGCGGATAGAGGTCCCCCTCGACGCGAGCGGCAGCGCGGTCAGCTGGCGGACGCTGATCGTTCTCGAGGAGGGTGCCGAGGCCGAGATCTGGGAGCACTGGTCCTCGCCCGACGACGAGGTCGACGCGCTGCTCAACTCGGTGGTCGAGCTCTCCGTCGGCCAGGCCGCGACGCTGCGCTACATCAACACCCAGGACCTCTCCGAGAAGTCGTGGATCTTCGCCACCCAGCGCGCCCAGGTGGAGCGCGACGGCCGGCTCGACTGGGCGGCCCTCGGCTTCGGCTCCGGCCGCGGCAAGGTCCGGATGGATACCAAGCTCGCGGGTCCCGGCTCTGAGGCGCGGGTGACCGGCGGTTATGCCGGCGGCCCCGGCCAGCACCTGGACTACGACACGACCCAGGAGCACGCGGCGCCGAACACGAACTCCGACCTCGCCTTCCGCGGCGTCCTCGCCGCCGGTTCGACGGCGGTCTGGCGCGGGATGATCAAGGTCGATCCCGGCGCCCAGCAGACCGACGCCTTCCAGGAGAGCCGCAACCTGCTGCTCTCGCCGGAGGCCCACGCCGACGCGATCCCCGGCCTCGAGATCCTCGCCGACGACGTCCGCTGCACCCACGCCGCGGCGATCGCCCAGGTCGACAAGGAGCAGCTCTTCTACCTCACCTCCCGCGGCCTCGACGAAGCCGCCGCGAAGACCCTGGTGATCGAAGGCTTCCTCGAGTCCCTGGTCGAACGCCTCGCCGAGGGGCCCGTCCGCGACGAGATCTCCGCCGCCCTCGAGCGGCGCCTCAGCGAGATCCTCTAGGGACGGCGTGGGGGCGCCTCGCGGTGTCCCTAGCGGCGCTTGCCCTTCTCTTCTTCGCGTTCGCGCTTCTTCTCGGCGCGGGTCGAGCGGATGATTCCGGCGATCACGATCAGGACCGGGATCACGTAGAAGACCCAGAGCCAGTGGCCGAGGTGGGCGAGCGGCAGCGCCACCGCCGACACGGTCTGGGTCGCGGGGCTCATCCGTTGCCCGCCGAGAGCAGGTAGAGGCCGAAGCAGGTGAAGGCGACCATCACCGCCAGCATCCAGTATTGGCTGCGGGTGGCGCGGCGCGGATCCGACCAGATCGAGAGCGCCCGGTCGTGGGCGAGGGTCAGGCCGAGGACGTGGCCGGCGACCAACGCCGCGACCTGCACGTACCAGATGGTCTGCGAGCTGAGCAGGGCGAAATCGATGCCGACTTCCGCGGTGCCGAAAAGGTCGGTGTGGCCGGTGCCGAGAGGGTCAGAGAGCAGGTAGGTGAACTGGGCCTGCTCCTGGAAGACGAAGAGGCTGAAGTAGTGGGCGATCAGGTAGGCGAGGGCGATCGGGATCAGGGTGTGGGCGAAGGCGGTCTGCAGCCGCGCCCGCGACGGCGCGCCAGGGACGCTCTGCATGCCGCGCACGCCGAGCTCGTAGACGAGGGCGACGCCGGCGAAGCAGAGCGCCATGAAGATCGTGTTCGAGAGTCGCAGGGAGGCGGTCGGGCCGAAGCCGATGTCGCCGACCCAGCCGCCCACCTTTTCGATCGCCCCCTTGAAGGCACCCTCCTGGGAGCCGTCGAAGCTGGTCGAGGCGATCGAGGCGATCACCACCGCCGCCGACCCCGGGATCGCCGCCCAGGAGGTCGCCGCGGCCAAAGGACGACGGCGGCCGAGTCGGCCGTCGCGGAGGCCGAAGAGGCCCAGCTGGGAGAACACGCCGAAGTAGACGGAGAAGATCTCACCCGTCTGACACCACTTCTCGGCACCGAAGAGAGCCATCATCGCCAGCGTGTAGACGCTGTAGACGCAGGCGGCGACGGCACACGAGTGTGGATCGAGACCGACGGCGATCCCGCCACTCGCCCCGTAGACGACCTCCAACCAGACGACGGCGAGCAGCCCGATCGCGGCGGGCCAGCGCCCGAGCCGCTCCGGGTACGCCAGCTTCCGTGGGCGAGAGACGGCGGCGGCGGAGAGCGCGGCGCCGGCGGCGCGCGCCAGGGCGCGCCAGGGATTGAACGGCCGGAAGAGGTCGCCGAAGATCGCCGAGAGGAACGGGAACCCGAGCCAGCAGGTGACGAAGAGGAAGGTGAGGGCGAAGTTGCGATCCGGCGCTTCGGTGCCCCGCAGGCCGGCGTAGATCGCGACCGCGAGCAGAACGACGCCGATCGCCCCGTAGACGGCCTGGGCGACGCTCCCGGTAAACGCGCGGACGCCGCCGTCGCGGCCGATCGAGCGCCAGTGCTGGTCCTCGAAGATCGGCCGCCGCCACGCCGCCGAGAGGGCGAAGAAGGAGACGATCAGGACGATCGAGGCCGCCCAGGCGAAGAGCCAGGCAGGGATCGGGAGATCCTGCCTGGCAACCAAGGCGTGGGCGGACGGCAGGGTGAACGGCAGGTTCACGGTTCGACCGTCAGCTCGATGATCTGTTCCTTGCGGTCCTCGAGCTCCGCCTCGAAGACGCCTTCCAGCGTCGCCGGAAGGTCATAGGTCACCGTCCCGCCGCCCTTCGGCACCTCCTTCGGGATGTCGTAGCCGTGCAGGTGCACCTCTTCTTCGAAGGGGACCTTGACCCGGAAATGGATCTGAT
Source organism: Solirubrobacterales bacterium (assembly GCA_050697015.1). Taxonomy (GTDB): domain Bacteria; phylum Actinomycetota; class Thermoleophilia; order Solirubrobacterales; family 70-9; genus VAYN01. The sequence continues at coordinate 3,151 of JBOGYZ010000154.1, forward strand.
CGCCCTTGTGGTAGGTGAGGTCGGCGATCCCGCCCACCGGGTGCCCTTCCTTGTCGACGACGATCGTCGGCACCTTGCCGGCATCGGTGCTGGTGCTCGAGTCGTCGCTGCCGCCGCTGCTGAGGACGATCAGCAGCACGACCGCGACGACGATCGCGAGTCCGCCCGCGAACAGGGTGTCACGTCTCATGGTTTTCTCCTTGCGCTCGGGCGCGCCGCGCCGTGGGCGGGCGCGCGTGCACCCGTCGCCGCGGGGCGGCGGCGGGTGTCGATCAGCGGATCAGAGGAGCGCGGGCGGCGGGCGGCGGGCAAGCCCGAACGCGAGCAGCAGACCTCCCGCGGGCGCCCAGGTGACCGGCTGGACAAGCGGGCGTCGGCGGGAGTCTCTACCCGTCCGCGCACGCTGGGTCGCGGCGATCCCGCGCGAGAGGCGCTCGATGATCTTCTCGCCCGGGAAGCGGCCGAGGAGGAGGAACGCCACCAGCACCAGCAGGGGCACGGCGGGGAGGACGAAGGCACCGAACTGCGTGTGCATGCGCCCGCCAGGATAACGTCCACGGCGATGCGACCAGGCAACGAGGCAATCGCCGCCCCCGACCTGCCTTCCGGGCTCGCCTGGATCGGCACCGAACCGGAGTCGATGCCGGCGCTGACCGCCGGCGGCCCGGCGATCGTCCATTTCTTCGATTTCGCGCAGCTGAACAGCGTCAGGACGCTTCCCTACCTGCGCGACTGGAACCGGCGCTATCGGGAGGCCGGCCTGCGGGTGATCGGGGTCCAGTCGCCGCGCTTCCCCTTCGGCGCCGATCCGGAGGCGGTGGCCGCCGGCCTCGCCCGCCTCGAGATCGACTTCCCGGTCGTCATCGACGCCGACCGCGAGCTGTGGTTCGCCTACGGCCTCGAGGGCTGGCCGAGCCTTTTCCTCTGGTCGATGGGCGGCGCCCTGGCCTGGTTCCACTTCGGCGAGGGCGAGTACCTCGGCACCGAGATGGCGATTCAGCAGGAGCTGCGCGAGATCGACGCCCTGCGCCGGCTGCCGGAGGTCCTGGCGCCCCTACGCCCCGAGGACGCCCCGGGAGCGCGGGTGATCGCCCCGAGTGCCGAGGTCTTCCCCGGCGACGGCTGGGATTGCGCCTGGATCGCCGGCGAGGAGGCGGACGAGCTGGAGGTCGGATACGAGGCGGGCGGCGCCTGGACTACGGTCGAGGGCCGCGGCACGGTGGGCGTCAGCGTCGACGGCGGTAAGCCCGTCCAGCTCGAGATCGACGGACCCGGCGTCTATCAGCTGGCTTCGCACGACCGCCACGGCGCCCATGTCGTCGCCCTCTCCCCGACCCCGGGGATGGGGATATGGTCGGTGAGCTTCGTCCCTGGCCTGCCCTGACCCTCGATCGCGGAGGACCCATGATCACCAAGCTCGATTTCGTCGGAATCCCGTCCACCGATGCCGATCGCTCGAGAGCCTTCTACGTCGACACGCTCGGGCTGCGTCCCGACCCGAAGGGCCAGTACGAGTTCTGGGTCGGCGACACCTGCTTCGGGATCTGGGAGCCGGCGCGACAGGGCATGGAGTTCGCGCCGCAGAAAAACGCCCACCCGGCGCTCCACGTCGACGACGTCGCCGCCGCCCGCGCCGAGCTGGAGGCCAAGGGCGTCGAGTTCCTCGGTGAGACGCTGGACACCGGCGTCTGCCACATGGCGCTCTTCACCGACCCCGACGGCAACGACCTGATGCTGCACCACCGCTACGCCCCGGTCGGGGCCGTCGGTAAGGAGAACACGACGCCGTAGAGGGGTTGATTCCACGGCGTCCGGGGCCGGGGAAGCTGGCGCCCGGGGAAAGGGACGCGGCCGTCTCGGCCACGGCC
>JBOGYZ010000155.1:0-6434 GCA_050697015.1 Solirubrobacterales bacterium
CTCGTCGGCGTAGTCCTCGGCGCCGAGGCGGATTTCGCGCTCGCGGTTGCGGGCGTCCTCGACGATCTCGTCGGCGGCGCGCTCGGCCTGTTTGGTGACCTCCTCGTCGGAGATCAGACGGGCCTGCTGCTCGCGCGCCTCGCGGACGATGCGCTCGGCCTCGCGTTTGGCCTCGGCCAGCATCTCCTGGCGCTCCTTGACGATCCAGCGCGCCTGCTTGATCTCCTCGGGGATCGTGGCACGCATCTGATCGAGGAGGTCGTAGATCTCCTCGCGGTCGACGCGCACCTGATCCGTCAGCGGGACGGGGCGCGCGTTGTGAACTACATCGTCAAGTTTGTCGATTAAGACCAGGACGTCCATGAGCGGTTCGTAAGCCTACGTGTATGCGGGGGTTTTGGCCAAGAAAGAGTATGCCTGGGCAAATTTGCAAGGAGATGCCCAGGAAGGGACGAGCACCAACAACCCTACCTTGCGGACCGGTCGCGGCCCGGGCTCACCTGTTGTCGAGTCGCTCCGAAAGCGCGCTCGCGACCGCCGGCGGGACCAGATCGCCGACGTCCCCGCCGAAGGTCGCCATTTCCTTGACGCCGGTCGAGGAGAGGAAGCTGTAGTGAGGCGAGGCGATCACGTAGATGCTCTCGATCCCCGGATCGAGCTTGCGATTCAGCTGCGCCATCTCGAACTCGTACTCGAAGTCGGAGATCGCCCGCATGCCCTTGACGATCGCGTGGGCGTCGTTTTCCCGCGCGAACTCGACCAGCAGCGTCGAGAAGATCTGCACCTCGACGTTGGCGAGGTCCGCGGTCGCGGTCTCGATGAACCCCTTGCGCTCCTCCGCCGAGAACAGCGTCTTGTCCTTGCGCAGTGGGTTGTTGACGACGCCGACGACGACTTTGTCGAAGACGTTCGCGGTGCGGGTGATGATGTCGACGTGGCCGAGGGTGACCGGGTCATAGGTACCGGGGCAGACGACGGTTCCGTTCCGCTCGCTCATCACGACGACTCCTCCAAGGCGTAGATCGACACGTCCGCCGCCCCGTAGCGACGCTGCCGCAGCCGCTCCAACGAGCCGATCGCGAGCGGGCGACGGGCGCCGCTCTCCACCACGGCGCGACCGCCTGGTGCCAGCACGCCGGGGAGGTGCGTGTCCAATTGCCGGGCCACGAGGTCGGCGAGTTTATAGGGAGCGTCGACGAAGACGAGGTCGTAGCGGCCCCCGTCTGGGCGGTCGTTTGCGGCGAGCCAGGCCTCGGCGTCGGCCCGGATCAGCTCCGCGCGCCCCCCGAGCCCGAGCCGCTCGACGTTGCCGAGCGCCGGGCGCGTGTCCCGGTCGACCAGGGTCGCGCGGGCGGCGCCGCGGGACAGCGCCTCGATCGCCAGCGCCCCCGTCCCGCAGTAGAGGTCGAGGACGACGGCGCCTTCCACCCGCGCTCCGAGGGTCGAGAAGACCGCCTCGCGGACGCGCTCGGAGGTCGGCCGCACCTTCCAGCCGCGCGGCGCGACCAACTGCTGCCCCTTGAGCTCGCCGGCGATCACCCGCATGACATCACCCTCCCCAGATCCTCAACATGACCAAGATCAAAGCGGGATCGGGTCGGCGGCGCCCGCGCCGAAGCGCCGACGGGCGGCCTCGAGCAGCGGCCCGAGAGCGGGAACCTCGAGCGAGCCGTGCTCGCGCAGGAGCGCCAGCACCTCGTCTTTGGCCTCGATCAGCATCGCCTCGTCGTCGGGCAGGCGGGCGACGGTAAAGCGGGCGGCGCCGCTCTGGCGGGTGCCGAGAATCTCGCCCTCGCCGCGCAGCAGCAGGTCGACCTCGGCGAGCCGGAACCCGTCGCTCGTCTCCTCCACGGCCCGCAGACGCCGCCGCGCCATCTCCCCCGCCTCGGCCGCGAACAAGAGGCACTGCGAGGGATGCTCGCCGCGCCCGACCCGGCCGCGCAGCTGGTGGAGCTGGGAGACGCCGAAGCGCTCGGCCCCCTCGATCATCATCACGGTCGCGTTCGGCACGTCGATCCCGACCTCGATCACCGTCGTCGCCACCAGCACGTCGGTCTCGCCCGCGGCGAACGCACGCATCGCCTCCCCCTTCTCGGTCGGGTGCATCTGCCCGTGGAGGAGCCCCACGCTGAAGTCCCGCAGCGGCCCGCGCCGCAGCCGCTCGGCCTCCTCCCCCGCCGCCTTGCCGGGCAGTTTCTCGGAGACCTCGACCAGCGGGCAGACGACGAACGCCTGGCGCCCCTCGGCGAGGCGCTTGCGCAGAAACTCGTAGGCCACCTCGCGCTCGTCCTCGCCGACGACCCGCGTCGTCACCGGCACCCGCCCCGCCGGAAGGTTGTGCAGCGCCGTCGTGTCGAGGTCGCCGTATGCGGTCAGGGACAGGGTCCGCGGGATCGGCGTCGCGGTCATGTGAAGGACGTGCGGAGCCATGCCCTCCACCCCCTTCGAGTCGAGCGCGCGCCGCTGCTCGACCCCGAAGCGGTGCTGCTCGTCGACCACGCAGAGGCCGAGGCGGGCGAAGCGGACGGTCGGCTCGATCAAGGCATGCGTCCCCAAGATGAGTCCCAGCTCACCGCTCGCAAGCTGGTCGAGCGCCTGGCGGCGGCGCGCCGCGCTCGTGGCCCCGGTGAGGAGCGCGAACGGCGTCGCCTCCGCCGCGAGCAGCCGCCCGAGCGTGATCGCGTGCTGCTCGGCGAGCGTTTCCGTCGGCGCCATCAGCGCCGCCTGGTGGCCCGCTTCGAGCGCCCGCAGCATCGCGTAGACGGCGACCACGGTCTTGCCCGAGCCGACCTCCCCCATCAGCAGGCGCTGCATCGGCTCGCCGGAGTCGAGGTCCTTGTCGATGTCGGCGAAGGCGGCGCGCTGATCCTCGGTCGGGGCGAAGGGCAGCGAGGCGATCCAGCGCTCGACCGTCGCGCCGGGCTTGCCGAAGCGGGGCGCCGGGCGGGCGCGGCGGTGGCTCGCTTTGCGGGTCGCGAGCAGGGCCTGGTGGAGGAAGAGCTCTTCGAAGCCGAGCCGGCGCCGGGCGTCCTCCAGCTCTTCGGGCGAATCGGGGAAGTGGGCCGCGCGGATCGCCGAGCCGACCCCAGATAAGCCGCGCTCCGCCTGGAGCGCGGCGGGGAGACCCTCGATCGCGTTGCGCGCCAGCGGCACCGCCTGTTCGGCCCATTCGCGGATCTTCTTCGGCGCCAGGTCCTCGGTCGCCGGATGGACGGGGACGAAGGACCCGGAGCGCTGCTCACCCGCCTCCTCGAGCTCGTTCGCCGGGGCGACCATCTCCCACTCCTGCACCGCCAGCCCTTTCGGGCTCCGCTTCCCCGTGATCAGGATCCGGGACCCTTTTTCGAGTTTGCCGCTCACCCAGGGCTGGTTGAACCACGTCGCCCGCACCGAGTCCGTTTCGTCGCCGACCTTGACCCCGACCATCGTCAGCTTCCCCCGCCGGAAGGGGCGCGGCGGGTTGCCCTTCACCTCGACCAGCACGGTCCCCGTTTCGCCCGCTTCGAGCGTCTCCAGCAACCGGATCTGGCGGTCGCGATGGGAGTGCGGGAAGCGGTAGAGGAGGTCGCCGACGGTCGCGATCCCGGCGCTCCGCGCCGCATCGGCCAGTTTCGGGCCGACGCCGTCGAGCGCCTCGAGGCCCGCCTCCAGGACGCTTGGCCGCGGCCAGTGCACCGGGGCCGCGCGCAGCTCGGCCCGCGTCGGCTCCCCCACACCGGCGAAGCCGCGCACCGCTACTGCGCCGCGAGCAGCCACCACCAGCTGGGCTGGCCTCCCTCGTGCTTCTCCAGCTCGACCCCGTCGGGCACGTGGGCGTCGACCTGGTCGAGGGGGATCGGCGCCTCGGCGCCGCCGATCACGGTCACGATCTCCGCGTCGCCGTCGGCGGCGAGCAGCTCGATCGTCGCCAGCAAGGTCGACCCTGCTCCGCCCCAGGCGACGATCTCGCCCTCAAAGAAGCCGACCGCGTCGCCGCGCTTGAAGCGTCCCTGGGCATCGTCGCGCGCCGCCGGGGCGACGCCGCCGGTCGCAACTCCCGCCAGCGCCTCTTCCACCCGCTCGACGTTCGCGTCGAGGGCCGCCGCCGGGTCCAGCTCCACCAGCGCCAAGAGGCTCGCCTGCTGGGACTTGGCGGGGACCACCCGGGCGGGCTTCTCGGAGAGCTCGCAGGCGCGCTCCGCCGCCATGATCACGTTCGAGGAGCTCGGCAGCACCAGGATTTCCTCCGCCTCCGCCCCGTGGATGCCGGCGAGCAGCTCCGAGGTCGAGGGGTTCAGCGTCTCGCCCCCCGGCACCACGTCGGCGCCGAGCTCGGCGAAGAGCCGTTCCAGCCCGTTGCCCGCGGCCACCGCGACGACGCCGGTCCGCCCCGTCCCCAGCCGTGCGTCGCGTTCGGCGACCTGCTGGCGCATGTCGGCGATGTCGACGTTGCCGACCGCCCCCGCGTCCTCGAAGAGCGCCATCGCCGCCTCCGGCGTGTCGGTGTGGACGTGGACCTTCAGCGTCGCTTCGTCGCCGACCACCAGGACCGAGTCGCCGAGCGCCTCCAGCCGCGGCAGGACCGCCCGGTCGTCCAGCCCCGCGCCGGAGACGATGAAGTTCGTGCAGTAGCGATAACGGCTGTCCTCGTGGTGGGGCCGGGTCAGCTTCGGCGGCTCGTGGTGGGCGACCTCGGGCAGCGCCGCGCCGTCGCCGCGGAGTCCGGCGACCACCCCGGCCAGGATCAGGACCAGGCCGTGGCCGCCCGCGTCGACGACCCCCGATTCGCGCAGCACCGCGAGCTGCTCCGGCGTCCGCGCCACCGCCCGCTCGCCGTCGGCGATCGCCCGCTCCAGCACCTCGGCGAGGATCGCGTCCTGCTGCTCTTCGGAGACGTCGGCCCCGAGCCGCTGTTTGTCGGCCGAGAGGTGGGCGAGCTGACGGGTCAGCGAGTGCGCCATCTCGCGGAAGACGGTCAGCATCGTCCCCTCGGCCGGCTCGCGGACGGAGTCATAGGCGGCGTCGGCGGCGGAGGCGAAGGCGGCGGCGACCAGTAGCGGATCGACCAGCTCCCCCGGCCGCGAGGCGAGCTCCTCGGCGGCGCCACGGACGATCTGGGACAGGATCACGCCGGAGTTGCCGCGCGCGCCCATCAGGGCGGCCCGCGCCAGCGTTTGCACCAGCGTCGTGCGTTCCACCTCATCGAGGCCCTCGCCGTCGATCCGGTCGAGCTCGTCCAGCACCGCGCGCATGGTCATCGCCATGTTGTCCCCCGTGTCGCCGTCGGCGACCGGGAACACGTTCAGGTCGTTCACCTCCTGGCGCCGGGACTCCAGGGAGGCCAGGGCGGAGCTGACGACCCGCCTGAAGCGAGCAATCGAGGGATCGGGCATTCGATGGGTAAAACTAGCCATCGGGGACGACGGCCGCCGCGTTTATCGGTACCTTCACCATCTCCACCCTCGGGTGGAGGACCATTCCCCACGGATTTCCCCCCACGGGCCGATGAAAGGCCCCAGGGGTCGCCCTAGTCTCGTCCAGAGCTTCGGGCGCCCCCCGAGTACCCAGTCACGGAAGGAGTCGCATGCGTCGCTTTGCCACTTGGATCACCGGTCACCGGAAGACGGTGATCTTCGGCTGGATCGCAGGCCTGATCGTCATCGGCGCCATCGCCGGCAATGTCGGCTCTAACTTCTCGGAAGAATTCAAACTTCCGTCGTCCGACTCCACCGAAGCCTACGAACTGCTCGAAGACGAATTCGGAGGCCAGTCGGGTGGGACGGCGACGATCGTCTTCAAGGCCGAAGAAGGGGTCGAATCCCCGGCGGTCAAGAAGAAGATGGAAGGCGTCTTCAAGTCGGTCGAAGAAAAGCCTCACGTGACCGAAGTCGCCAGTCCCTACGAGGGCGGCGAAGGCGCGGCGGCGATCTCCGACGACGGCAAGATCGCCTACGCGACGATCCAATACAACGTCCAGGGCAACAAGCTCAACAAAGACGACACCAAGGAAATCATCAAGACCGCGCAGGGGGCCGCCGGCGGCGGGCTCGACGTGCAGCTCGGCGGTCAGCCGGTCGAAGAAGCCAAAGAAGAAAGCGGCGACTCGTCGTTCGCGATCGGCCTGCTGGCGGCGATCCTCATCCTGCTGCTGGCCTTCGGCTCCGTCGTCGCGATGGGCCTGCCGATCATCACCGCCCTCCTGGCTCTCGGCGTCGGCCTGAGCCTGGTGACCTTGGGCACCTGGATATTCGATACGGCGGAATTCGCGCCGGTGCTGGCGCTGATGATCGGGCTCGGCGTCGGGATCGACTACGCGCTCTTCATCCTGACCCGCTTCCGTAACAACCTCGACGAGGGCTTCGAGCCACGGCCCGCGGCAATCAATGCCGTCGACACCGCGGGGCGCGCCGTGCTGTTCGCGGGCACGACGGTGATCATCGCGCTGATGGGGATGT
>JBOGYZ010000156.1:0-11173 GCA_050697015.1 Solirubrobacterales bacterium
GCCACAGCCTGCCAGGGCCGTGGCCGAGACGGCCGTCGTCCCTTACCCCGGGCGCCAGTTCGACCGGGCCGTCCTTTCCGCGCGGGCGCCCCGAAACCCGGACGCAGCCCCGCTGCGCGGAACCGACGCAGCCCGGCCGCACAAAAAGATCACGCACAGCGCCGCCGGATCGGCCACAATGACCGATCAGCGGCGGATCGGGCGGGGCGCCACCCGGCAAAGCGCACCCCGCCCGTCGCCTCTTCAAGCGGCTGCGGTTACTTCCGCGTCGCCACCGTCCGTGGATCCCTGAGGAGTCGAGGCCCCAGGGGAGTTGGACGGTGCCGAACCGTTGAAGCTTTTCGCGTGGACGGGGCGGAGGTAGGCGATCTGGCCCTCCTGCAGCTCCAGTCTCTGGAGCTCACCGCGGGTGAGCTGCGCCCACACCTCGGTCCCGTCGCCGAGCACGAACTCGACCCGGATCTCGAACCCGAGCGCGACGATCCGCTGGACCATCGCCTCCTCGGTCGAGTCGTCGCGGTCGCGGACGACCTCGATGTCGTGCGGTCGCACAAAATTGTCGCCGAGCCGGTTGACCTCGCCGACGAAGCTCATCACGAACTCGTTCGCGGGCTTCTCGTAGAGGTCGGCGGCGCTCCCCGACTGTTCGACGCGACCCTGGTTCATCACCACGAGCTGGCCGGCGACGTCCATCGCCTCCTCCTGATCGTGGGTGACGAAGATCGTCGTCACGTTCATCTCCTCGTGGAGGTTGCGCAGCCAGGTGCGCAGGTCCTTGCGGACCTTCGCGTCGAGCGCGCCGAAGGGCTCGTCGAGCAGCAGCACCTGCGGCTGCACCGCCAGCGCCCGCGCCAGCGCCATCCGCTGCCGCTGCCCGCCGGAGAGCTGGGAGGGATAGCGGTCGGCCAGCCCCGGCAGCTGCACGAGGTTCAGCAACTCGTCGACTCGCTCGCGGACCTTGTCCTTCTTCCACTTGCGGATCTTCAGGCCGAAGCCGACGTTCTCGTACACGGTCATGTGCTTGAAGGCGGCGTAGTGCTGGAAGACGAAACCGACTTCACGTTTCTGCGTCGGCTTCTTCGACACGTCCTCGCTGTCGATCACCACCCGGCCGGTGTCCAGCGTCTCCAGCCCGGCGATCGCCCGCAGAAGGGTCGACTTGCCGCTGCCGCTCGGCCCGAGCAGAGCCGTCAGCGACCCGTCCGGAACCTCGATCGATACGTCATCAAGCGCCTGAAAGTCCCCGAAGTTTTTATTCGCTCCCTCGACTGAGATACCCATCAGGTCGCCTCCTTTCGTTTGAGCAGGTTCATCGCCATCAGCACCACCAATGCAAGGAGCGCCAACAGCACCGCGGCGCCGAACGCGCCTGGGAGGTTGAAGTTCTCGTAGTTCTTCTCGACGAAGAGGGGCAGGGTCTGGGTTTCCCCGGAGATGTTTCCGGAGACGACCGAGACGGCGCCGAACTCGCCGAGCACGCGGGCGGTGCAGAGGACGACGCCGTAGGCGACGCCCCAGCGGATCGCCGGCAGGGTGACCCGCCAGAAGGTTTGCCAGCCGTTGGCGCCGAGCGTCTCCGCCGCCTGCTCCTGTTCCGTCCCGATCTCCTGCAGCACCGGCACCGTCTCCCGGACCACGAACGGGACCGAGACGAAGATGCAGGCGAGGATGATCGCCGGAGTGGAGAAGAGGACCTTGATCCCGGCTTCCGAGAGGCCCGGTTCGAACCAACCCTGTTTGCCGTAGAGGAGGAAGAGGGAGAGGCCGATGACCACCGGGCTGATCGCGAACGGCAGGTTGATCGCCGCGTCGATCAGCCAGTTGCCCTTCCACTTGTGGCGGACGAGAAGCAGCGAGCAGATGACGCCGAAGATCGTGTTCAGGGGCACCGCGATCACCACCGTCAGCAGGGTCAGCTTCAGCGCGTGCAGGCCGTCCCCGGAGGTGATCGCTTCGAACGGCGGCGCGAGGCCTTCTTCGAAGGTCTTGTAGAAGAGCAGGACCAGGGGCGCGATCAGGAGCACGGCGAGGTAGCCGAGCCCGAGGAAGCGCAGGCTCCAGCGGCTGGAGGTGGACTTAGTCACGCTGGTCGTCCTCCTTCGGCGGGTCGACGTAGGTGGTCTGGCTGCCCTCGGCCAGCGGCATGTTCGTGAGCCCGGTGGTGCCGGGAGCGACGCCGGCCCCGGCGCCCTGGGCGCGTTCGTGCCGACTGCCCCAGCGCTGGATCAGGGTGATGAGGAAGAGGCAGACCAGGGCCATCAGCAGCAGCACGATCGAGAGCGCGGCGGCGCCGGTTTCGTTGCCCTGTTCGATCTTCTGGCCGATCAGGATCGAGGTGACGGTGGTATCCGATTTGCCGCCGGCGAAGAGCAGCACCGAGCCGTACTCGCCGAGCGCCCGGGCGAACGCGAGGGCGACGCCGGCGGCGAGGCCGGGGAGGAGGTTGGGGAAGATGATGCGGCGGAAGATGGTGGAGCCACCGGCGCCGAGCGAGGCCGCCGCCTCCTCCATGTCGCGGTCCATCTCGATCAGCAGCGGCTGGACCGCGCGGACGACGAAGGGGAGGGTGACGAAGCAGAGGGCGACGACGATCGCCAGGCGGGTCAGCGCGAAGTCGATCCCGACCGGGGAGTTCTTACCCCAGAGCTGGATCAGGATGAGGCTGGCGACGATCGTCGGCAGCGCGAAGGGGAGGTCGATGATCGCGTTGACGATCGACTTGCCGGGGAAGTTGTCACGGACGAGGAGCCAGGCGACGATCGTGCCGAAGACGGCGTTGACCGCGACCACGATCAGCGAGCAGACGAGGATCAGCTCGAGCGACTGGATCGCCGCCGACGAGGTGACCTGGTCCCAGAATTGGCCGACCCCTTCGCTGAGCGATTTGTCCGTCATCGCCGCCAGCGGCAGCAGGACGATCAGGCTCAGCCAGAGGACGACGTAGCCCCGGCCGAGGCCCGCGCCGACCCCGGGCAGACGGAAGTGCCGTGCCCGGGGCGGTGCGACTGGTGAATTTGCGGCGTGGGCCTCCATCGATCAGCCGGAGGTGGAGACGCCCAGTTCCTGCTCGATCTTGGCGACGGAGCCTTCTTCTTCGTCGAAGAATTCGTCCTTGACTTTGCTCCAGCCACCGAATTTGGCGATCTTGAACGAGCCTTTTTCGGGTTCCGGGAACTCTTTCGGGTCGACCAGCTTCGGGTTGACCGGCCGGTAGCCGTTTTCGGCCCACAGTTCCTGTCCTTCGTCGGACCAGAGGAACTTGACGAAGTCTTCGGCCTGCGGCTCGGAGGCTTCCTCGGTGACCGCGATCGGGGTTTCGATCTCCATCGTGTACGGCGGGATGACGTATTCGACGTCTTCGCCTTCTTTTTCGGCCTTGATCGCTTCGTTCTCGTAGGTGAGGAGCACGTTGCCCTCGCCTTGGGAGAAGGCGGAGAAGGCGTCGCGACCGCTGCCCGGCTGGGCGGCGGTCTTTTCGAGCACCGTCTTCACCGCTTCCAGCGCTTCGGCTTCGTTGCCGCCTTCTTCGATCGCCGAGCCGTAGACGGCCATGATGTTCCAGCGGGCCGAGCCGGAGCTGAACGGATTCGGCGTGATGACTTCGGCGTCTTCGTTTTCCTCCAGGTCCTTGAAGGATTTGATCCCGAGCGGGTTGCCTTTTTCGACCAGGATCACGACCAGCGAGTCGGTCGCGATGCCGCCGTAGGGCTGTTTTTCCCAGCTCTTCGACACGATTTCGCCTTCTTCGACCAGCCGTTCCATGTCGGAGGCGGTGGAGAAGTGGACGACCGAGGCGGGTTGGCCCGCGGCCACCGCGCGACTCTGGTCACCCGAGGCGCCGAAGGAGTCGCTGAAGCTGACGCCTTTGCCCTGCGCCGTTTTCTCGAACGCGGGCTGGAGGGTTTCGGTGTAGACCGATTCCGGGGTCGAGTAACCGACCACGCTGAGCTTGGCGCCTCCCGAGGAGCCTCCGCTCGATTCTTCGCTGGTGCCGGTGCCGCCAGAGGAGCTGCTGCCACCGCCACCGCAGCCGGCGACGATCAGTGCGACTAACAGAGTGAGGGCGGCCGTCAGGCCTACCGTCACGCCGCGCCGCCGGGTGGTGCGAGCGTTCCGCATCTAGGTTGTTCCTTCCTTTTTCGACTAACTAACTAAGCAATGGACCAGCGCCGCACCGTAGCACATTGTCGAGCGACAAAGTAGGGAAAGGCGATCGGGTGCCAGGTTTTCCCTTGCACCTAGCCGGCGAGCGGCGCGGCGGATAGGGTCGGCGACGTGGAGGCGGGGGTCTCACGGACGCCGGAGGAGCGATTGGTCGGGTTGCCCGACTATCCCTTCGACGCCCATTACGAGGAGGTCGACGGGCTGCGGCTCGCCTACGTCGACGAGGGCGATGGGCCGCCGGTGGTCTTCTTCCACGGTGAGCCGACCTGGTCGTTCCTCTGGCGCAAGGTAATCCCGCCGGTCCGCGACGCGGGCTTCCGCTGCATCGCCCCGGACTTCGTCGGCTTCGGCCGCTCCGACAAGCCGACCGACGTCGGCTTCTACACCTACGACCGTCATGTCGAGCTGATGGCGGAGCTGCTGGGGCGGTTCGACCTGCGCGGCGCGACCGCCGTCGTCCACGACTGGGGCGGGCCGATCGGGCTGCGGCTGGCGACCGAGCACGCCGACCGCTTCGACCGCCTGGTGATCATGGAGACCGGCCCGTTCACCGGCCACCAGCGGATGAGCGAGACCTGGCTCGCCTTCCGGGACTTCGTCCGCAACGCCGAGGAGGTGCCGGTGGGGATGCTGGTGCGCGGCGGCTGCAAGCACGACCCCGGCGCCGATGTGATCGCCGCCTACGAGGCCCCTTATGTGGACGCGGCGTCGAAGGCCGGCGCCCGCGCCTTCCCGCTGATCCTGCCGACCGAGCCCGACGCGCCCGGCGCCGCCGAGGGCAAACGGGTGGCGGACGCCCTGCGCAACGACGAGCGCCCGACCCTGGTCCTCTGGGGCGAGGACGACCCGGTGCTCCCGCTCTCGGTCGGCGAACGTGTCGCGAGAGAGCTCAACTTTCCGCCCCCGCGCCCGATCGCCGACGCCGGCCACTTCCTCCAAGAGGACGCCGGCCCCGAAATCGGCGCGATCATCGCCGAGTGGCTGCGGGCGTAGGCATGGTGTCGAGGCCGCGGGACTTCGCCGCGAGCTCGACCATGTCGCTGTGCACGCGGTCGCGGAGCAGCTCCACCTGGCGCGGCGGGCCGGAGTCCTCGACCCAGGTGACGGTCCCAGGCCAGTAGGAGTTCGGCGGGCGCCCCGGGTTGTGGAGCGGGGTGGAGAAGACCCAGTTGCCGGTGTTGTGGAGTTGACCGCCGCCGGGGAGGGGCCACGGGGCTTCGCCGCCGCGCGGGCCGCCGCGGTGGGTGTGGCCGGTGATCACGTGGCCGCCGTCGACGCCGAGCCGCCGCGCCAGCTCGGTCGCGCCCTCGACCCCGGTGCGGAAGATCATCTCGCCGGAGATCTCCGATTCGAAGTCGGCGCGGAAGAGGCGGTTGATGCCGGCGATCGCGAGCGGGAAAGCGGCGCGCGCGGCGCGCGCCTTGAGCCTGCGGCCGCGGGTGCGGTCGGAGCGGTCGCCCGCGATCAGTTCCCAGGCCGCCTCGGAGGGTCCCAGCTCGGCCTTGAGTCGGCGCGTTCGTCCCTGCGCGGCGCCGTAGGCGAGGCCGTAGAGGGGGCGGACGATGCGCTCATAGTCGGCCGGCACCGCGCGGTCGGGGAGCAGCGGGCCGCTGAGGCGGCTGACGCCGGCGAGGATCACGCACTCGGCGCGCGGCAGGCGCAGGTGCAGGTCCATGTAGTGGCCGTGGGTCGCGTAGACGTCGTCGCGCAGCCAGATGCCGGGGTAGGCGATCCGCAGGCGGGCGGGGGAGAGGGCAGCGGCGATCGTCGCAGTCGGGCCGGGGGTCGGGTCGGCCGTCGCGTCGAGCGGCAGCGGCGCGTCCTCCAGCGAGAGCCGATCGAGCAGCGGCTCGGCGAAGCGCGCGTCGTGGTTGCCGGGGGCGATGACCACCTCGATGTCGCCGACCGCCGCGCCGAGCTCGGCGAAGAAGGGGAGGGCGTGCTCCAGCGCCGCGCCGAGCGGGCGCTCGCGCAGCTCGACGATGTCGCCGAGCAGGATCAGGCGCTCGGCGCCGCGCAGCTCCTCGAGCAGGGTCGCGCGGATCTCGGGGTCGCGGAGCACGTCGCCGCCGCTCGAGACGCCGAGGTGGAGGTCCGAGATGATCGCCGTCTTCATGTGTGAGCTTCTACCGAAACAAGGTATTGGCCGGGTGGCCAGGCGCCGCTAGACTCCCCCGAATGTATTCATTTGGTGAAGAGCAGATTGCTTTTGGCGAGGAGCACCTCGCGCCCGCCAACGGAATCGAGCTCTGCTACCAGGAGATGGGGGACCCGGACGGCGAACCGCTCCTCCTCGTGATGGGCCTGGCGACGCAGATGATCGCCTGGCACGAGGGACTCTGTCGCCTCCTCGCCGAACGCGGCTACCGGGTCATCCGCTTCGACAACCGCGACATCGGGCGCTCCACCAAGCTCGACTGGGCCGGGGTGCCGAGCAAAGCCGACCTGCTGCTCGGGCGGCGCGCCTCCGCGCCCTACCTGCTGCGCGACATGGCCAAGGACGCGGTCGGCCTGTTCGACCATCTCGAGATCGACCAGGCCCATGTGGTCGGCGCCTCGATGGGTGGGATGATCGTTCAGCAGATGGCGATCGACCATCCGCGGCGCCTGCGCTCGATGGTCTCGATCATGTCGACGACCGGCAACCGCCGCAGCGGTCAGCCCAGCCTCAAAACCTTCGGCATCCTGCTGGGCAACCCGCCCAAGGGGCGCGAACAGGTCATCTCCCGCGCCGTCCGCACCTTCAAGGTCATCGGCTCGCCCGGCTTCCCCTTCGAAGAAGACACGGTGCGTGAGATGGCGGCGCTCTCCTACGACCGCGGCCACTCGGCCGCCGGCGTGATCCGCCAGCTGCACGCGATCGTCGCCTCCGGCGACCGGACCAAGGACCTGGCGCGCGTCCAGGTCCCGACCGCCGTCATCCACGGCACCCGCGACCCGCTCGTCAAACCCTCCGGAGGCCGCGCCACCGCGAAGGCGATCCCCGGTGCTCGGCTGATGATGATCGACGGCATGGGCCACGACCTGCCGCGCGACCTCTGGCCGACCTTCGCCGAAGTGATCGACACCAACGCGCATCGCGCCCACCATTCGCCGTCCTACGTCGCCGCGAGCTCTCTCGAGCGTCCGGCCGCCGAACCCGCCTGAGAAGCCTCATGGCAAGGGGGACATAGGTCCATTGCGGGCACGTCCGGCGCGTGGGATGCTGCCGGCCGATGTTCAGGGGACTTCTCATGGGATGCAGGTGGCCGAAGGTGTTGCTCGGCGGTCTCCTCGGAGGAGTACTCGCCCTCGTCGCCTTCGTGGGTGCTCCGCCGGCGAGTGCCGCGGACCCTGGAGCGGACTCCGGGCCGATCGTGTCGCCTGGCGAGGGCCAGGTCGTCCACGGTGACGACGTCATGGTCCGGTTGCGGGTCCGCGGCACGCTCCGCCAGGCCCGGCTGAACGGCGCGGCGCTCGTCGGCGAATTGAGGACGCCGCGAAACGGGGTCCGCTCGGTCGAAGCCTCGATCAGCCAGGGTCTGCGCCCTGGTAGGAACGTCGTCCAGGTCACCATGCGCCGACCCGGTGGCGGGCTCCGCCACACGGCCGTCCACTTCATCGACCGCCCGGATGGCGTCATGCTCGGCGCCGGTCGCGACCGCGAGGCCGGGATCGACGGCGTCGTCGACCTGCGCGGCGACGTGCGAGGAGACGAAAAGCCAGGCGCCTCTGTCGATCCTCACTGGACGCTGGTCCACGCGCCGCGCTCGAATCAGCCCGGGCAGGACTTTGCGCCCACCACCATCACGAGCCCGGAGGGGCCCACCGCAGAGGTCGACCCGAGCGCGCCCGGCGAATATGTATTCGCCTTGGAGGACGGGCATCGGCGGGATTTCGTTCGGATCGAGGCGCGACCGCGCAACCTTCTGGTCCCGATCGACACCATGGCGGGCGGAACCGAAGAACCTGGGATCCAGATCGGATCGAACTCGACCGGCAGGTTCAACATGGAAGATTCCGAACGCGTCGGCGAGAGCGCCTTGAGCACGCTCCAGGTGCTGGTGCTCGAACGGGCGACCCTGGGGTTCGTCCGCAACGCCACCTTCGAAACCGCGCACGGGCTGGCCGGATATCTGTCCAAGCTGTCGGGCAAGGATCTGGTGATCGTCGTCTCACAGCCGCGCCACTGGCAGAGGCCGAACTTCTCCTACGCCGAACTCGAAGAGCTTGACAAGGCGCTTGCATCGATCGGCGCCCCACGAGAAGTCATGTCATTGCGCCGCGGCGGCCTCTCGGTGATCGGCGTGCCCGGGCTCCCGGCCGGGGCAGCCGACGCGAACGTCCTGCCCGATGATTCGAGCGACGACGCGGTGATGCGCGGCTATCTGTCGCCTGATCAGAACGGGAACTTCGGCTTCGTACCGAAGACCAGTCGTCGTTTCTCGCTGCCCGAGGACCCGTCGCCGCCGTGCGCGCAGTCGAGCTGTCCCGAGAAGGCCGGCTTTCGTTTCCGCGAACTGGGTGGTCGGTCCGGAGAGATCCTCGTCGACAAGTTCTTCCCGACCGGGGATCCGAGCACCGAGGAGAGGAACCTGGATGGCCTCATCGCGGCCTTGTCGAACTCGCTCAGCGGCGAAAATGTGGTGGAACTTGAAGCGAGAAGCGTCGAACTTACCGGCCGCAACTCCTCGCATTTCCAGCAACTGCTGCCGCACGGAGACCATGCACGGATCTTGCGGATCGCCGAACAGGTGGCTCTTCTCGGAGGAACCAAAGACGGCTTCTTGCGAGTGCTCGCGCAAGGCGGCAGCGTGCCCGCGACGAGCATGCCCTACGCGCTGGTCGGGTGGAGCGGCGCCTATGAACACGACGGCGCGGTCGAGGTCGCCCAGGATCAGCTGAACCCCAGGGCGCCGCTGCGATCGGGCGGTGTCCTGCGCCCGGACCCGCAGTCACGCCTGCGGCCGGCGCTCGTGACGTCGGCGCCCCCTCGCCCGGACCTTGCCGACAAAGTATTTGCCGAGCCCCACGACCACTGGCCCCTGGAAGGGACCCCCGCGAACGTCGCGCTTTCCTACCTCGGCAGCACCGTGCAGCAGCTGGGCCCCGATCCACGCTCGGAATACTGGCGCCAGGACGAACTCGGGCCCTCGGACTGGCGCGCGATCGCGAAGCAGATCGAACGTCGGACGTACGGCGAAGTCCCGCGTGACCGCCGTAGGGACTTCGACGAGGACGATTTCGACGAAGCGCAGGAAACGCTGGTCCAGGAGCTGGAATGGGTTGCCGTCGTCACCAGCTACACCGAAAGGCTCGCCAATCCCTTTGACAAAGGCGTGTTCTCCAGCTGGCGGGAAGCGCAGAAGATCGGTTCCGAGATCGCCGGCGAACTGCTGGTTTCGCCCACGGATCGGCAGGCCGTCGGCATTCGGTACCTCCAGCTTGCCTCGGCCATCCTCAAGGTCGCCGGCGCCGCCAGCGCCGGGATCACCGCCTCGGTGGCGGGCGTGATCGACACCGGCATCTGGGCCTTCGGCGCCAAGCCCGACGGCCAGTCGACTTACGAACTGGTCAACACCAAGGCCGTGGAACTCGGGGTCAAGCTCTCCGAAGAGATGGAAGGTGCGGCCGGCACCTTGCACGAGATCCGCAACGTCATCGTCAGCGACCCGAAGAAGCTCGCATACGTCGGGGCGCACGCCTTCTGCTCTCCCGCCGCCTTCGACTGCCCGTCGGGGTACTCCTTCAACTCCCAGGACTCAAAGCGCGCCTCCATCGACGTGTCGCGAGCCATGCAGCGCGTCGCCTACGAACAGCTGCTGCCGCTGAAGTTCAGCGTCCTCAAACTGGTGAACCAGCGCTACGACGGACCGCTGAGACGGCCCGCGGCAAAGACCTACATCTGTCCCACCGGCTACTTCACGGACGAAAACCCGTTCGGCGCCTGGGAAGAAAGCCAGCTCCGCTACGCCACCGGCGGCTTTCTCCTGGATTTCACCGCCGGACGGCCTTCCGCGCAGGATAACCCGGAGGAAGTCCAGCGCTCGGTGGATCAAGTCTGGGAACCGTACCTCCTGATGGCCAACCCGAAGGCGGACAATCCCGTGGCTCCGTCGGCCAAGATCCTGAACCGGATGTTCGGGCCGCTGCCGTCGCCGTCGGAATCCGACGCCTACAACGACCCGAATTCCGGCGGGCTCGGCATCTCGCTGAACACGATGGTCGGCGCGATGAAACCGCTGAAGCTTTGGATGGACGTGTCGTCCTACCTGCCATTCCCGACGCGGTGCCACTGGCCCTAGGCCCGTTCGAACCCCCGGGAGTCATGCGGCTGAAAGGAGTCGAACCTTCACGGGCGTTAGCCCACACGGACCTGAACCGTGCGCGTCTACCAGTTCCGCCACAGCCGCAAGACCAGCCAATCTACCGATTAGCGCCCCAAAACCGGTCCGTGACCCACGGCACGCTCCTCTCCCGCCCCGCTCGCTAAACTGCTGCTCACTCGCCGCTATCGTCCAGGGGACTAGGACGCCGGATTCTCAGTCCGGAAACCGGGGTTCGAATCCCCGTAGCGGTACTCCAGATGTAGAGCGAATCGACCGCCCGCGAGGCGGTCTTTTTCGTTCTCGGATCAGGGCTCGGGTCAGGCGCTCAGCGCAGGGGTCAGGTCGCAGGCCGAAACGTCGCTCGGTACCGGCAGGGTGATGCGCAGTCCACTGCTCTCATCGAGGAGATGCTTGGGGCGGACCAACGTGATTCCGACCAGCCTGCCCTCAGCATCGAAGCGAAGCGCGTGGCCCTCAGGCGTCTCATCGAAGTCGACCGCGGTTGATGGGTCGCCGACGTGGAGGTAGAGCACGTCAGCGTCGGAGTCGTACTCGACTCGATCAAAGGTGATGTCGGCGATCGTCACGCTCATGGGATTAGCTTGAGCCAGCGGCTTGGCCAGGCGTCAGCCCGGTAGATCTGCGGGAACAGGCGATGCGCGGGGGATCCCGAGGAGTCGGCCGATGCCGCGGGTGGGGAC
>JBOGYZ010000157.1:0-16698 GCA_050697015.1 Solirubrobacterales bacterium
GACCAGACCACCTTCGACTACGTCCAGGGACGTCCCGGCGCGCCGGAGGACTTCGGCGCGGCGGTTGCCCGCTGGAAGGAGTTGCCGACCGAGGACGGCGCGAGCTTCGACCAGGAGATCGACGTCGACGCCACGGCGATCTCGCCGATGGTCACCTGGGGCACCAACCCGGGCATGGTCGTCCAGGTCACCGACTCGGTGCCCGATCCGGCCGCGATGGAGACCGCCGCCGACCGCGACGCGGCGCAGCGCGCCCTGACCTACATGGGCCTCGAGGCGAACACGCCGATGACCGAGATCGCCCCGGAACGGGTGTTCATCGGATCCTGTACCAACAGCCGCATCGAGGACCTGCGCGAGGCCGCCGAAGTGGTCGACGGCCGCAAGGTCGCGAGCACGGTCCGGGCGATGGTGGTCCCGGGCTCCCAGCAGGTCAAGAAGGCCGCCGAGGAAGAGGGGCTCGACGACGTCTTCCGCAGCGCGGGCTTCGAATGGCGCGAGGCGGGGTGCTCGATGTGCCTCGGCATGAACCCGGACATCCTCGACGAAGGGGAGCGCTGCGCCTCGACCTCGAACCGCAACTTCGAGGGGCGCCAGGGCAAGGGTGGGCGTACCCATCTGGTCAGCCCGCGGATGGCGGCAGCCGCCGCCGTCGAGGGTCACTTCGTCGACATCAGAGATTGGAGCTAGCCAGCATGCGACCCATTGACGTAATCGAGGGCAAGGTGTCGGTCTTGGACCGCAACGATGTCGACACCGATCAGATCATCCCCAAGCAGTTCCTGAAGCGGGTCGAGCGGACCGGCTTCGGTGAGTTCCTCTTCTACGACTGGATCCGCGACGGCGAGATCGAGCTGGAGCCGAACCCGATCCTCGTGGCCGGGCGCAACTTCGGCTGCGGCTCCTCTCGCGAGCACGCCCCGTGGGCGCTGGAGGATTTCGGCTTCGAGGCGATCGTCGCACCCTCCTTCGCCGACATCTTCTACTCCAACTGCACGAAGATCGGGCTGCTGCCGGCGATCGTCGACGAGGCGCACTGCAAGGCGATCGCCGCGGCCGGCGAGGCGCGGATCGACGTCGACGACGAGACGATCGACTGCGGCACCGCAGGGGTCTTCCCGTTCCAGGTCCAGCCGGACGTCAAGCACCGACTGCTGAACGGGCTCGACGACATCGGCATCACGATGCAGAACGTCGGCGCGATCGACGAGTACGAGAACTCGGGCCGCGCGGTCGGCCCCGTCACCACCAGCATCTAAGAATCTTAGATTCTAAGATTTTCAGAAGGAGCAGCGAATGGCCGGATCGACCACCCGCGACTGGGACGCGAGCACCTACCAGCGCGTCGCCCTACCCCATGAGGACTGGGCGCTGGCGGTGCTCGATCGGCTCGGCCTCGAGGGCGGAGAGACCGTCCTTGACGCCGGCTGCGGCTCCGGCCGCACCACCGCGATCGTGATCGAGCGGGTGCCGGACGGCCGCCTGATCGCGATCGACGGCTCGCCGTCGATGGTCGAGGGGGTGAAGGAGGTGCTGCGACCTCAGGACGTCGCGATCGTCAGCGACCTCACCAAGCTGGAGCTGGACGAGCAGGTCGACGCGGTCTTCTCGACCGCCGTCTTCCACTGGATCCTCGACCACGACGCGCTCTTCGCCCGGATGCGCGCCGCCCTCCGCGACGGCGGCCGCTTTGCCGCCCAGTGCGGAGGTGAGGGCAACATCGACGCCTTCCGCAAGGCCGGGGAGGAGGTCGCGAGGCGGGAGCCCTACGCGCCGTACCTGGAGGGCATCGAGAAGCTCTGGAACTACGCGGGGCCGGAGGAGACCGAAGCACGCCTGCGCGCGGCGGGCTTCGACGACGTGCGCTGCTGGCTCGAGCCCTGGCCGGTCGACCCGCCCGAGCCCGAGGTCTTCGCCCGGACGATCTGCCTCGGCGCTCACGTCGAACGCCTGCCTGAGGACCTGCGCGACCGATTCGTCGCCGACGTCCTGGCCGCCCAGCCGAGCCCGCTGCGGCTCGGCTACGTTCGGCTGAACATCGAAGCCACCGCGGCCTGAGTAAAGTCGCGCCCATGCCAGACGCACCCAACATCGTCGTCCTGCCCGGTGACGGGATCGGCCCCGAGATCGTCGCCGCCACCCGCGAAGTCCTCGATACGCTCGGCGAGTTCTCATACGACGAGCGCCTGATGGGCGGCTGCTCGATCGACGCCGACGGCGTCGCGCTCACCGACGAGGTGCTGGAGGCTTGCAAGGCCTCCGACGCGGTGCTGCTGGGCGCGGTCGGCGGTCCCAAATGGGACACGACGAATCCCGACGACCCGCGCCCCGAGCAGGGCCTGCTCGGCCTGCGCAAGGGGATGGGCCTCTACGCGAACCTCCGCCCGGTGCGCCCGAGCCCGGCGCTGATGGGCGCGAGCCCGCTGCGCGAAGACCGCATCTCGGGCACCGACCTGTTGGTCGTCCGCGAGCTCACCGGCGGCATCTACTTCGGCAAGTCCGGGCGCGACGGCGACGCCGCCTTCGACACCTGCGAATACGACGCGTCCGAAATCGAACGGATCGCCCGCGCCGCCTTCGAGGCGGCCCGAAAGCGCGCCGAGGGCTCCGGTAACAAGCCGAAGGTCACCTCGATCGACAAGGCCAACGTGATGGAGACCTCGCGGCTCTGGCGCGAGGTGGTGACCCGCGTCGCCCCGGATTACCCGGACGTCACGCTCGACCACCTGCTGGTCGACAACGCCGCGATGCAGCTGGTCTCACGCCCCGCCGACTTCGACGTGATCGTCGCCGAGAACCTCTTCGGCGACATCCTCAGCGACGAGGCCGCGATGCTCACTGGCAGCCTCGGCATGCTCCCCTCGGCCAGCCTCGGTTCCGACGGCGCTCCCGGCGTGTTCGAGCCGGTCCACGGCTCGGCCCCCGACATCGCGGGCAACGGCTCCGCCAACCCGCTGGCCACCATCCTCTCGGCGGCGATGATGCTGCGCCACGGCCTTGGCATGCCCGAGGAGGCGGCGCGGATCGAGGAGGCCGTCGACAAAGCCCTCGAAGACGGCCTGCGCACCCCGGACCTCGCCGGGGGGCCCGCCGCACCACCGCCGATGGTGGACGTTCCCCCCGAGGTCGAGGTCGGCACCGCGGAGATGACCGCCGCGGTGATCGAGGCGCTGCGCTAACCGCTCTAGGGCGCCGTCACCGCCCAGACGCCGGACGCGACGAAGTCCCCTTCGGATTCTTTCGCGCCTTTGACGGTCAGGTTGACGCCGAGGCGGCTGCCTTCCGTGGTCAGCGCGGTCGCGCCGACGCCTTCCAGGTTCGTTTCCGTCGTCAGGTAGACGCAGACGACGTTGGCGACCGCGCCGGGCGTGGTGTTACCGCCACCAAGGCCGGGGCAGAACCCGCTCACTTCGCCTTTTTTCAGCACGACGACCGCGACCGGGTTGGCCGCGAGGGCCTGCTGGAAGCTGATCGAGCCGAAGGCGCTCGCGTCTTTCGTTTTTTCCTTGGTCCCGCCGAGGCTGAACACGCCGCGCAGCGTCTGGCCGCTCTTCAGCGGGCTGACGTTGTTCAGCACTTCGGGGCTCAGCTTCGCCGCGGTCACCGCGCCGTCGGCCAGCTTGCCGGTGGTCACCGCGGCTTCGGCGAGGTTCCCGGTGGCGACGCCTTTTTCGGCGAGTTTCGCCGAGGTGACGGCCTTGTTGTTGATTTTGTTCGTGGTGACGACGTTGTTCGCGATCTTTTCCGCGTTGACCGCGCTCGCGGCGATCTTGCTGGTGTTGATGATTCCGGCGCCGAGGTTGCCCGGCAGCACGGCGTTGGGGCCGAGCTTCCCGGCGACGACCGCCTTGGGCGCGATCTTGCCGCTCGTCACCGCCCCCTTACGCAGCGCTTTGGGCGTCACCGCGCCCTTCTTGATCTGGTTGGGGCCGACGCTGTTCTTGGGCAGCCCCGCCGCCACCGCCGCGCCTCCGAGGGCGATGAACAAGGCCAACGACGCGATCACGTTCGCGTAGGTCAGCCGGGGCAGAAAACGCTTCATCCTGCTTCCTCCTTTGGGTTGTCCGAAGGTGCTCTCATGGACTTGGTTCCAACACCTTCGATCCATCGGGCATAATCCCCCCAACATGGATCAGGTCGATTTGATTTGGAAGAACGGTGAGTTCGTCCCCTGGGACGACGCCAAAGTGCACGTGCTTTCGCACGGTCTGCACTACGGAACGGGGGTGTTCGAGGGCATCCGTGCCTACGAGACCGAGCGCGGTCCGGCCGTCTTCCGCCTGCCCGAGCACATGGACCGCTTGCACAAGTCGGCGGGGCTCTATTACCTGGAGATCCCTTACCGCGCCGAGGAGCTGCGGACCGCCACCAAGGAGCTGATCGCCCGCAACGGGCTCTCCTCCTGCTACATCCGCCCGCTGGCCTTCCGTGGCTACGGCGAGATGGGCCTCTACGCCAACTCGGCGCCGATCGACGTGATCATCGCGGTCTGGCCCTGGGGCGCCTACCTCGGCGACGAGAGCGCCGGCAAAGGCATCCGCGCCAAGGTCTCGAGCTGGCGGCGCAACAGCCCCGGCGGCGCGATCCCGCACGCCAAGGCGTCCGGCTCCTACCTCAACTCGATCCTCGCCAAGACCGAATCGGCCAATGCCGGCTACGACGAGGCGATCCTGCTCGACGAGCGCGGCTTCGTCTCCGAGGGCTCGGGGGAGAACATCTTCGTGGTGCGCGACGGGGAGATCCTGACGCCGCCGCATACCGCCTCGATCCTCGACGGGATCAACCGCAAGTCGGTGATCCAGATCGCCCGCGATCTCGGCTACACCGTGGTCGAGCGGGACATCGCCCGCGCCGAGCTCTACCTCGCCGAGGAGGTCTTCCTGACCGGCACCGCGGCCGAGATGGTGCCGGTGCGGGAGATCGACGACCACCCGATCGGCGGCCCCGGCGAGATCACCCGCCACATCCAGGCGAAATTCATGGACGCCCTGCACGGGCGCGCCGTCGAGTACCTCGAGTGGCTCGACTTCGTCGACGTCAAGGACGCGACCGGGTCGACCAACGGGGCCGGGAGCCGGCGAATTACCCCTGCCGCCTAGCGGCAGGCGCGGCCCGGAGCGGTCGCGCGTCCCGGGTCTCATCTGGGACCCACCCGAACTCTTCAGGACGCGAAAGGCAGTGCATAGATGGAACAGGTGAAGCTCTACGACACCACCCTCCGGGACGGGATGCAGGGCGAGGGGATGTCGCTCTCGGCCCCGGAGAAGCTGCGGGTCCTGAAAGCCCTCGATGGTCTCGGCGTGCAGATGATCGAGGCGGGCTTTCCGAGCTCGAACCCGAAGGAAGAGGAGCTCTTCGCTGCGCTCGCCGGGATCGACCTCGAGCAGGCGGAGGTCTGCGGCTTCGGCATGACCCGGCGGCGCGGCGTGGAGGCGTCCGAAGACCCGGCGCTCCTGACGCTGGTCGACTCCTTCGCGCCGGTGGTGACCCTGGTCGGCAAGACCTGGGCACTCCATCTCGAGAAGGTCACCAAGGTCTCCCGTGAGGAGAACCTGGCGATGATCGCCGAGTCGGTCGCCTTCTGCCGCGAGCGCGGCAAGCGGGCCGTCTACGACGCCGAGCACTTCTTCGACTCCTACCGCGAGGATCCCGGGTACGCGCTCTCCTGCCTGGAGGCGGCGATCGACGCGGGCGCCGAGAACGTCACCCTCTGCGACACCAACGGGGCGAGCCTGCCGAACCAGGTCGCGGCGGCCACCGAGGTCGTCGTCGGGCGCTTCGGGGGGCGCGCCGAAGTCGGTATCCACGCCCACGACGACGCCGGCTGCGGGGTCGCCAACAGCCTCGCCGCGGTCGGCGCCGGCGCGCGGATGGTGCAGGGGACCGTCAACGGCTACGGCGAGCGCTGCGGCAACGCCAACCTGACCACGGTCCTGCCCGCCCTGCAGCTGAAGATGGGCTTCGACGTGGTCCCGTCCGAGAACCTCGAGACGCTGACCGAGACGGTCCACTTCATCGATGAGCTCTGCAACCTGACGCCGGACCCGAACGCGCCCTACGTCGGCCGCAACGCCTTCGCCCACAAGGGCGGCATCCACGTCGCCGGGATCGAGGCCGAGGCGCGCTCCTACGAGCACATCGAGCCGGTCGCGGTCGGCAACGAGCGGGCGATCCTGCCCTCGGAGCTCTCCGGCAAGGCGACGATCCGCGACCAGGCCGCCGCGGCGGGCCTGGAGATCGACGACGCGACCGCCTCACGGGCGATCGAGGTGCTGAAGGAGCGCGAGCACCGCGGCTTCCACTATGAGGCGGCGCCGGCCTCCTTCGAGCTGCTGCTGCGCCACGAGGCGGGCGTCTACAAGCCGCTCTTTGAGCTGGAGAGCTACCGGGTCGTGACCCAGCGGCGGGCCGGGGGAGAGGTCGAGACCGAGGCGACGGTGAAGGTGAGCGTCGACGGCGAGCGCTTCGTCGAGATCGCCGAGGGCAACGGCCCGGTGAGCGCGCTCGACAAGGCGCTGCGTAAGGCGATCACGGGCCGCCACCCGCACCTCTCCGAGATCGAGCTGACCAACTACAAGGTGCGGATCCTCGACCAGGACCGCGGCTCAGACGCTGTCACCCGGGTCCTGCTCGACTCCGCCGACGGCGAGCGCGAGTGGGGGACGACGGGGGTGTCCGGGAACGTGATCGAGGCCTCCTGGCAGGCGCTGGTCGATTCGCTGGAGTACGCGTTCCAGTGAGCGACTTCGAGCCGATCCCACTGGCGAGCCCGGAGCTGGGCGAGCGCGAGGAGGAACTCGTGCTGGAGGTCCTGCGCTCCGGGCGGCTCTCGCTCGGGCCGATGGGGCAGCGCTTCGAGCGCGCCTTCGCCGACTTCCTCGGGGTCGAGGACGCGGTCGCGGTATCGAGCGGAACCGCGGCGCTCCACCTCGGCGTGCGTCAGCTCGGCTGGGGGGACGGCGACGAGGTCGTGACCAGCCCGTTCACCTTCGTCGCCTCGGCCAACTCGCTCCTCTACGAGGGCGCGAAGCCGGTCTTCGTCGACGTGGACCCCGAGACGCTCGACCTCGACCCCGACGCGGCGGCGGCGGCCGTCACCGAGAGGACCGTCGGCCTCCTGCCGATCGACATCTTCGGCTGGCCCGCCGCCTGGCCGGAGCTGGAGGCGCTGGCGGCGAAGCACGGCCTCGGGATCCTCGAGGACTCCTGCGAGGCGCTCGGCGCGGTCGACTCGGAGGGCCGGATGGTCGGCACCCGCGGCAACTTCGCCACCTTCGCCTTTTACGCCAACAAGCAGATGACCACCGGCGAGGGCGGCATGATCGTCCCGACCGATGCCGACGCAGCGGCACGCCTGCGCAGCGAGCGCAACCAGGGCCGCGCCGTCGACATGGGCTGGCTCGATCACGACCGGCTCGGCTTCAACTACCGGCTCTCCGACGTGGCGGCGGCGATCGGCCTCGCCCAGGTGGAGAAGCTGCCGCGCCTGCTGGAGCAGCGCGCCGCGGTGGCGGCGATGTACGGGGAGCGGCTGGCGGGAGTGCCGGGCGTGGCGGCCCCGATGGCGGCGCGCGGCCCCGAGGTGCGCAGCTGGTTCGTCTATGTCGTGCGCCTCGATGACGCGGTTGACCGCGACGCGGTGATCGACCGCCTGCGCGAGCACGGCATCGACTCCAAGGATTACCTGCCGAGCATCCACCTCTTCCCGCACATCCGTGAGCTCGGTTACCGCGAGGGCCAGTTCCCGGTCGCCGAGGCCGCCTCGGCCCACTCGATGGCGCTGCCGTTCTTCCCGCAGATGTCGGAGGCGCAGGTCGAGCGGGTCTGCACCGTGCTGGCGGCTGCCGTTGACGCCTCCACGCGGAGCCCCGGATAACTTAGGCGCCCGATGGCACGCTTCCCAAGCAACGATGGCAAAGACGGCGACGCGCCGGCGCGGTTCCGCAAAGAGCCGGACCCGCGCTTCTGGCGGATGAACCGCTCGCTGCCTTTCGACTGGCAGTTGGCGCCCTATGACGTCCTGCAGTCCCAGGCGCACGCCCGCGGGCTCGCCCGGATCGGCGTGATGACCGAGGCCGAGGCCGAGGAGATCGCAGCGGGCCTGGACCGGGTCCTGGCGCGGATCGAGGCGCCTGGCTTCGGCTTCGAGGACGCCGACGAGGACATCCACATGGCGATCGAGCGGCTGCTCGGCGAGGAGGTCGGCGCGGTCGCGGGCAAGCTCCACACCGGGCGCTCGCGCAACGACCAGGTCGCGACCGACATCGCGATGGTCGTCAAGGCCTCCTCGCACCGGGCGATGCGCTTCTGCGCGGCGGCGATGGAGCGGCTGCTCGCCCTCGCCGAGACGCATAAGGACTGGCCGATGCCCGGCTACACCCATCTGCAGCGTGCCCAGCCGGTCTATCTCGGTCACCACCTGCTGGCCTACTTCTGGATGCTCTCGCGCGATGCCCGTCGCTTCGGCTTCGCCGCCGAGTCGGCGAGCGTGATGCCGCTCGGCTCGGGCGCCCTGGCGGGCGTCAACTGGCCGATCGACCGCAAGATCGTCGCCGCCGAGCTCGGCTTCGCCGGGATCACCCAGAACTCGCTCGACGGCACCTCCAACCGGGACTTCGTCATCGACTATCTGAGCGCCGCGGCGACCTGCGCGATGCACCTCTCGCGGCTCGGCTCGGAGCTGGTGATCTGGTCGAGCAGCGAGTTCGGCTTCGTCGAGCTCGACGAGGGCTTCTCCTCCGGCTCTTCGATCATGCCGCAGAAGAAGAACCCCGACTCGGCCGAGCTGCTGCGGGCGAAGAGCCCGCGGGTGATGGCCGCGCACCAGACCCTGCTCGGCGTGATGCACGCGCTGCCGCTCACCTACGGCAAGGACATGCAGGAGGACAAGGAGCCGCTCTGGGACGCGATCGACACGGTCGAGTCCAGCCTCGAGGTGACGGCCGGGATCCTCGAGGACATCGCCTTCGACCGGGCGCGGCTGGAGGAGGCCTCCGGCGACGAGATGTTGGCGGCGACCGAGGTGGCCGACCTGCTCGTCCGCCAGGGCGTGACCTTCCGCGACGCCCACGGCATCGTCGGCGAGCTGGTCCGCGCGGCGATCGTCGGCGACCGACCGCTCTCGGGGCTCAGCCGCGAGGAGATCGCCGGGGTCTCGGAGGCGCTCTCCGGCGAGGCCGCGGAGGAGTTCTACGCAGTGCTCCAGCGCGGGTCGTGGCTGGAGTCGAAGCAGATCGCCGGCGGCACCGGCTCGGAGCCCCTCGCGGCCCAGATCACCGAAGCGCGCGAGGCCCTCACCGCCCTCCGCGACGCCGCCGGCGCCTGAGTCCCGCGCCCAGCTGTTCCTTATGCCCAGCATTCCGGCAAAAGGAACAGCTGAAGCGCTTGGCGTCGCGTTCTTCGATCGGCGCGTCCACGACGTCGCTCGCGACCTGATCGGCTCCACCCTCCTCTACGAAGGCGTCGGCGGCGTGATCGTCGAGACCGAGGCCTACGAACGCGAAGACCCCGCGAGCCACTCCTTCGTCGGCCGGACCGAGCGCACCAAGGTGATGTTCGGCCCACCGGGCCGCGCTTACGTCTACCTCTCCTACGGCATCCACAGCCTGCTCAACTTCGTCTGCGAACCCGAAGGCGAGGCCGCGGCCGTCCTGATCCGCGCCCTCGAACCGACCATCGAGCTGCCCACGATGAGATCCCGCCGCGGCAAAGCCCGCACCGACCTGGACCTCTGCTCCGGCCCCGGCAAGCTGACCGAGGCGATCGGCGTGACCCTGGCCCAGAACGGCGCCCGCCTGGACCAAGACCCCTTCCTGCTTCTCCCACCAGAAGACGACCCTCCCAAGGTCGTGACGAGCCCCCGCATCGGGATCACGAAAGCGGTGGAGAAACCCTGGCGCTACTCCGCCGCCGGAAGCAAGTACGTCTCCCGCCCCCGCCCGTGAAGCAACGTCATCCCGCGGTGACCCCGCCGCCCGCCGCCGCTCCACCTTCCGGCGGGGCCGCTTCTTCCACCGGCGGGGCGGCTTCTTCGACTTCTTCCACCGGCGCTTCTTCTTCCACCGGTTCTTCGGCTTCCCCGCGCGCGCCCGTCCCGCCTTCTTCGACTTCTTCCACCGGCGCTTCTTCTTCGTATTCGCCTTCGTAGCCTTCTTCCACCGGCGCTTCGTATTCGGCTTCTTCGTATTCGCCGGCTTCGATTTCTTCTTCGGCTTCGTCGCCGGATTTGCCTTCGTTTTCCTTTTCTTCCTTGGCCTTTTCCTTTGCTTTCTTTTCGGCTAGGTGTTCTGCCTTGATTTCTTCCCAGGCGGTGATGACGCGCTGCCAGATCAACGCCGGGTAGGTGCCGCCCATCACCGGGCCGCCGTTGTAGAGGGTGAGCATCGGCGTCGTCGTGTCGGGGTAGCCGACCCAGACGCAGGCCGTCACTTCGGCGGCAACCCCGCCGCAGAACCAGGCGTCGCCCTCTTCCTCGGTCGTGCCGGTCTTGCCCCACTCTTCCGGCCCGCCGGTGTTGGCCGCCGTCCCCGTGCCCTCGGAGATCACCGTTTCCATGATCCCCTTCTGTAGGGCCACGGTTTCTTCGTTGAAGACCTGGTGGTGGATCGGTTTGTTCTCGCCGCCCTTGATCGGCTTGCCGTTCTTGGTCACTTCTTCGAAGGTGAGCGGGCTGTCGCCGGGGCGCGGCGCGAGGCTGCCGGAGACGCGGTCGCCGTCGTTGCCGATCGTCGAGTAGGCGTAGGCCCACTGCAGCGGGGAGACGCCTTCCTTCAGACCGCCGAGCGCCATCGCCGGGTTGGTCGAGACCGGGTCGGTGTAGCCCGCCCTGTGGATCGTCTTGGCGATCGAGCGGGTGCGGTCCTCGATCGTCTTGCCGGGGAGGCCTTCCAGCGCCAGCGCGGCGTAGATCGAGTTGTCGGAGTAGGTCAGGCCGCAGGCGATCGAGCAGGACCCCAGATAGCCTTCTTCGTCGTTGTGGACGACGAAGGATTCTTCGCCCTTCTTGCCGAAGTGGAAGGTCCGCTGTTCGGAGGGGAATTCGGTTTCCGGTGAGATCCCGGCTTCGAGCGCCGTCAGCAGCGTGAAGGGCTTGATCGAGGAGCCCGGTTGTCGCCGTCCCTGGGTCGCCAGGTTGAAGGGCGCGGTTTCGAAGTCCGGCCCGCCGACCATCGCCTTGATTCCGCCGGTGTGGTTGTCGATGACGACGACCGAGGCGGTCGCGGGGGAGTAGCCGAGGTATGAGCTGACCGCTTCTTCGGCCGCTTCCTGCAGCTGCAGGTCGAGCGTCGCATGTACTTCGAGGCCGCCGAAGTAGGCCTTCTCGGCGCCATAACGTTCGACCAGCTGCTGGCGCAGGAACGCGGTGAAGTAGGGGGCTTCCGACTGCAGCGTCGGCGGCTTGATGTCGGCCGGGGCAGGAAGCGCCTTGTGGATGCCTTCCTTGTACTGCTGACGGGTGATGTAGCCCTGTTCGGCCATCTTGCCCAGCACCAGGTTGCGCCGCGCCAGCGCGTCTTCCGGGTTGACCTTGGGGTCGAAGGCCGACGGCGAGGCGATGATCCCGGCGATCATCGCTGCCTCCCAGGGCTCAAGCACCGAGGCGCAGGGCTCGGCTTCGCCGCCGCAGCCCGGATGGGCGGCGCCGAAGTAGGTCTCGGCAGCGGACTCGATCCCGTAGGCGCCCTCGCCGAAGTAGATGGTGTTCAGGTACTCGGTGAGGATTTTCTCCTTCGACCAATGCTTCTCGAGTTTGTAGGCGAGCGCCGCCTCGCGGAACTTCTCCAGGATGGTGCGGCTGCCTTCGGCTTCGAGCGCGTTCTTGACGAACTGCTCGGTGATCGTCGAGGCGCCCTGCTGGGCCGAGCCGCTGACCACGTCGGAGACGAGCGCGCGGGCGATGCCGCGGAAGTCGACGCCGTCGTGTTCGTAGAAGCGGGCGTCCTCGATCGAGACCACGGCGTTCTTGATGTTGGGGCTGATCTGCGCCGGGTTGAGGAGGATTTTGTTCTGGTCGGAGGAGAGCGTGCCGATATTTCGCCCGCTCGAGTCGACGACCTCGCTGTTTTTCTGCGCCTTGTACTGGGCGAAGTTGTAGATCGCCGGCAGGTCCTGGGAGACCGCGGCCATCATCCCGAAGATCATCGAGATCACCGCGAGGATGCCGAGTCCGAGCAGCACGAAGAGAAACCGCAGTTTTTTGAGGCGCGGCTTGTTTCGCTTCGGTGGGCCGGGCGCAGCGGGGGAGAGTGGGACTGCCGGGGGTCCCGGCGGGATCTCTCCGCCGTCGCTGCTGCGTCGGCGCTTGAGTAGGGAGACGGCCATATGGGAAGGAACACGGCCAGGCTCAAAAAAACGCGCCCGAACAGGCACCTGGACCCGTCGAGCGAGGCGTGGAGTCTAGCATTGCGCCCGTGCCGGATCTGACCCGTAACGCCGTCGACGTGCTGCCCGAGGGTCGGCTCGCCGAGCAGTTGAAGCTCGACCGGCCGTTGCGGGTGAAGCTCGGCATCGACCCGACGACGCCCGACATCCACCTCGGCCACACGGTCGTGCTGGGCAAGCTGGCCGAATTCCAGGCGGCGGGCCACACGGTCGTCCTGATCGTCGGCGACTTCACCGCTCGGGTCGGCGATCCCAGCGGGCGCTCGGCCTCGCGGCCGGTGCCGACGCCGGAGGAGATCGAGGCGAACGCTACGACCTATCAGGAGCAGGCCTACAAGATCCTCGACCCGGCGAAGACCGAGGTGCGGCGCAACGGCGAGTGGCTGGACATGAACCTGGCCGACCTGCTGCGCCTGATGGGGACGACGACGGTGGCGCGGCTGCTGGAGCGCGACGACTTCCAGAATCGGATGGCGGAGAACGCGCCGATCGCCGGGCACGAGCTGCTCTATCCCCTGATGCAGGGCTACGACTCGGTGGCGATCGACGCCGACATCGAGCTCGGGGGCACCGACCAGAAGTTCAACCTGCTCTTCGGCCGCGACGTGCAGAGCGCCTATGGGAAGCCCCAGCAGTCGGTGATGACGCTGCCGATCCTGGTTGGCCTCGACGGCGTGCAGAAGATGAGCAAGAGCCTTGGAAATTACGTCGGAGTGACCGACCCGCCCGCGGAGATGTTCGGCAAGCTGATGTCGATCCCCGACGAGGCCATGGACGAGTACTTCCGCCTGCTGCTCCCCGCGATCGAGAAGCCGGAGGGCGAGCCGGTACGGCAGAAGCGCTTCCTCGCCGGCCGGATCGTCGACCGTTTTCACGGCGAGGGAGCAGGAGTGGAAGCCGAGCAGGCCTTCGACAAAGTCTTCGTCCAGCACGCCGTCCCCGACGACATACCGCTCGTGGACCTTTCCGAGTACGTCACCGAGGGCGACGGCGAGGTCCACCTGCCCCGACTGATCGCCGGCGCATTCGGCATGAGCACTAGCGAGGGACGCCGTCTGCTCGCCGGCGGGGGGGTCAAGATCGACGGCGATCCGATTTCCGCTATAACTCTCGACGTCGCCGCCGCGGCTCTTGCCGGGCGGGTGATCCAGGTCGGAAAGCGGCGTTTCGCAAAACTTTCCGACTTGGACTAGACAAACGCCTGACGGAGCGCTATATTCCGTCGCCCTCTGGGGCTCCCTTGTGGGGCCCCGGCGTCTGAGAGAGGCGAGTCCCGTCTCGGAGGCGCAATGGTCTTTGAAAACTGAGCAGCGTGCATCTCCGTGGGTCAATCCAATTGACCTGCGGAATGTTCAGCCCGACCCATTCGGCGCGCCAGCGTGCCGGATGGTTCAAGAATGATTAGAAGTTGAAGTACCTCGTCATGACGGTCGCCGTACTTGTGTACTCGGCGGCCATTTGTAGTCATTGACAGGCTCTCAGTGAGTAAATTTCACGGAGAGTTTGATCCTGGCTCAGGACGAACGCTGGCGGCGTGCTTAACACATGCAAGTGGTGCGACGAACCAGGCTTCGGCCTGGGGCAAAGCCGCGAACGGGTGAGTAACACGTGAGTAATCTGCCCCGATGACCGGGACAACCCGAGGAAACTCGGGCTAATACCGGATGATGAGCCTTGGCGTAAGCCTTGTCTCTAAAGGAAGCTTCGGCCTCCGCATCGGGAGGAGCTCGCGGCCCATTAGCTTGTTGGTGGGGTAATGGCCTACCAAGGCAACGATGGGTAGCTGGTCTGAGAGGACGATCAGCCACACTGGAACTGAGACACGGTCCAGACTCCTACGGGAGGCAGCAGTGGGGAATCTTGCGCAATGCGCGAAAGCGTGACGCAGCAACGCCGCGTGGGGGAAGACGGCCTTCGGGTTGTAAACCCCTTTCAGGAGGGACGAAGGTTCACCGGTGAATAGCCGTGTGGATTGACGGTACCTCCACAAGAAGGTCCGGCTAACTACGTGCCAGCAGCCGCGGTAATACGTAGGGACCAAGCGTTGTCCGGAATCATTGGGCGTAAAGCGCGCGTAGGTGGCTTCGTAAGTCCGTTGTGAAAGTCAAAGGCTCAACCTTTGAAAGCCGATGGATACTGCTGAGCTAGAGTACGGAAGAGGCGAGTGGAATTCCTGGTGTAGCGGTGGAATGCGCAGATATCAGGAGGAACACCAATAGCGAAGGCAGCTCGCTGGGACGTTACTGACACTAAGGCGCGAAAGCGTGGGGAGCGAACAGGATTAGATACCCTGGTAGTCCACGCCGTAAACGATGGGTACTAGGTGTGGGAGGTGTCGACTCCTCCCGTGCCGTCGCTAACGCACTAAGTATCCCGCCTGGGGAGTACGGCCGCAAGGCTAAAACTCAAAGGAATTGACGGGGGCCCGCACAAGCAGCGGAGCATGTGGTTTAATTCGACGCAACGCGAAGAACCTTACCTGGGCTTGACATGTCAGTGACCGCCGTGGAAACACGGTTTTCCTTCGGGACACTGTCACAGGTGGTGCATGGCTGTCGTCAGCTCGTGTCGTGAGATGTTGGGTTAAGTCCCGCAACGAGCGCAACCCTTGTCCTATGTTGCCAGCGGGTAATGCCGGGGACTCGTAGGAGACTGCCGGGGTCAACTCGGAGGAAGGTGGGGATGACGTCAAGTCATCATGCCCCTTATGTCCAGGGCTTCACACATGCTACAATGGCCAGTACAGAGGGCTGCGAAGCCGCAAGGTGGAGCGAATCCCTTAAAGCTGGTCTCAGTTCGGATTGGGGTCTGCAACTCGACCCCATGAAGTCGGAGTCGCTAGTAATCGCAGATCAGCAACGCTGCGGTGAATACGTTCCCGGGCCTTGTACACACCGCCCGTCACGTCATGAAAGTCGGTAACACCCGAAGCCAGTGGCCTAACCTTTTGGAGGGAGCTGTCGAAGGTGGGATCGGCGATTGGGACGAAGTCGTAACAAGGTAGCCGTACCGGAAGGTGCGGCTGGATCACCTCCTTTCTAAGGAGCACCATTTATCGATTCCCCCGTGCCGGCAATAGTGCCGGGGTTCATGGTTGGGAGATGGCCGGCGCCTGTAGTGGGTTTGCTGGTGGGTGCATACAACAAACGTTCGTCTCGGTGGAAACTCGGGGCGTGAAGAATGGCCAGACACACTGTTGGGTCCTGAGACAACAGGCCCGTTGCTTCCCCCCTTTGTGGGGTGGGAGACACCGCTCCGTTGGGGGTGGTGGGGGTTGTTGTTGCCTCACCGGTTTTGGTGGTGGGGTGTGGTGTTTGACTTGTGGATAGTGGTTGCGAGCATCTAACGCGCAAATTGTGTACTCCGAATCTTCGGGTTCGGGGATGTTTTTTGTGTGTTGATGTGCAATTTTGATTCTTGTTTTCAATTGGTTTTTGTGCGTAAGTGTTTAAGGGCGCATGGTGGATGCCTTGGCATCAGAGGCCGATGAAGGACGTAGGAGGCTGCGATAAGCCTCGGGGAGCTGCCAACCGAGCGTTGATCCGAGGATGTCCGAATGGGGAAACCCAGCACGAGTTATGTCGTGTTACCCATGCCTGAATATATAGGGTATGGGAGGTAACGCGGGGAAGTGAAACATCTCAGTACCCGTAGGAAGAGAAAACAATTGTGATTCCGTGAGTAGTGGCGAGCGAAAGCGGATGAGGCTAAACCGTATGCATGTGATACCGGGTAGGGGTTGTGTGTGCGGGGTTGTGGGACCTATCTTTTCAGCTCTATCCGGCTGGAGGGCAGTAAGAAAATGTCGTGGTTAACGGAAGTGGCTTGGGATGGCCTGCCGTAGAGGGTGAGAGTCCCGTACGTGAAAACCCGATGTCTGCCTTGATGGTGTTCCCGAGTAGCAGCGGGCCCGTGAAATCTGCTGTGAATCTGCCGAGACCACTCGGTAAGCCTAAATACCTTCTGATGACCGATAGCGGATTAGTACCGTGAGGGAATGGTGAAAAGTACCCCGGGAGGGGAGTGAAATAGTACCTGAAACCGTGTGCCTACAATCCGTCAGAGCCCTCGTTTACGTGGGGTGATGGCGTGCCTTTTGAAGAATGAGCCTGCGAGTCAGGGACATGTCGCGAGGTTAACCCGTGGGGGGTAGCCGTAGCGAAAGCGAGTCTGAATAGGGCGTATCCCGTAAGGGTGTAGTGGCATGTTCTGGACCCGAAGCGGAGTGATCTACCCATGGCCAGGGTGAAGCGCGGGTAAGACCGCGTGGAGGCCCGAACCCACTTAGGTTGAAGACTGAGGGGATGAGTTGTGGGT
>JBOGYZ010000158.1:0-17185 GCA_050697015.1 Solirubrobacterales bacterium
GCGTGGGGCGGAGCCGCGCCGTGCGCTTGCCACCGCCGCGGTCGGCGCGGACGGTGAGCGGGTGGCAGGCAGCCGATGAGCGCCGCGGCGAGCTTCGAGGGCCGCACCACCCGGGCGGCGGTGCTGCGCGAGATCGGTCGGCCGCTGGAGATCGAGGAGCTGGAGATCGCCGAGCCGGGTCCCGGCGAGGTGATGGTCAAGCTCGCCGCGGGCGGCGCCTGCCACAGCGACCTCCACGTCCTGAACGGCGAGTGGGCGGAGGTCCGCCGACCGATCGTCCTCGGCCACGAGGGGGCGGGGAGGGTCGAGGCGGTCGGCCCCGGGGTCGAGAAGCTGACGCCGGGCGACCGTGTGCTGCTCTCCTGGCTGCCCAGCTGCGGCCGCTGCCGCTACTGCATGTCCGCCCGGCCGCAGCTCTGCGCCGCGGCCCCGGAGACGGTCTTCGAGAACCTCGCACGCGACGGCACCACGCGCCTGCGCGCCGGCGACGAAGGCGTCTACAGCATGCTGACCGTCGGCTCGATGGGCGAGCACACCGTGGTCCCGGAGAGCGGCGCGATCCCGCTCGAGGACTCGGTCCCGTTCGACCGCGCCGCGGTGGTCGGCTGCGCGGTGACCACCGGCTTCGGTGCCGCCGTGAAGACGGCGCGGATCGGGCCGGGAGAGAGCGCCGCGGTGATCGGCTGCGGCGGGGTCGGGCTCTCGGTCCTGCAGGGATGCGCGGCGCAGTCGGCCGAGCCGTTGATCGCGGTGGACACGAACCCCGACAAGCTCGCGGTGGCGAGCCGCTTCGGCGCGACCCACACGATCGACGCCTCGCGCGAGGATCCGGTCGCCGCCGTGCTCTCGCTTACCGGTGGGGTGGACTTCGCCTTCGAGGCGATCGGGCTGAAGGCGACGATCGAGCAGGCGCTCGGCATGCTCGCGCCCGGCGGCGCCACGGTCCTGGTCGGGATGCCGCCGGACGGGGTGAAGGTCGAGATCGACCCCAATTTGATGGCGGGCTTCGAGCACCGCGTGCTCGGCTGCAACTACGGGTCGTGCAACCCGGCGATCGACTTCCCGCGGATCCTCGCCCTCTACCGCCGCGGTCGCGTCGATCTCGACTCGATGATCACCCGGCGCATCTCGCTCGAGCAGGTGAACGAGGCCTTCGAGGAGATGGCCGCCGGCCAGGGCATCCGCAGCGTCGTCATCCACGAGGAGTAGGACGCGCTCAGACCAATGGAGGAGAGAAGATGGACCAAGGCGCCTCATACAAGAACCGTGGCCTGGCGCTGCTAGTGGTGGCAGGCCTGCTGGCGTCCGCCGTGGCGGGTTGTGGCGGGGGCGGCGGTGCGACCGGCGGCGGCAGCGGCGGCGAAACCAGCTCGAAGACCCCCCAGCAGGGCGGCGAGATGACCGTGGCCCAGGGCGAAGAAGTGAGCACGTTGGAACCGCTGGAAGCCATCTTGCCCGCCGAACTCACCGTGGTCGCGCAGGTCTCCGAGCCGCTCTGGCGGGAAAACCTGGAAGGCAAGCTGGTCCCGTGGCTGGTCGAAAAATACGAGACCTCCAACGACGACAAGACCTGGACGCTGCACCTGAAACACGGGATCAAATTCTCGACCGGGCAGCCGATGACCTCGGCCGACGTCGTCTTCACGCTCGAACGGGCGAAGAAGAGCGCCTACTGGGAAGGGTTGTTGGAAGGGATCGTCGGCCTCAAGGCTCCCGACCCCTACACGGTCGTGATCAGCACCGCCGTGCCCGCGGCGGAACTGCCGGCGATCCTCTCGCAGTGGTCGTTCGGGATCGAGCCGAAGAACCTCGGCGGCGAGTCGGAAAAGGAATTTGCCTCCGACCCGATCGGCACCGGGCCGTTCAAGGTCGGGGCGTGGAAACGCGGCGAATCGCTGACGCTGGATAAGAACCAGTACTACTGGGTGCCGAACCGGCCCTTCCTCGACACGCTCGTCTTCAAGACGGTGACCGACCCCGACAGTCGGACCTCGCAGCTCCTCGGCGGCCAGCTCGACGTCGTCTACTCGCCGCCCTGGGCGCGGGTCGAAGAGATCGAACAGTCACCGGAAACCGAATTCGGCGACTTCCCGATGGGCTTCCTCAAAGGCCTGCAGGTGAACGCCCGCCTGCCCAAGTTCCAGAACATCAAATTGCGCGAAGCGATCAACCTCTCGCTCGACCGCGAAGGGATGGTCGAAGCCGTCCTGCGCGGGCACGGCGAACCGGCGGCATCCTTCGTGCCGCCGCCGATCACCTACCACGACCCCAACCTGAAGCCGCCTGAACACAACGTCGAAATGGCGAAGAGGCTGCTCGCCGAAGCGGTCAAAGAAGGCGCCGAAACGAGCTTCACGCTCTCGGTGCCGAACGAAGACGACTTCTGGGTCACCGCGGCCCAGGTCGTGCAGCAGAACCTGGAAGAAGTCGGCTTCCAGGTGAAGATCGAGAAGCTCGACACGAGCTCCTGGTTCGAACGCCTGGAGGGCGGCAAGTTCGAAGCGGACACCGGTTTCATCTATTCGGCGGTGCCGACCCCGACCGAAATCTTCGGCGGCTACAACGCCTTCGAAGGCCAGTTCACCGGCGCCGACACCACCGAAACCGAAAAACTGTTCGGCGAAGTGCTGAGTGAGCCGAACCCGGCGAAACGGCGGCAGATCTACTACCACCTGCAGCAGATCGTCGCCGACGAACAGTGGATGATGCCGGTGGTCTACGAGCCGTTCTCGTGGGCCTACCGCAGCGATGTCGGCGGGCTGTACGTCGGGCGGATCGGGATCCCCTGGTTCTCGGAGGCGGGCCTGACCGAATGACACGCCATCGAGTGGCGCGAGCCGTCCTCGTCCGCTAAGCGAGGGCGGCTCAGAGCTCTGCGAGGCGTTCGAGCACGGGGACGAACTCCCGGGCCGCGTCGAACTGCACCGTGTAATAGGTATAGCCCCAGCGCTCGCGGCGCTCGAGCAGCTGCCCGACGATCTCATCCACGCTGCCGACCAGGATGAACGGCGAGGTGAGGGCGTCGTCGAGGGCCAGTCCGTCCTTCGCGGTGACCGATTCGACGTAGCCGATGCGGTCGTCGGTGACGCGAACGTGGCGCAGGTAGGCGTGGAACACGAGCCCGTCGTAGCGATCGCCGGCCATCTCGCGGATCAGCGTGAACTTCTCGTCGATCCGGTCCGCGACGCCGTCCCGACGGGCGGCGGCACGGTTCTCACTGGCCGGCAGGAAGGGGTTGACGCCGATGATGTCCGCATGGCGGGCGGCGAAGCGAAGCATCCTCGGCCCGCCCCCGGCGACGAAGATCGGTGGGCCGCCGGCCCGGTACGGAGCGGGGAAGTTCTGCAGGCCGGAGATCTTGTAGTACTCGCCGTCGAAGTCGAAAGTGCCCTCGGCGAAGAGGCCGCGCAGCACCGCGACCTGCTCGATCAGACGGCTGACCCGCACCCCCGGTCGGTCCCGTGGAATGCCGGAGGACTGATAGTCGTCGAGCATGTAGCCGGCGCCGAGACCGACCTCGAGGCGGCCTTGGGAGACCTGGTCGATCGAGGTGAGCTCGTGCGCCAGCACGGCGGGGTGGCGGAAGTCGGTGCAGAAGACGGCAGTTGCCAGCTGGACTTTCGTCGTCACCGCCGCCGCCGACGCCAGGGCCGTGATCGGCCCCCAGCTGTCGTCGAAGTGGTCGGGGAAGAATATCGACGCATACCCGAGGTCCTCGACCTCACGCACGGTGTCGATCCAAGTGCGACCCTCGAAGGGTCGCATCAGCTCGAGCCCGATCCGAATTTGATTCTTGGCATTCATCTGAAGCTCCTTTTCATCGGATCGCGATCGGGTTGACCGGGCCAC
This sequence comes from Solirubrobacterales bacterium, assembly GCA_050697015.1. Classification (GTDB taxonomy): domain Bacteria; phylum Actinomycetota; class Thermoleophilia; order Solirubrobacterales; family 70-9; genus VAYN01. The sequence continues at coordinate 3,850 of JBOGYZ010000158.1, forward strand.
CGACGCCGCCCTCGATCGGCAGCGGCGCGGCGCTCAGCAGGAAGTCCCAGTGGCCGTCCGCGGCGCAGCAGGTGGCCAGCCGGTCGAGGTCGAACATCTCGCCGATCGGCATCCCCATGTAGACGAGCGCCAGCTCGTGCACCGGCATCCGACTACTGCCCGCGCCGTGCAGCACCTCGACGGCCCAGTTGTCGCAGGCGAAGGCGGCGACGCCGCGCTCGTGCAGCCAGGGCAGCGCGGCCGGGCCGATGCCGGGCTCCTCGGGGTTCACGCCGTAGGCATCGGTGAACTTGCGCCACTCGCCCGTGGCGCGGACCTGGCCGAGCCGGCCGGTGCGCACCAGCAGCGTGTCGCCCGTCTCGACCTCGACCTCTTGGCCCTCCAGCGCCGCTTCGAGCTCGGCCGCGGTCACCTCGTGGTCGGTCGGCAGGGCGCCACCGGGGGCGAGGTCGATCAGGACGCCGCGGCTCGCCAGTCGCGCCGCCAGCGGGGTGATGTCGTTGGCGGCCGCGCCGGACGCGCTCACCTCGGCGGCCGAACGACCGTTGTACATCTTGCCGCGGTGGAAGACGTGGGAGAAGGCGTCCCAGTGGGTATGGGCGTGGACCGACATCGTGATCATGTCGTCGGCCCAGCCGACCTCGGAACCTTCGGCGAGCGCATCGGTGCCGGTTTCCACCATCAGGTGGCGGCAGTTGAGCCGGCCGCTGCCGTCCCCCTGCGGCCACTCGGAGTTGAGCGGCAGCGCGAGCGAGAGGACCTCGCCGCCACGGACGCACGCGGCCGCCGCGGCGCGGCGGTCCGCGGTGATCAGGTTGAGGGTGCCGAGTTCGTCATCCGCTCCCCACCGTCCCCAGTTGCTGAGCCGCTCGGCGAGGCCGTCGACGAGCTCGCCCAGGTCGGCGTCCTCAGCGGGCATAGGCGTCGTTCAGCGGAGATTGGCGCGCCCGCTCGGCGCAGCGCTCGACCGCGACCGGGTCGAGGGTAACGCCGAGGCCTGGCCCGTCGGGGACCTTGACGACGCCGTTGGTCGCGTGGAACGGGCCGCGGTCGATGATCTCGTCGCCGAGCCAGCGGGACAGGTTCTGGCTCGGGTATTTCATCGGCGCGAGCGCCGCGGCGATCTGGATCTCCGCCGCCGTCTCGACCCCGGCGCTCGGCGAGCGGAACCAGACCGGGATGCCGAAGGCCGAGCAGGCGTCGACGAACTGCACCGTGCGGCGGATCCCGCCGAGGTAGTGGAGCTTCACCACGAAGGACTCGGGGACGCCGTCGCGGGCGGCGAGCGGCAGGTCGATCTGGTGGCTCGAGAACGAGATCGGGCTGACGCCCTTGAGGCGGATCAGCTCGGCCTGGGTCATGACCGGCTCCTCGACCCAGGTCACTCCGAGGTCCGCAAGCTTGGGCAGCGCCTCGCGCGCCGTCGCGACGTCCCAGGACATGTTGGCGTCGAGCCGGATCGGGATGTCGGGACCGATCGCCTCGCGCACCGCACCGACCATCTCGAGCTCCTTGTGCAGCGGTAGCACGCCCACCTTGCCCTCGAAGCCGGTGGCGCCGTACTCGGCGACCGCGTTACGGCATACCTCGGCGACGGCACTGAAATCGTCGCCTTTGCCGGCCTCGATCGCGAAATACTCGGTGAAGCTGACCTCGTCGCGGACGATGCCACCGATCAGCTGCGCGACCGAGCGCCCGGTGGCCTTTCCGGCGATGTCCCAGAGGGCGATCTCGACCCCCGAGTAGGCGTTGAGCTTGGTGAAATTGCGGCCGGTGACCATCCCCGTGTAGGACGGGATCGCGCGGCGCTCGCAGTCCACGAGATCGAGCGGGTCGGCGCCGATCAGCTTCGGCGCGATCAGGTGGTCGATCAACGCGGCGTCGCGCGCGTAGCCTGCCTCGCCGATGCCGGTGATGCCCGCGGAGGTGTCGACTTCGACGAGGGTCCGGCTGAAGCCCTCGTAGGTGCCGGGTCCCCACTTGTAGACGAAGGACATCGGCACGCTGATCGGGGTGGTGCGGATCGCGGTGATCTTCAGCTCACCGAGGAGATCGGAGACGGGCGTGGACACGGAGGAGGGATTCGGATCGCTCATGGGCTCAGCTTTCTGTAGAGGTGGAACTCGTCGTTCGCCGGCGGTACCACCGCGGCGAAGTGGTCTCTGGTGGGTTCAGCGCCTTCGCGAGTACGACGATCCGCGGGCCGGGATCGGCCAGTGCCTCGTCGAGGGCGGATCGAAGCGGGGCGCCGACCTCGGTGACCCGCCGGGCCGTAAGTCCGAAGGACTCCGCCAGCCCGACGAAGTCGGGCGTCGAGAGGTCGACCCCGAAGGGCTCCTCGCCCGCCTGGACCTGGTCGAAGCGGAGCATCCCGTAGCCGCCGTCGTCGACGATCAGCACGGTCAGCGGCGGCCTCTCTTCGGCCAGCACGGCGAGCTCCCCGGCGGCGAAGAGGAAGCCCCCGTCGCCGCAGACGCAGAGGGTGCGCCCGCGGGAGATCGCCGTGCCGACGGCGGCCGGGAAGCCGAAGCCGAGGGTCCCCCAGCCGATCGGGTAGGCGAGCGCCCGCGGCGCCGTGAAATCGCGCACCGCGCCGATCCAGTATCCGGCGATGCACATGTCGACCACGACCGGCAGGTCGCCCGGAACGGTCGCCTCGAGGTCGGCGATCAGGCCCATCGGCCCAGGCTCTTCGGCTTCGAGCCGGGTCCGCAGGCCACCGCGCAGAGCACCGAGGTCGGGCCGATGCCCGTTCCCGGAAAATCCGTGGGGAAGTGCGGCGGCGAGCCGAGCCACCGTCGCGGCGGCGTCGCCGATCAGCGAGACGTCGGGCTCGTAGGCCTTGCCGACCTCGGTGGCGAGCAGGTTGACCGCGACCAGACGGGGCGGCGCCGGCAGCGCCCAGTTCTGGGTCATCGTGCCGTCGAAGTCGCTGCCGACCGCGAGGACCGCGTCGGCCTCGTCCCAGATCTCGCCCACCTCGGGAAAGTGCGGGACATAGCCGACCCGGCCCGCGAAGGACTCGGCGATCGTCCCCCGCGCGCCGAAGGTCTCGAGCACCGGCGCCCCCAGTCGGGCGGCGAGGTCTTCGACCGCTGGTCCCGCCCCGAGCCCGCCGCGGCCGACCCAGACGAGCGGCCGCGTCGCCGCCGCCAACAGCTCGGCGGCCCGCTCGATCTCGGACTGGTCGGGGACCGGGTGGGGATCGCCGGGCAGCACGTCGGCCGCCTCGTCGGTCTCGACCTTGAAGAAGTCGGTGGGAATCTCGAGGTAGGTGGGCCCGGTGGGTGCGGCGGTCGCGCTCGCCGCCGCCTCCAGCAGCGTCGCCGCCGCGCCATCGGGATCGGTGACGCGGAAGGTTCCTTTCACCACGGTCTCGAACATCCGGGCTTGGTCGCGGGTCTCGTGGAGAACGCCTCGGTAGACACCGGGGCGGCGCAGGGTGGAGGGGATATCGGTGGCGATGACGAGCACCGGTGAGCCGCAGCACCAGGCCTCCCCGGTGGCGCCGACCGCGTTCGCCGCGCCCGGCCCGGTGGTGGTGATCGCGACGCCGAGCTCGCCGCTCGCTCGTGCGTGGCCATCGGCGGCGTAGACGGCGGTCTGCTCGTGCCGGACGCCGACCAGGCGGATGTCCGACTGGCGCAGGGCGTCCCAGAACGGCAGGTTGTGCACGCCCGGCAGCCCGAACGCGGTCCGGACTCCGAGTGATTCGAGGGCCTCGACGAGGTGCTGGGCGACGGTTGCGGTCATCTGACCTCCAGAAGGGCGCCCGGGTTCAGGAGCAGATGTGGGTCGAGGGCGCGCTTGATCGCCCACATCGCTTCGATTTCCGCCGGCGACCTGACCAGCGAGAGATACGCGGCCTTGTGCACCCCGACTCCGTGCTCGGCGCTGATCGTCCCGCCACAGTCGGCGACCCAGGTCAGCACCGCCTTGTCGATCGCCTCATCCTCGGGGTCGGGGCCGAGGACGTTGACGTGCAGGTTGCCGTCGCCCAGGTGGCCGAAGTAGAGGAGGCGGGCACCGGGCGCGACCTCTTGGACGAGCGGGCCGAGCCGCTCGAGGAATCGTGGCAAGGCGGCGGCGGGGACCCCGATGTCGAACTTATGCGAGACCCCGTCGGCGGCGATCGCCTCGGGGACGGCCTCGCGGATCCGGCGGAGCCGTTCGCGCCCGGCCGGATCGACCGCGATCGCGGCGCGCTCGCCGAGGCCGAGCCGGTCGAGGCAATCGGCCAGCGCGCCCATCGAGTCATCGTCGGCCTCGCACTCGACCAGCATCGAGAAAGGCGTCGAGGGGATCGGCGAGGTGGCGTCGAGGTAGGCGAGCGCGAGCTCGAAGGACACCTCGCTCATCAGCTCGACCGCCTCCAGCGTCCGCACTCGGCTGCGCAGGATCCCGGCCAGTTCGATCCCCGTCTTTGCCGAGTCGAGTGGGACCAGGGCCGCGGTCAGCTCGCCGGGCGGCGGGACCAGCCGCCAGAGGACCTCGGTGATCACGCCGAGCGTGCCCTCCGACCCGGTCAGGAGCGCGGCCAGGTCGAAGCCCGCGTTGTCCTTCAGGAGTCCGTTCATGCGGTCCACGCGGCCACCCTCGGCGAGGACTGCGGAGAGCCCGGCGACCCTGGCGCGCGCGGTGCCATAGCGGATCGCGCGGGCGCCGCCCGCATCGCAGGCGACGAGGCCACCGACCGTGGCGCTGTCGCGCGCGCCGAGATCGAGCCCGGCGTCCCAACCCTGCTCCCGGGCGCGCGCCTGCAGCGCGGCGAGGGTCGCCCCGGCGCCGATCCGCAGGTGACCGGTCGCCGGGTCGGGCGGGTCGACCCGATCCAGCCGGCTGGTCGAGAGGACGATCTGCGGTGCCCCGCCGGCGCGCGGCACCGAGCCGCCGACCAGCCCGGTGTTGCCGCCCTGGGTGATCACCGCGGCGCCGTGGTCGCGACAGGCGCGGAGCACCGCCTCGACCTGGTCCGCGTCGGCGGGCCTCACCACGGCGATCGCCTCGCCTTTCCAGCGCCCGGTCCAGTCGGTCTCGAAGCGGGAGCGGACCGCGGCATCGGTGATCACGTCGGCGGCGCCGACCAGGTCGGTGAGCCGGTCGACGAGCGCGGTGTTCTGGGCGTCGACCGTGCTCACGGGGTGTGCTTGAGCTCGCTGAGGATCTCGTCCCCGGGCTGCCCGCCCATCGTCAGTCCCGCTCGATCTTCTGTTCGGGGAGTGGCACACCGATGCTGTGGCCACCGTCGACGACGATCGTGTGCCCGTACATGTAGCGCGAGTCCTCGGAGGCGAGGAAGCCGACCACGTCACCGATGTCGGCCGGGTCGGCGAAGCGGCCGGCGGGGATCGTCTCCAGATAGGCCGGGCCGAGCTCGGGATCCTCGGTGAGCCAGGTCGCGCGGCGGGTGAGGACGAAGCCGGGGGCGACCCCGTTGACCCGCACGCCGAGGTGGGCGAGGTCGAGTGCCGCCGCTTTGACGAGGTTGTAGACGGCGGCCTTGGCGACGCTGTAGGCGACGAGGTTCTGCTCTGGTTCGAAGGCATTGGTGGAGGAGATGAGGACGGCCGTGCCGCCGCCGCTCTCGACCATCCGGCGCGCCGCTTCCCGGATGCAGAAGAAGGCGCCGTTGACGTTGATGTCCATCACCCGGCTCCAGGTCTCGTCGCCGGTTTCCAGCAGCGGCACGACCTCGGCCAGTCCGGCGTTCGAGACGACCGCCTGGAGGGGGCCGAACTCCGCGATCGCGAAGTCGAGGGCGGCGGCGATCGATTCGCGCGAGACGACGTCTCCGGCGAACGGCTTCGCGTCGAGGCCCTCGGCGACGAGCTTGGCGGCCTCCTCCTCGGCCACGTCCCCGTCGCGGTCGAACAGCACGACCCCGTAACCGTCGCGCGCCAGCCGCGTCGCGCTCGCCAGTCCGATCCCTCGTGCGCCTCCGGTGACCAAAGCGCTTCTCCCGGCTGCCAAGTCCTCAGCCATGGTCTCTCCTTTCCTCGATCCTCGAACCCGATAGGCCGCGCTTTCACCCAGTCTTGACGCGGCGGCCGACGCGGTCTACCCTAGCGCAGTCTCAGCAAGAAGTCAGCATGTCCTTATTTTGAGACAATAGCGATCCACACGAGGAAAGGGCTAGATGAGTGCGGAGATTCTTGTCGCGACGCCGCCGGTGAGCGCATGAAGCCGGTGCTGCTTGCCGCCGTCGTGACGCCGATGCGGGATGGGGGGGAGGCCGTCGACGAGGAGGCGATCAAGCCTCTGGTCGACTACCTCGAGGACGGCGGTTGCGATGGCCTGTTCATCGCGGGCACCGCGGGCGAGGGTCTCCTGCTCGGTCATGACGAGCGCAAGCGCGTCGCCGAGTTGTTCTGCGGCGCCGCCAGGGGTCGTCGCCTCGTCCACGTCGGCAGCCAGACCACGGCGGCGACGGTCGACCTCGCCCGTCACGCCGCCGAACTGGGGGCCGATGGGGTCGCGGTCATCCCGCCGCCCTACTACCCGCTGCCCGAGGAGGCGCTGATCGCACATCTCGTGGCCGCCGGCCAGGCGTGCGCTCCGACGCCCTTCTTCATCTACGCCTTCGCGTCGCGCAGCGGCTATCCGCTGACCCCCGAGGTGGTGGAAGCGGTCGCGGAGCGGCTCGACAACCTGAAGGGGATGAAGGTCTCCGAACCGACCCTGGAGCTGGCCGCTCCTTTCCTCGGCCTCGGCCTCGAGATCTTGATCGGGGCGGACCCGATCGTCCCCGCCGCCCTCACGGCAGGTGCCGCCGGAGCCGCCTCTGCGCTGGCCGGCGCGCTGCCCCGCGAGGTCCGCGCGATCATCGACGACCCCGGACCGAACGCCGCGCAGGAACTGACCGATCTGCGTTCCGACATAATCGTCGACGGCGACCTGATCCCGAGCATCAAGGCCGAGCTCGGCCGAAGAGGGTTGCCGGTCCGCGCCGACGTCCGCCGTCCGCTCCGCGCGGTCGGTCACGACCGCGCCGGCCTCGCATAGCGCTCCCGCGCCTCGTCTCGACATCAAGACAGGGGGTCCAGAAAAGCGGACCCTATACTAGCCTTGAGGCTCCGCGCAGAGCGCGAGCGGGAGACGATGGCACAGACGATCGAGACCACCCAGAACGGCGGCGCGAGCAGCACGGTGTTGCGCGCCGTGTCCGTCCTCGAGGCACTTGCCGCGGCGCCGCCGGAGGGTATGGGTGTCACCGAGCTCTCGAAGAGGATCGGAGCCAACCGCTCCACCGTCTACCGGATCCTGGGCGCCCTGCGGCCGCTCGGCTACGTGCGCGAGGGCGCCGAGCCAGGCACGGTCCGCCTCGGCTTCCGGATCGTCGAGCTGGGCGAAAAGGTCCTCGGCCAGCTCGACATCCGCCGCGTCGCCGGCCCCCATCTCCGTGAGCTCGCGGAGATCACCGAGGAGACCTGCCACCTCGCGGTCCTCGACGGCGTCGACGTGGTCTATGCCGACAAGGCCGAGTCGGAGCATTCGATCCGGCTCTTCTCGGTGCCCGGCAAGCGGATGCCGGTCTACTCCACGGCGATGGGCAAGGCGCTCCTCGCCGCGATGGACGCGGAGGAGAGGAAAGCGATCCTCGACCAGGTCGCGCTGGTGCCCCGCTCGCCCAACACGATCACCGACCGCACCGAGCTCGAACGCAGCCTTGAGGAGATCGCCGGTCGCGGCTACTCGATGGACCTTGGCGAGAACGAGCAGGGCACCTACTGCGTCGGGGCCGCGATCCTCGATCGCGACGACAGGCCGGTCGCGGCGCTCAGCGCCTCCGGGCCCGAGAGCCGCATGCAGGACGACCAGATGGCCCGCAAGGGTAAAGCGGTGAAGAAGATGGCCGAGCTGATCGGCCGCGAGCTCGGCCGCGAGGCCTAGCTGCAGTTCCTCACCACGTTGTTGGCGCGAATCTCACTCGACAAGATGCCCACTTCTTTCAACCACGAGTTCCGCGTGCGGTATGCCGAGTGCGACCCCCAAGGGGTCGTCCTCAATGCGAACTACGTCGTCTACGTCGATATCGCCATCACCGAGTTGTGGCGGGCGATGCTCGGCCCGTTCGATCGGCTTACCGACACGGGCATCGACATGGTGGTCGGGCATCTCGAGGTCGACTTTCGCCGTCCGGCAAGGTTCGACGACTGGAACAAGACGGAGATGCCGGACTGGGTCAGGGATGGCCTGCTGACCGTCGCCTGATCAGCGGGCGGAGTTCACGACATGATCTTCGCGAACATCGGTTCGATCTCGTCCACCGTCACCGGGGTACCGCGGACCAAGGACTGAAGCAGGACACCGTCGACCGTCATCGCGAGCGCGTTGGCGGTCACCGGGTCGGTGAATCGCGTGAGGACCGTCGGCAGGGCACGGTCCCATTCGTAGGCCAGCTGCCGCAGCGCCGGGCGTCGCAGGGCGGCCAGATAGAGCTCGTACTCGACCACCCCCCGCTCCCGTGCCGAACCACTGGAGGTGGCCAAGAGCGCCGCCAAGGCCGCAGGCAGATCCGGCTCGTCACCGAGCTCCTCCGCCCACTCTGAGAGGCGTTGGTCGAGGGCGATCTTTGCCTGCTCGATCCCCGACGCGAGCAGGTCTTCTAGCGAGGCGAAGTGGTAGGTCGTGGACCCGAGCGGGAGGTCCGCCTTCGTCGCGACCGCCCGGTGGGTGAGTCCCGCCACGCCCTTCTCGGCCACCACCTCGATCGCGGCTCGCGCGATGCGCTCTCGGCGGCCCGGATCATTCTTCCCCCTCGGCATCGGTCGAGAGGATTTCAGATCTCGTTTCTTGCGCGAACGGCGCGGCTTCTCCCACAACGATTGACATGGTTCTGGAGGGGATGTACATTTGTTCCTCCCTTTCCAGCCGCCGATAGGAGCAGCCATGAGCGTGACCGTCGATTCCCTGCGAAGCCCGGCCAGCGAGTACACCGGACCGCCACGAGACTGGTACTTCGGGGACGAGTGGTTCCAGCGTGATCTCGAGGCGGTGTTCAAGCCCCGCTGGCTGGTCGCCGGCCATGTGGACGAGCTCGACGCGCAGGGCAGCTACGGCTACCTGACCTACGAGCTGGGGGACGAAAAAATCTTCATCCGCAGGGACGAGGATGGCCGGCTCCGCGCCTACCACAACTTCTGCCCTCACCGCGGGGCCACGCTGTGTGAGGGTAGGACCGGTGCGGCACCGACCAAGCGCGTCGTCTGCCCGTATCACCTCTGGACCTACGAGCTGACCGAGGGCGCCGCGATCAGCACGAACTATATGCACGATGATTTCGATCAGTCCCAGGTGCGCCTGAGCCCGGTCCACGTCGACGAGTGGTACGGGTTCATCTTCGTCTGCCTGGCGGAGAGCCCGAGGGAGACGCTCGCCGAGCACATGGCCGCCGCCTCATTCGGTGGTTGGGACTTTGGCGGGATGAAGCTGGCGGCGTACAAATCGCACATGATCGGCTCGAACTGGAAGATCGTCGTCGAGAACAACCTCGAGTGCTACCACTGCGCGTCCAACCATCCGGAGCTCTGCGAAGTCTACGACTGGAAAGAAATCACCACGCAGCGCTCCGACTTCGACAGTTACGTCGAGAGGCGCGGCAACGGCCTCGAGGTGTGGAACGTCCAGGCCCGCTCTCCATACTCGCTGAACGGTGAACGCGTCTGCGCCCTGCCCACGCCCCGGGTGAACCCCGGCGAGGACTATGACGAGGAACAGGCCGCGATCGTCGCCTTCGAACCCGGCGCCGCACTCCACGTGGCGCGTGACGCGGCCTGGCTGTTCCTGCCGCGGGCGATCGGTCCGGAACAGACGGAGCTGCGTCAATACTGGCTGGTCAACCGCGAGGCCGAGGAGGGTCGCGACTACGACGTCGAGACCGTGATGGCCTTCTGGGACGGAACGATGCAGCAGGATCTGCGGATCTGCGAGTGGGTCCAGACGGGGATGAAGGACCCGGCCTACAAACCGGGCGTCCTCAACCGTGTCCACCAGATGGGTCAGGCGGGCTTCTTCAGTTGGTACACCACGCAGATCGCAGAGCGCTTCCCGGAGATCGTCCCCGATCCTGCCGCGCTGGTGCCGGGCCGGAGCTAGGGTCGGTCCGGGTGACACGGGGCTGAAATTACGCCAAGGCGGCGAGGAGGGGGGCGAGTTCGCGGACGGCGGTGTCCGGGATCGTGTAGTAGGTGTAGCCCCAGCGGTCGCGCTGGCGATGCAGCTGCTCCACCATCTGGTCGATGGTGCCGGCGAGCATGAACGGGGACGTGAGCTCATCCTCGAGGCTGAGCCCGCTCTGGGCGGCGACGGTTTCCGCGAAGGCTCGCCGGTCGTCGGTGACCTTCACGTTGCGCAGGTTGCCGTGAAAGACGAGGTCGTCATAGCGCTCGCCGGCCTCGGCGCGGATCAACTCGAACTTCTCATCGATGCGGTCGGCGACCCCGTCGAACACCGTGGCGTCTTTCACCTCACTGCTCGGCAGCGTCCGGTTGACGCCGACGATGTCCGCGTGACGGGCGGCGAAGCGAAGCATGCGCGGGCCGCCCCCGGCGACGAAGATCGGCGGTCCTCCCTCGCGGAAAGGAGCGGGGGTGCCGTCGAGTCCTCGGATCTCATAATGCTCGCCCTCGAAGTCGAAGGACCCGGAAGCGAACAAGCCACGCAGAACGGCGACGTGCTCGAACAGCCTGCTGACCCTTATCCCCGCCCGATCCATCGGGATGCCGGTGGTGCGGTAATCCCGCACCTGGTACCCGGCGCCGAGACCGACCTCGAGCCGACCTTCGGACAGCTGGTCGATCGAGGCAAGCTCCCTGGCGAGGACAGCAGGGTGGCGGAAGTCCGCGGCGAAGACCGCGGTTCCGACCTGCAGCGTCGTCGTCACCATGGCCGCGGTCGCCATCGCGGTGATCGGGCCGAAGCCTTCCTCCATATGGTCGGGTGCGGAGAGGGTGGAGTAGCCGAGCGCCTCGATCTCGCGGACGGAGTCGGCCCAGGTCATCCCCTGGAAGGGCTCCACCATGTAGACGCCGAACCGGAACTTCTTCTGCGCACTGATCGGAATCCCCTCCCGCTGCATTGGTGGCGTGGCTCACATTTCGCACTGGCAGGGACGCTAATCTAGGATAAGCGCCCTATTTTGTCAACGCAGGTCGGGAGCAGACATGTGCCCTGGCGACCCGACGGTCGACCGAAAAAAACGAGGTCGACGGCGCCTTCGTGGAAGTCCTCCGGGCGGCGGCGCATCGCGGCTGGGCGGGGGCGGGCGTCGGACCAATTCGCGCTTCGCGCCCGCGAACGCCGACGAGCGCGCATCGGTCGCCCGGCTCCTCACCCGACCGCAAGTGCGCAGCCTGGCGTCCGCCTCGGCAATGGCTCGCATGCCGGTCGCCATGGGTGCCGTCGCCCTGGTCATCTTCGTCCACGCGCAGACCGGCTCCTTCGGCTCCGCGGGCGCGGTGACTGCCGCCTACACCCTGGCCTTCGCGATCGCCGGTCCGATCCTCGCTCGGCTGGTCGATCGGCGCGGCGTGCGCGCGATCCTTCTCCCCGCGGCTTCGCTCGCGTCGCTGGCGCTCCTGTCGATCGCCGTGCTGGGTGAAATGGGCGCTCCGGTCGTGGCGCTTATCGGCGCGTCCGCCGTCGCCGGTGCGGCGGCGCCGCCGATCAGCGGCGTGCTTCGGCACGCTTGGCCGTCGATCTTCGACGAGGAGGAGCTGCCCACGGCCTACCTGTTCGATTCGATCCTGATCGAGACCGTCTTCATCGGCGGGCAGATCGTGATCGGTGTGCTCGCGGCTGCCCTCGATCCGGCGGCGCCGATCATCTTCGGCGCAGTCGTCGGTTTCATCGGTACGGCTTGGTTCGTCTCGCTACCGGCGATCACCGCGATGAAGCCCTCGCCTCCCCATCATCACACTCGTGCGGGTGCCCTCGCATCGCCCGTCATCGTCCTGCTCGTGGTCACCGGCGCCCCGATCGGTTTCAGCTTCGGCGCTTTCGACGTCGCCCTGCCGGCGTTCGCCGCCAGCCACGGCAGCTCGGCGATGGGCGGTCTTTTCACCGCTCTGCTGGGAGTGGGCTCGGTTGTGGGGGCCTTGGTCTACGGTGCCTTCGGGACGCGCCTCGGCGATCTCCGCCAAGCTTGCGTGCGACTGGCGATAGCCCAACCCCTGGTCTGCCTGCCGCTTTTGCTCGCGCCCTCGCCACTTCTGCTGATCGCACCGGCGATACTCGCCGGTACCTACGTTGCTCCCGTCCTCACCGTCCGCAGTCGCATCGCGCAGATTTCGATGCCCCCCGGCACCGGTACCGAGACCTTCACCTGGCTTCTACTCGCCCTGATGGCAGGGGTCAGCGCCGGCTCGCTGACCGCGGGACCGGCAGTCGAGGCATCAGGCTGGCGCCTCGGGGTCGCGGTCGGCATCGCCCTCCCGGTGCTCGCGCTGCCGTTACTGATCGGACGGCAGAAGCTTCTTCCGCGCGCTTAGTCGCGTGTCCGGCCGCTACGCGATCTTTCCGCTGCGAGCCCGCTCGGTCGCCCGATCGACGGCATCGGGATCCAGCGTGACTCCCAGGCCCGGCCCGTCCGGCACGGCGACGCCGCCGTTCTCCGGCAAGAACAATCCCTGCTCGATGATCTCGTCGCCGAGCCAGCGACAGAGGTTTTGACTCGGATACATCATCGGCTCCATTGCTGCTGCGATGTGAATCTCGGCGGCGGTGGCGACCCCGGTGTTGGGCGCCCGGAACCAGACCGCGATGCCGAACATCGCGCAGGCGGCGACAAACTCGACCGTGCGCCGGATGCCACCGAGGTAGCTGGTCATGATGGCGAAAGCTCCCGGCACCCCGTCGCGGACCGCCAGCGGAAGGTCGATCTGATGCGCGCGGCAGCCAGATCCCAGGACATGTTCGCGTCGAGGCGGATGAGCGCTTCGTCGCCGACCGCGCCGCGGATCCCGCGCACCATCTCCAGCTCCCGCTCGAGTGAGAGCACCCCGACCTTGCCCTCGAAGGCGTTGGCCCCGTGCTCGGAGGCCGCCTTCGCGCAGGCATCGACGACCTGCTGCGGGTCGTCACCGGTACCGCTCTCCAGGGCGAAGTACTCGGTGAACGTGACGCGGTCGCGCACCCGTCCTCCGAGGAGGCTGTACAGCGGCCGCCCGGTCGCTTTGCCGGCGATGTCCCAGAGCGCCATCTCGATCCCGGAATAGGCGTGAAGGGGGGTCAGGTCGCGAAGCGTCACGAGACGCTTCATCGAGGGGATCGCGAGTCGCTCGCAGGCAGCCAGATCGAGCGGGTCGGCACCGATCAGTTGCGGTGCCAAGGTCCGCTC
>JBOGYZ010000159.1:0-7528 GCA_050697015.1 Solirubrobacterales bacterium
GCCACAGCCTGCCAGGGCCGTGGCCGAGACGGCCGCGTCCCTTTCCCCGGGCGCCGGCTCCCCGCGCCCCTTCGAATCACCCCTCGTATGGCGGAGCGACGCCCCAGCCCCAGCGGGGGACGGGGGCCTCGGCGACGACATCGTCGGCGTCCGGGGCGGAGTTATGGACGGCGAGGCGCGAGCCCCACTCGGCGTAGCCGATGAGCGCGGCGCGGAACTCGGGGTCGGCGGGGAGGTCGACCTCGTCGGCCGCCTGGCTCAGCAGGTTGACGAAGAGGCGCCGTTGGTCGGCGGTGATCGCCAGGCCGCGGTGGTGGGCGAGCATCGCCGGGTAGCCGCCGAGCTTCGCCGTGTACTCCGCCGGGCCGCCCATCACCTCGACCCACCAGGCGAGCACGTGCTCGCGGTGCTCCTCGCTGACCGTGCCGCCGAAGAGCGGCGCCAGCGTGCCCTCTTCTTCGACCAGGTCGTAGAAGCGTTCGAGCCAGCGCTCGAACGCCGCCGTCCCGCCGCCCCACTCGTAGATCGTCGGCACCTCCGCCATCGGGCGAAAGAATGACATGCCCTTGACATGTGACCATTTGGTCACCTATTGTTCCGTCCCATGATCGACGACGTGTTCAAGGCCTTGGCGGATCCGACCCGCCGCCGTCTGCTCGACGAGTTGTTCGAACAGGACGGACAGACCCTGAGCGCGCTCGAGCAGCGGTTGCCGATGTCCCGGTTCGGCGTCGCCAAGCACCTGAAGGTGCTGGAGGGCGCGGGCCTGGTGACGACGCGGAAACGCGGGCGGGAGAAGTTGCACTTCCTGAACCCCGTGCCGATCCGCGAAGTCCACGACCGCTGGGTGAGCAAGTACGCGGAGCCCTGGGCCTCGGCCCTGACCGGGCTCAAACGAGACCTCGAGGAGGAGAACCAACATGACTGACGAGCAGCTCTACACGGTGGTCGGCGGCCGCGGCACGATGACGGCCTTCGAGATCTACATCAAGACCAGCCCCGAGCGCCTCTGGGAGGCGATCACCGACGGCGAGATGCGCAAGCGCTACAGCTTCGGTGTCGGGGTCGAGTCCGACTGGACCGAGGGGTCCGGGTACCGCGCCGGCGTCCCAGGCGTGGTCGACATCTCCAGTGGCGAGAACGTCGAGGTCGACCCGCCCCGGCGCCTCGTCCAGACGTTCACAGCGCTCTGGAGCGAGGACGTGAAGCGCGAAGGCACCACGCGGGTGACCTGGGAGATCGAGCCGGTCGGCGACGATTCCTGCCAGCTGCGGGTGACCCACGACCAGATGGGCGACGACGCCAACAGCGAACTCTTCGGCGGCTGGCCGATGATCCTCTCCGGCCTGAAGACGCTGCTGGAGACCGGGGAGGACCTGACCACGCCGGCCTCGCTGATGTACGCGAACTCGCAGGCCTGGGGCGGCGAGTGACCGTGGGGACGACTTACCTCCACGCGGTCGCCTCACTCGACGGCTTCATCGCCGACGAGCACGACGACGTCGGCCCGCTACACGAGTGGTACTTCGCCGGCGACCAGCCGATCCGCCCCAAGGACGACGCCGACGTCCACGGAGGTTCGCCGTTCCGGATCTCGGCGGCGTCGATCGACTATGTACGCGGCATGTGGGAGCGCCAGTCGGTCCTGGTCATCGGACGCCACCAGTTCGACCTGGCCGACGGCTGGGAGGGCAAGCCGCCCGCGAGCGAGCACGTCGTCGTGGTCTCCCACCGGCCGAAGCCGGAGGGCTGGCACCCGGAGGCCTCCTACCATTTCGCCGGCTCGGTGGAGGAGGGGATCGCGAGGGCGAAGGAGCTGGCCGGGGACGGGGAGATCGGCATCGGCGCGGGCGACGTCGGCGGGCAGGCGCTGACGCTGGGGCTCGTCGACTTCGTCGCGTTCGACGTCGTGCCGGTCGTCTTCGGCCGCGGCAAGCCGTACTTCGGCGCGGCGGGCGACGGCCACGCGATGCTCGAGGACCCGGACGTCGTCATCCAGGGCGAGAGGGTCCTCCACCTGCGCTACCCGGTCCGCCGGTGACGGGGCGGCGGCTGTTCTTTATGGCGTCCTGAGCGCCATAAGGAACAGCTGGCCATTCAGTCGCGGACGGGCGGCGGCGTCGCCTCCTCGGGGGAGATGCCGAAGCGGCCCTGGTACTCGTCGTTGAGGGCGGGCCAGGGCCCCGCCTCGTGCTCGGCGCTCGGCCGCTCGCTGGTGCCGTCCAGATCCGCGGCCAGCGCGTCCAGGCAGATGTGCCAGCCGGCGCCGTCGCGGGCGGCCTTGAGGCGATCCTCGAAGGTGTGGGTGAGCACCAGCACGCAGCCGTCGTCGTTGGGGCGCAGCTCCCAGAGCAGGTGGTCGGGACGATCGCCCTCCTTCGCCCAGGTGTAGCCGAGCATGCGCGGCGGGTCCCAGTCGGTCACCTCGTTCTCGGGCATGTCGGCGACGTGCCCGTCCGGGTCCCAGAGGACGCGGCCGCCGACCCGCGGCTCGAACTCGGCCGGGGTGGGATGCCAGGCGAACATCTCCCGCGTGTCGGTGAGCGCCTTCCAGACCCGCTCGGGCGGGTGGGCGAGGGCGCGTTCGAAGCGCAGCGCCGGGCGGCCGTCGACTTCTTCCAGGTGGGCGTACTTGTCGGGCATGGCTACTCCTCCGTCTCTTTGTCGCTGTCGAGGTGGCGTTCGAGGGCGTCCAGGCTGCCCTGCCACAGTCGCTGGTAGGGGGCTATCCAGCCGATCAGCTCGGCGAGCCCGGCGGGGCGGAGCTCGTAGATCCGCCGCTGTCCTTCGACCCGCGGCTCGACCAGGCCCGCCTCGCGCAGGATGCGCAGGTGCCGGGACGCGTTCGGCTGGCTCAGCCTGGCCTCGGTCGCGATCTCGCCTACCGCCCGCGGCCCCGCCGCGAGCAGGTCGAGGATCTCCCGCCGCGATCCCTCCGCGACGGCGTCGAACACCTGGCTGCCTTTCGCGCTCATGGCTATATTCAATCATATGCTTATATAAGTGCAACGTTACTCAAACGAGGAGGATCGGATGAGCACCGATGCGAAGACGGCGGAGAGGATCGAGATCGACCTGGCGGCGCCGCCGCGGAAGGTTTACGAGGCGATCTCGACGGCCGACGGCGTGCGGTCCTGGTGGACCGACGGCACCTTCGCCGAGGAGGTCGGCGGGGTCGGCCGGCTGACCTTCGGCCACGGTTGGACCGAGCTGCGCGTGGAGAAGCTGGTGCCGGACCGCGAAGTCGAGTGGACCTGTGTCGGCCAGCACATCGAGCACTTCGATCCGACCGACGAGTGGGTCGGCACGACGATCCGCTTCCACTTCACCCCGTTTGACGGCGGCTGGAAGACCCACCTCGAATTCGCCCACGAAGGCCTCGCCGGCCTCGGCTGCGAGGAGATGTGCAGGAAGGGCTGGGACCACTACATCCGCACCAGCCTGCGCGGCCTGCTGGAGAGCGGCGAGGGCGCCCCCGGGCCCGGCGCGGGCAGCCGCTGAGAGCGCGTTCGCACTTTCCCGCGGATAGCGCGGCAAAGTGCGAACGCACCCGTGGGGGGTACGCTGACGGTATGGTGACCGCCACCGTCGGCCAGGACGCGATCACGGCGCAATACGACCGCGTCGCGCCGTTCTACCGCGCGCTCTCGCCGCTCTTCCTGATCAACCCGCATGCGCGGCGCCGGGGAGTCGCGGCTCTCGGTCTCCGTCCTGGCGACAACGTGCTCGAGGTCGCCGTCGGCACCGGCCGCAACCTTCCTTACCTCGTCGACGCGGTCGGCCCGACCGGGACCGTGCTCGGCGTCGACCCCTCGGCCGGGATGCTGCGCGAGGCGGCGAAGATGGTCGAACGCCGCGGCTGGTCGAACGTCGAGCTGATCGAGGGCGACGCGACGAAGCTGGACCTCGACCGCGACCTCGACGCGATCTTCTTCAGCCTCGCCTGGTCGGTGATCCCCGCCCCGGTCGCCGCGCTCTCACGGATCTGGGACCACCTGCGACCCGGCGGCCGCGTCGCGGTCATGGAAATGAGCCTGACCGAGACCCGCCTGCGCCCGCTCCTCGCCCCGATCGCCCGCCAGCTGAACAAGCTAGGCCCCGGCCGCGCCGATGCCCGGCCCTGGGACGACCTCGCCCCCTTCGGCGAGGTCGTCAGCACCCGCTTCCTCCACCTCTTCTACGTCTGCGCGGTGGAAAAGCGAGTTCGCACTTAGCCGCGGATAGCGCGGGAAAGTGCGAACGCGCCGGGGTGGGTCAGCGCTGCTCCACGGGCTCGCCGTAGACGATCAGGCCGTGGAGGACGATCAGGCAGAGGGCGAAGATGCCCAGTGACCAGAAGGGGTAGCTGCCGCCGACCGAGAGCAGGGACTCGATCGCGCCCAGGGTCGCGGCGATGATGCCGACCGTGCGGCCGTAGACCCCGCCGCTGAACAGCGAGTAGCCGCCGGTCAGCTGGACGAGGCCGATGATCAGCGTCACCCAGCCCCAGAAGCCGAGGCCGAAGACGACGTAGGCCGTCTGGTGGTTGAAGAAGTCGGCGTTGCTGATCGCGGCGATCCCGTAGATCACGTTGAGCACGCCGGCGATGAGCAACAAGATGGCGGCGAACATCGCGCGCGCCTCGCCTCTCACTTCCACGTCTGTCTCCTTTGTCTGGTGGAACCCCGTCCAGGGGCGTCGAAACCGCTTTACGGTGCGGTTTTCGGCGGCGGGGGGCGGTCCCCTCCCACGGGTTCGGCAGACTGGTACGGATGGACGAGCACGATCACGCTTGCTGCGCGCCAGGCCGGCCCCCGAGCGGGACGGAGGCGCCGGTGCCCGAGAGCGCGAACGACGGCCCGACCGACGGCATGGTCCGACTCGGCGGCAGCTTCCTGATGGGCACCGAGGACCCCGACGGCTTCCCCCAGGACCGCGAGGGCCCGATCCGGGAGATCGATCTGCCACCGTTCTGGATCGACCCGATCGCGGTCACCAACGCCCGCTTCGCCGAGTTCGCCGCAAGTACCCGGCACAAAACCGACGCCGAGAACGCGGGCTGGTCCTTCGTCTTCGGCCCCTTCCTCCCGGACGACTTCGAGCCGACCCGCGGGATCGCCAACGCGCCCTGGTGGCGCCAGGTCTTCGGCGCCGACTGGCGCCACCCCGAGGGGCCGGCCACGAGCATGGAGGACCGCCTCGATCACCCGGTCGTCCACGTCTCCTGGAAGGACGCCAAAGCCTTCGCCGCCTGGGCCGGCGGCCGCCTCCCGCACGAGGCGGAGTGGGAGATGGCCGCGCGCGGCGGCCTCGAGCAGGCTCGCTTCCCCTGGGGCGACGAAATCGAACCGGGCGGCCGCCACGCGATGAACGTCTGGCAGGGCACCTTCCCGTCCCAGAACACCGGCGACGACGGCTGGCTCGGCACCGCGCCGGTCGACGCCTACGAGCCGAACGGCCACGGGATGCTGAACATGAGCGGCAACGTCTGGGAATGGTGCGCCGACCGCTTCGACCGCCAGACCCGCGCGATCCGCGGCGGCTCCTACCTCTGCCACGCCTCCTACTGCAACCGCTACCGGGTCGCGGCACGCAGCTTCAACACGCCCGACAGCTCGACCGGGAACATGGGCTTCCGGCTCGCCCGCGACGCTTGAGACACCCGTCCACGACGGTCGCTCCCGCCCGATAGGTTCCACCGAACGGAGTCGGGGTAGGCAACCCCGCATCAACGACGGAGAGGAGAGTCGATGGCCCACCCGACCTTTGAGGACGCCCGCCGTCTCGGCGACTGGGAGCCCCCGCTGGGGGTCGTCTCCGTGTATCTGGCCTTCGACCCGGCCGATCGGGGCGGCGCCTGGCGCACCGGGCTGCGCAACGGCCTCGACGCCCTGCTGGAGGCGGCCAAGGACGCCGACCACGAGCGCCGCGTCGCCCTCCGGGCCGTCGCCAAACGGATCATCGACCGCTACGAAGACGGCGACCACAGGCCGCCGCCGCGCGGCGAAGCGGGCTTCGTCGAGGTCGCCGAGAAGGGTGGCGAAGAACACTGGTGGGGGACCGGGGCGGCGCCGACGGCGAGCGCCTGCGTCGAGCTCGGCGAGCGTCCCGCGCTGGCGCCGCTGGTCGATCTCGCCTGTCGCGGCGAGGGGCGCGGGATCGCGATCGTCGCGCTGGAGCGCGTCCGCCTGCTGAGCTTCGCCGAAGGGCGGCTGAGCGAGCTGGAGGACTGGGAACTGGAGGTGACGAGCCTCGACTGGCGCGAGCGCAAGGCGCAGAGTGGCGGCCCGGCCCACGGCGTCGCCTCCTCGGGCAAGGACGAATACGGCGACCGCCTCGACCACAACCGCCACCGTTTCCTCGGCGAGGCCGGCGCGCTGGTCGGCCGTGAGCTGGAAGAGCGGAAGATCGGGCGGGCTCTGGCCTTCGGCCCGGCGGTCGACCTCGAGAGCTTCGAGTCGGGGATGAACGCGCCGAACGTGAAGCTGGCGGTGGCGGAGAAGGCCGACCTGATCTCGGTCCCGACCGGGAAGCTTCAGGACACCGTCGCCGCGGCGGTCGAGAATGCCGACGCGGAGCGCGAGTCGCGGTTGGTGGCGGCGGCGATGGAAGAGGTGCGCGGTGGTGGTCGCGGCGCCGCCGGCCCGCAGGACGTCGGCGAGGCGACCGAGGAAGGCCGGGTCGAGCGGCTGGTCATCGGCGCCGGGTTCGCCGCCGCCGCGGCCGAGTCGCTGATCCGCGGGGCGCTGAAGGCGAGCTCCAAGGTCACCGTCGTCCACGGCGCCGCCGCCGAGGCGCTCGGCGAGGCCGAAGGCGTGGCGGCGATCCTCAGGTACTGACGTGCTCGGCGAGGAGCTGCGCCCCGGCCTGCGCACCTGGACCGCCTACCACGAGGAGTGGGGGAAGCACGTCCGTGGCTTCGCGATCGTCGAGTCCGAGCGGTTGATCCTGATCGACCCCCTGCTGGTCGGCGAGCAGTGGGACCAGCTGGCGGCGATGCGCGGCCAGCCGGGGCTCGACGTCCTGGCGACGATCCACTACCACGTGCGCTCCGGTGGGGAGGTGCGCGAGCGCCATCCTGACGCGACGCTCTGGGCCTATGCGTCCGACCGCGAGGAGATCGAGAAGCGGGGCACGGTCGACCGCACCTTCGAGGCCGGGGAGGGGCTGCCCGGCGGGCTGGTCGCGATCGGCCCGCTGCCGCGCGGCGAGGTCGTCTTCTGGGACGCCGCCCACGCGACGCTCTTCGCCGGCGACGTGCTGCTCGGCGACGGCGAAGAGGGCGACGGCCTGACGATGTGCCCGGAGCCTTGGCTCGACGGCGCGAGCCTCGACACCCTGCGCGCCGACCTCGCGCCGGTCCTCGACCTCCCGGTCGAGCTGGTCGCCACCGCGCACGGCGACCCAACCCTCGCCGGCGCCCCCGCCGCCCTCCGCGCCGCGCTCGCCTAGGCGGTCGTTCCGGGGCGGGGCCGCGGGACGGCCGGGCTCCAGGCCCGGGCGGCTGGCCGCAATGGGTCCCGGGCGTCTCGTGGCGGCCCTGGCAGGC
>JBOGYZ010000160.1:0-5692 GCA_050697015.1 Solirubrobacterales bacterium
CCGGAATACGTGCCGCCGCCGGCCCCGGAACCGCTGCCGGAACCTGCTCCGGCGCCCCTTCCCGAACCCCCACAGGCACGTCGATCCGTGCCTGGCGACGGTAGCCAGGAGTTCGCGCCGCACTGACCCCGCTATAGTGCGCCGTCGCTTTGGCCGCACCACGTGAATATGAGCTGGTCCTGATGCTGGACCCCCAGCAAGACGCCCCCGCCAGGGATGCCCTGGCGCAACAGGCGCGCGGCCAGATCGAGGCGGCCGGCAGCCTCAAACAGGAGAACACCTGGGGCCTTCGCAAGATGGCCTACGAAATCAATCGTCGCACCGAGGCCGACTACCGCTGGTACCGCTTCGAGGGGTCGAACGAGC
Organism: Solirubrobacterales bacterium; assembly: GCA_050697015.1. Lineage (GTDB taxonomy): Bacteria > Actinomycetota > Thermoleophilia > Solirubrobacterales > 70-9 > VAYN01. The sequence goes on from JBOGYZ010000160.1 coordinate 367, forward strand.
TGCTCGAGACGCTCGACCACGAACTGAAGATCGCCGACGGCGTCCTGCGCTTCCGCATCTTCAAAGTCGATCCGAACACGCCGTCGATCGTGCCGCCCGCCGTCGCCGCTCCCGGCCCGCGCGAGCGCACCGGTGGTCCCGGCGATCGTGGTGACCGCGGTGATCGTGGTGACCGCGCCCCGCGTGAGGATCATCCCGCCGAGTCCGCGCCCGAGCCGGCGGCCGCAGAGCCCGCCGCTGCCGAGCCCGCCGCCGCCGCTGAGCCGGCCGGCGAGTAGTTCCCCCTCCCTCGGTTTCCCCCGGTCTTTCCGTCAAACCCCTTCCAAGAGGGGGGAGAGTCGCGCCGTGCCCAGGCCTAGACTGGACGTCAACAACGAATTCAGAGGAGTGAAGATCCTTGGCAGCTTCGAACGTGAACGTGGTGGTCATCACCGGGAACCTCACCAAGGACCCGGAACTGCGCAGCACCACCGGGGGGATGTCCGTTTGCGAGATGCGGGTGGCGGTCAACAGCAGGCGCAAAGACCAGAGCGGTCAGTGGGTCGACAAGCCCAACTACTTCGACGTGGTCGTCTTCGGCGCCCAGGGTGAGAACTGCGCGAACTACCTGTCGCGTGGCCGTCCGTTGGCGGTCGAAGGCCGGCTCGACTGGCGCGAGTGGGAGGCGAAAGAAGGCGGTGGCAAACGCCAGGCCGTCCAGATCATCGCCAACTCGGTGCAGTTCCTAGGCTCGCGCGACGGCGGCGGCGGCAACGGCGGTGGCCAGCAGCAGCAACAGCAACAGGCGCCGCAACAGTCCTACAGCCCCCAACAGAGCGACGTCCCGGCCGACGAAACTGACTTCGGCCCGGTCTCGACTGGTGGCCAAGAAGACGACATTCCCTTCTGAGCCGAGCGCCGACAATCTCGTAGCAAGTCGACCGGTCGGCGCGAAGGCGCCGACCGTCGCATTTCTGTAGGCTCCCTCGTCGCCTATGCCTAGAGCACGTGAGACTTCATCGACCGGAGGCGCCCGTCGGGGCCGCCGTGGCGCCGACCGCGCCCGTCCCCGCAAATACACGCGGGTCAACTCCGAAGTTGTCGACTACAAGGACCTGAACCTTCTGCGCCGATTCCTCTCCGACAAGGGGAAGACGCGCGGCCGGCGAGTAACCGGACTTTCCCGCGCCCACCAGCGTCAGCTTTCGGTGGCCGTGAAGCGGGCGCGCGAGATCGCGCTGCTGCCGTACGTCGGAGAGCGCTGATGGCGCAGGCGATCCTGCTGGCCGACGTCGAGAATCTCGGCGCCCGCGGCGAGGCCGTCGACGTCGCACCCGGCTACCTCCGCAACTTTCTGGTTCCGCGCAAGCTGGCCCAGCCCGCGACCCCCGGTGCGCTCGAGGAAGCTCAGCGCCGCATGGAGGCCGCCGAGCGCGCTGCCCGGGCCCGTGTCGCCCGCGAAGCGGAAGCCGCCGGCCTGCTCTCCAAAACCGTGCTGACGATCCACGAGCGCGCGGGCGAGGACGGTCATCTCTTCGGCTCCGTCGGCCCGCAGCAGATCGTCGACGCCCTGCGCGACGCCCGCGACCTGCGGATCGACAAACGCAAAGTCATGCTCGACCAGCCGCTGCGCGAACTCGGCACCTTCATGGTCGAGATCGACCTCGGCGACGGCAACGTCGCCGCGGTCAAGACGATCATCTCCGAGGAGAAATAGCCCGACGCGCCGCGATGCGGCGCCGGTCGGAACCGCCTCTCCTCGGCGGGTGTCGTAACTGCCGCTCTCTGTAACGGGAGTGTCAACTTCTTTTCACGGCATTTGCGCGCGAGCCCGCACGGCCCGCGCCTCGGCTTTGGTTTGATCGGGACCCATCTCCGGCGGTCTCCCTTTTCCGCCGCCCCACCCTCTATCCCTGAACTGAATGCCTCCGTCCCCGGCAACCCACGTACCGCCTCAGAACATCGAGGCCGAGGAGTCCGTCCTCGGCGCGATGCTGGTCGCCGAGCCAACCCTGACCCGCGTCATCGACGAGGTCAAGCTCAACGCCGCCGACTTCTACCTCGACCGCCACCGGGCGATCTTCGAAGCGATCCACAACCTCTACGCCGCCTCGAAGCCGGTCGACGAGCTCTCCGTCGCCGAGGCGCTGACCCAGACGAACAAGATCGACGAAGCGGGCGGCAAACACTACGTCTCCGAGCTCGCCGCGAAGGTCCCCGCCGCAGGCAACGCCAAACACTACGCCGAGATCGTCCAGCAGAACTCGCTGCTCCGCCGGCTCCTCGGCGCCGGCCAGGAAATCCAGGGCTGGGTCAACGAGCGCGACGGCGAACCGCGCGAACTCTCCGAGAGGGCCGAGAAACTCCTCTTCGAAGTCGCCCACAAAGAGCAGGCCTCCGACTTCCGCATCATCGGCGACATCCTCCACGACGAGGTCGACCGCCTCGAGAAGCTCTCGACCGGCGAGTCCGAGCTCACCGGCACCCCCTCCGGCTTCCGCGACATCGATGCGGTCACCGGCGGCTTCCAGCCCGGCAACCTGATCATCATCGCCGCCAGGCCTGCCATGGGAAAGTCGGCCCTGGTCGCCAACATCGCCGAAAACGTGGCGGTCAAGCGCGACAAGCCGGTCGCCTTCTTCTCGCTCGAGATGTCGGAGGTCGAGCTCGCCCAGCGCTTCATCGCCTGCCGGGCGCGGATTCCCGGCGACAAGCTGCGCAAAGGCCAGGTGTCCCCGCGCGACTGGCCGAAGGTGCTGCGCGCCGCCAACGAACTCGAGAACGCGCCGCTCTGGTTCGACGACTCCTCCGACCTCGGCATCCTCGACCTGCGGGCGAAGGCGCGCCGCCTCCACGCCCAGGAACAGGACCGTGGCGGCCTCGGCCTGATCATCCTCCACAACATGCAGCTGATGCGCTCCGACGACGCCCGCGCCAACCGCGTCGAGCAGGTCGGCCAGATCAGCCGTGGCCTCAAGATCCTCGCCCGTGAGCTCCAGGTGCCGGTGATGGCGATCTCCCAGCTCTCCCGCGCGCCCGAGCAGCGCTCGCCGCCGAAGCCGCAGCTGTCCGACCTGCGCGAGTCGGGACAGATCGAGCAGGACGCCGACCTCGTCGCCTTCCTCTACCGCGCCGACTACTACCGCGATCCCGACGAAGAGCCGGACGGCCTCGCCAACCTGATCATCGCGAAGCATAGGAACGGCCCGATCGCGACCAAAGACCTGGTCTTCCTCGACCGCTACCCGAAGTTCGCCGACTACAGCGGCCAGGAGGCACCGATCGGACAGCCCGTCGGCGAAGACCCGCCGCCCTACGACGAGGCCGCGGCGGCGGGGCCCGAGTTCTGATGGCCGTCGCCCGCTCCGAACCGTTCCGAGGTCAGGTCTGCCCCCTGGGGATCTGCGACGGCTCCGGCTGGATCCTCGGTCCGGAAGACGTTGCTCGCGCCTGCGACTGTCGGGCTGACCGCCTGCGCCAGAGCGCCAGCCGCGGAGTCTCGTCGGTGATCCCTCGCCGCTTCCAGGGGGTCTCCTTCGATCGCCCGCCGATCTCCGACATGGCCAGGGAATTCCAGGCCCGCGCCGCGGTCGACGCGGTCCGCGCCTACCTCGACAAGCTCGACGAGAACCTCGCCGGCGGGCGCGGGGTCTGGCTCTTCGGCGATCCCGGCACCGGCAAGACCACGCTTGGCATGCTCGTCTCGAAAGCGGCGCTGGAGCGCAAGCACACCGTCGCCATCTACTCCCTCCCGAAGCTCCTGGCGCGCATCCGCCAGAGTTACGACGCTGGTCCGGACAGTGACTCCTACATGGAGCTGTTCCGGAAGCTCACCACGGTGGACCTCCTCCACATCGACGACCTCGGAGCCGAGAAACGCTCCGACTGGGTCTTGGAGCAGCTATACGCACTGATCAACGAGCGCTACGAGAACGAACGGGCCGTGCTGGTGACCACCAACCTCGACGAAGCCGAGTTGATCGAGCAGATCGGTCGGCGCACCGTCTCCCGTTTGGTCGAGATGTGCGACGGCTGCATGGTCCCGATGCACGGCGAGGATCACCGGCTCGCGGCCTAGAGCGAACCGGCAGGGGCGACCCAGACGCTCTCGAAGCTGAGGCTGGTCAACTCGGCGATGCGGTCGTAGTCACGGTCGTAGTGGAGGACCCCCATCCCGGCCTCGTGAGCGCAGGCCGCGATCATCAGGTCGATCGGCGGCAGGCGGTGGTGTCCGACCCGGGCCAGCTCGCGCTGCGCTTTACGCGCGGTCGCTTCGATGTCGGCGTCGATGGTCACCGCCGGCAACGTGCCGAGTCGATCCACGCTTTTTTCGTGGTCCACTGCCGACTGGGCGGAAAAACCGGCCTCGAGCAGGAACGGTAGGCAGGTGGCGATCTCCTCCGAATCGAGCATTTCGACCACCACGTTGACCCGTACGCGCGGCATCGAGCCGGCGAGGAGCAGCGACCACGCCGAGTTGTCGATCAGCAGCACGCTACTCGTCGTCGTAGCGAGCGATCAGGCCGAGGTGCTTGACCTCCGCCGCCGCGTCGAGATCCACCTTGGGCCCGTTGCCGCTCAGGATCCAGTCGATCATCTCCCGGCGAGCCCGCCTCGCCTCCTCACCTCGATCCGCCAAGCGGCGGGCCTTGACCTGCGCCCCTAGCGTCACCAGCTCGGCGAAGTCGATCCGCTCGGCCTCCCCGAGCCGCGCGCGCAGCTTGTCCAGTGCTGCTTGCACCGACGGCGTCTCGGTGATCGTGTGGCGAGGTCGGGTGGTGGGCACGCATCGAGTGTAACACCGTGCTGCACCACTCTCGACCGCCTCACGCGGAGGAGCGTAGCCGCACCCGGCGCCCACAACCGTCAGAATCCGGCCAGTGCCGGGCGTGGTCATAGTCGGCGCCCAATGGGGCGACGAGGGCAAGGGCAAGATCACGGATCTGCTCGCCGAGCGGGCTACCACGATCGTCCGCTTCCAGGGCGGCAACAACGCCGGCCACACGATCGTCCGTGACGGCGAGACTTTCGCCTTCCACCTGATCCCGTCGGGGATCCTCCACTCCGAGAAGACGTGCGTGATCGGCAACGGGGTCGTCGTCGACCCGCGGGTGCTGCTCAGCGAGATCGACGGGCTTAAACGCGCCGGGATCAGCGTCGCCAACCTGAAGCTCTCCGCCAACGCGCACCTGATCATGCCCTACCACGTGCTCCTCGACACCGCGAGTGAGACGAAACTGGGGAAGAACTCGATCGGGACGACGCGGCGCGGGATCGGCCTCGCCTACGCCGACAAGGCGCTGCGGCTCGGCATCCGCGTGCAGGACCTGCTCGACGAGAAGATCCT
>JBOGYZ010000161.1:0-12164 GCA_050697015.1 Solirubrobacterales bacterium
GTTCTTCGCCGTCGCCATCAGCCAGGCGCCGGGGTTGTCGGGGACGCCGTCGCGCGGCCAGCGCTCGAGCGCCGCCAGCAGCGCGTCCTGCGCCAGGTCCTCGGCCAGCCCGACGTCCCGGACCAGCCGCGCCAGGCCGGCGACGAGGCGGGCGGACTCGATCCGCCACACCGCCTCGACCGCCGCCCTGGCATCGGCCGATGCCGCCACGATCAGCCGCCTGGATGAAGCCCGGGGTCGTAGCCGATCCGCTCGCGCACGTCGGGCGGGAAGTCCTCCATTTCGAAGATCGGGCGGACCTCGATCCGGCAGTTCTCACCCGGGCAGCGCTTCGCCCACTCGATCGCCTCCTCGGTCGAGCGCGCCTGGATGATCCAGTAGCCGCCGACCACCTCCTTGGCCTCCGCGAACGGCCCGTCGGTGACCGTCACCTCGCCGCCCCGGAAGTCGACCGACGCCCCGTCGCCAGGCGGCCGCAGCCCGTCCAGCGCCAGGAGCATCCCCGCCTTGCGCAGCTCCTGGTTGTAACGGGACATCGCCTCGACGGCGTCGGCCGTGGGATTCCAGTCCGACTCCTCGATTTCCGGGTACATGAACATCATGAATCTCATCTGGGAACTCCGATCTGAACTTTGATCCGTCGCCTCGGTGAGACGACCCTGTCATACGGAGGACGAACGGCCTCGGCCGAAAACGACACGACCTGATTCATATTCGACACGAATCGACAGGAATTGCTTGACATGCCCCGTCCATAAGTGAGACTCAGGTAAGAAATTGGAATCGCTATCGAGAGAGCCTGGCGACGGACGGCGCAAGGTTCTGGCGATCGGGCGAGACCTCGGAGGAAGCGGTGTACTGCGAGGGCTCTCGGATGGAGCCAGGACCGAGCTGGTCCGTGCCGAAAACGGGAATGATGGGCTGCGCGCGTTCTACGATCGCCAGCCCGACCTTGTCGTGCTCGATCTCGAGCTGCCCGACGCCGACGGCCTCGACATCCTGGCGACGATGCGGGCGCTCTCCGACGTCCCCGTCCTGGCGCTGACCGGCGACGAGGAGGAGGGACGGGTGGCGGCGCTCCGGGCCGGTGCCGACGACTGCGTCTCCAAGCCGCCATTGGAAGCCGAACTGGAGGCGCGGATCGAGGCGCTGATGCGCCGCCCGCGCCAGGGCGACCTGCGGCCGGTGGTCCTCACCGACGAGTACGTCGAGATCGACCGCGTCCGCCACCGCGTGATGGTGCTCGGCCACGAGGTCGCGCTGACCCCGATCGAGTTCCGCATGCTCGCGACCTTCGCCGAAAACCCCGGTCGCGTGCTCGGCCACGGCCAGCTGCTGGAACTGGTGTGGGGGGACCGCATCCGCGAGCGCGACGAGGTGAAGCTGTACGTCAGCTACCTGCGGCGCAAGCTTGGCGGCGCCGCCGACGTCGACCCGGTGGAGACGGTGCGCGGCGTCGGCTACCGCTACCGCCCGCGTCTGGTGAGCAACGGACACGGCCACGGCGCCAGTGAGAACTGACCTGGACCTACCGTTTTCAAACAGTGCCTTGGACCGTCTTCGTCCCGGCGACCGGACCGCGCGTCAGGACTTCCGCATGACGCGGGCGAGCGAGACGACCTCGGCCTGGTGGCCTTCGGGGTGGACGACGTAGGCGCTCGGGCCGCCGCCGAACCAGCCGGCCGCTTCGTTCATCCCGACGAAGACGCCGGAGTGACGGTTGCCATTGGCGTCCTCCACCCAGACCTCGTCGCCCTCCTTGAACGCGGGCTCGCCGTCCACTTCGCGTTCGGCGGCTTCGGTGATCGGGTTCTCGCCCGGCAGTTCGCTCATCACGCGAGCATAGCCCGCTCACCGCCGGGGTACGCTCACCGCCATGTCCGTCAAAGGTGAGCCGATGAAGGCGACGCTCACGGCGCACCCGTTCAGCGACCCGGCCTGGGTCTTCGAGCGCAAGCTCGACGGCGTCCGCGCCACCGTCTGCCGCACGCCGAAGGGGGCGACGATCACCTCCCGCACCGGCCGCCGGATGGAGAACTACCCAGAGCTGGTCGAGGCCTTCGAGACCGAGTCGGCGCAGGAGTTCGTGGTCGACGGGGAGATTGTCGCCTTCGAGGGCTCCCGCACCAGCTTCGAGAAGCTGCAGGGGCGCCTCGGCATCAGCGACCCGCGGCTGGCGCGGCTGACCGGGATCGAGGTCTTCATGTACGTCTTCGACATCCTCGAGCTGGAAGGGCGCGACGTGACCGGCCTGCCGTTGCGCGAGCGCAAGGCGCTGCTCAAATCGAGCCTCGAATTCCACGGCGCCGTCCGCTACACGCCGCACCGCAACGAGCACGGAAAGAAGCTCTTCCTCGAAGCCTGCCGCAAAGGCTGGGAGGGACTGATCGCCAAGCGCGCCGACTCGACCTACCAGCACCGCCGCTCCAAGGACTGGCTGAAGGTGAAGTGCTCCTTCGAGCAGGAGTTGGTGATCGGCGGCTTCACCCCGCCGAAAGGGTCGCGCGAGCGCTTCGGCGCGCTGCTGGTCGGCTATCAGGAAGGCGACGACCTCCGCTACGCGGGCAAAGTCGGGACCGGCTTCGACCACCACACGCTGGACATGCTCGGCGACAAGATGGAAGCGCTGCGTCAGTCCGCGTGTCCCTTCACCGCCGGCTCGGCCCTGCCGAAAGAAGCGACCTGGATCAAGCCCGAGCTGGTCGGCGAGTTCGGCTTCGGCGAATGGACCCGCGACGGCAAGCTCCGTCACCCGCATTACCTCGGCCTGCGCGACGACAAGGATGCGAGCGAGGTCGTCCGCGAGCTGCCGACGGTGGCCGCGCCTGGCTGAGCGGAGCGGGCAAAGGAGGCGCATGACCCGCGGGTGCGTTCGCAGAAAGGTCCGGTATCCGGCCAAAAGTGCGAACTCACCCGATGGGTTCGCAGTTCTCCGCGCTATGCGCGGCAAAGTGCGAACGCGGCAACCGCCTACTCGTCGTGGCGGCGGAGGCGGCGGGGCTCGAACTCGCCGCTGCGAAGGGCCTGCCAGCCCTCGGTGGAGACGGCGACGAAGCTGCGGCCCTCCGGGTCCTTGCGCTCCAGCACCAGGCCGCGGCGGGCGCTGCGGCCGATCGCGCGGCGCATGTCGCGCTCGCCTTGGCCACGGAAGCGCAGCACGAGCTGGTGGCGGGGGACGAAGCCGTCGTCGCCCAGCTCGACGATCGCCCGCAGGATCTCCTCGTCCGATGGGATCACGGGGCGAAGTTACCCAGCCCTGCGGCGGGGTAGGTTCGGGGCTGCGCAGATGGCGAAGCTGAGCGAGTACGAACGCAAACGGGACTTCGACAAGACCGCCGAGCCGGCGCCGCGGAAGGGCGGGCGGGGACGGGAGGGCGCGCCGCGCTTCGTCGTCCAGCAGCACGACGCGACCCGCCTGCACTGGGACCTGCGTCTGGAGCACGAGGGCGTCGGCGTCTCCTGGGCGGTGCCGAACGGCATCCCGCAGGACCCGTCGGAAAACCGCAAAGCCGTCCACACCGAGGACCACCCGCTCGAGTACATGGCCTTCGAGGGCGAGATCCCGAAGGGCGAGTACGGCGCCGGCACGGTGCAGATCTGGGACTCCGGCACCTACGAGCTGGAGAAGTGGCGCGACGACGAGATCATCTTCAGCTTCGAAGGCGAGCGCCTCCACGGCCGCTACGTCCTCTTCCGGGCGCGCTCGGCGAAGGACTGGATGATCCACCGCATGTCCCCGGCGGAAGGGAACCCGGATCCCTATCCGGACCCGCTCCCACCGATGCTGGCGAACGAGAGCGTGTTGCCGAGCTCGACCCGCGGGTGGGCGGCGGAGCTCGCCTGGGGCGGCGTGCGCGCGATCGCCCGCTGCCGGCCGGGGCGGCTCGACCTCCGTGACGCCGACCTCGAGGACATCGGCGCGCGCTGGCCGGAGGTCCACCGGCTGAGCCGCCAGATCGGCGCCCACGACGCGGTCCTCGACGGTGAGCTCGTGGCCTTCGACGAGGAGGGACGACCCGATCGCGAGCGCCTCGCGCGGCGAGATCGTTCTGGATCCGAGGGCGCGATCCGACGCCGCGCCCGCGAGAACCCGGCCACCTACGTCATCTACGACTTGCTCTTCCTCGACGGCGAGGACCTCACCGACACGCCGTACAAACGCCGCCGCGAGATGCTCGCCGAGCTCGAGCTCGAAGGCGAGGCCTGGCGCGTCCCGGCCAACGCGACGTCGAGGATCAAGGAGCTCCTCGCGGCGAGTACCGGCCAGGGCGTCGAAGGGCTGGTGGTGAAGAAGCAATCGAGCCTCTACGCGCCCGGCCGGCGCACGGGGGAGTGGCTGCTGATTCGCGGGGAGGATTACGAACCGGCACCGACCACCGGCATCACCGCCGCGGCAGAGCCCATCGACAAGACGAAATCTCGCCTCCTCGTCGAGGACCGGGAGCTCACCGTCTCCAACCTCACCAAGGTCCTGTATCCCGCCGTCGGCTTCACCAAGGGCGACCTGATCGACGCCTACGCCGACCTCGCCGAGATCCTGCTGCCGCACCTGCGCGGTCGGCCGGTGACCCTGAAGCGCTACCCCGACGGCGTCGAGGGGAAATTCTTCTACGAGAAGCGGAGCCCGAGACACCGTCCCGACTGGGTGGAGACGGCGCGGATCTACTCGGAGAGTCACAAGGCCGAGATCGACTACACGCTGCTCGAAGACCTGCCGAGCCTGGTCTGGTCGGCGAACCTGGCGAACATCGAGCTCCACACCTCGCTGGCCCGCCTCGACGACCTCGACCGCCCCGACTCGCTCGTCTTCGACCTCGACCCCGGCGCCCCCGCCGACATCGTCGACTGCGCCCGCATCGCCCTCCGCCTCCGCGCCTTCTTCACCCAGCTCGGCCTCGACAGCTACGCCAAGACCTCCGGCTCGAAGGGCATCCACCTCCACGTTCCGCTGAACGGCACCGCCACCTTCGACGAGTCGCGCCCCTTCGCCAAGTCGGTCGCCGAGACCTTCGAGGCGCGCTTCCCCGACGAGGTCGTCTCGCGCCAGACGAAGACGCGTCGCAAGGGCCGCGTCCTCATCGACTGGAGCCAGAACGACCGCCACAAGACGACCGCCTCCGTCTACACGATCCGAGCCCAGGAGCGCCCGACCGCCTCGACCCCGCTGGAGTGGGAGGAGCTCGAAGCGGCCGCCGGGGAGGGCGACGCCGATGCCCTCGTCTTCACCGTGGACGACCTCCGCGCAAGGATCGCTGCAAAAGGCGACCTCTACGCCCCGCTCCTGAGCCAAAAACAGGAGCTCCCGGACTTTTCCGTCTGACCCCGTCGGGAGCATCGGGGCCATGTTCCAGGTCGAACTCGTGTGCTCGGACCCGCGCTGCGACGCGGAGGCGACCCTCTTCGTCGACGAGGTCGGCGAGGTCGAGGCGGTCGCCTGCGAGTGCGGGCACGGGTACGTCACCGTGCGGATCGAGGGTTTCGAGCCCGTCCACAGGGCCGGGGCCGAGGTGATCGAGCTTCGGGTCGAGAGGTCCGAGCCTCTCCGCATCGCCGTTTAGCCGCTCCCCGCGCGGGGGACCTACGGCGCCCGATGGCAAGACTGCGCCGCGCCGACTGCTCCGCCGCCGGGATCCACCGGCGCAAACGCGGGCGCGGGTTCTCCTTCGAGGACGCCGGGGGCACGACGATCACGGACGAGGACACGCTGGAGCGGATCCGCGGCCTGGCGATCCCGCCCGCCTGGAAGGACGTGTGGATCTGCCTCGACCCGGTCGGCCACATCCAGGCCACCGGATATGACGAAGCCGGGCGCAAGCAGTACCGCTACCACGATCGCTGGGACCAGCGGCGGGCGTCGCAGAAGTACGCGGCGATGCGGGATTTCGCCGCCGCCCTGCCGAAGCTGCGCCGGGTCGTCCGCCGCGACATCGAGCTCGAAGGGATGCCCCGCGAGCGCGCCCTCGCCACCGCCGTCCGCCTTCTCGACCTCGGCTTCTTCCGCATCGGCGGCGAGGCGTACGCGGAGGAAAACGAGAGCTACGGCCTGGCGACGCTCCGCCGCGAGCACGTCCACCGCGAGGGTGAGGAGATCGTCTTCGACTTCCCGGCGAAGTCGAACCAGCGGCGCATCCAGGTGATCGGCGACGCGGCGGCGATCGCGGCGCTGGAAGCGATGCGGCGGCGGCGCGGCGGGCCCGACGACCTGCTCGCCTGGAAGGAGGGACGGCGCTGGCGCGACCTCCGCTCCGACGACATCAACGACTACATCCAGGCCGCGATCGGCGAGGACTACTCGGCCAAGGACTTCCGCACCTGGAGCGGCACCGTGCTCGCCGCCGCGGCGCTGGCGGGGGAGGAGAAGCCCGCCTCCGAGGCGGCCGGCAAACGCACGATCAACCGGGCGGTGAAAACGGTCGCTGCGGCGCTCGGCAACACGCCGGCGGTCTGCCGCCGCTCCTACATCGACCCCCGAGTCTTCGACCGCTATCGCGACGGCGAGACGATCGACATCGGCCGCCGCGCGGCGAGCGAGGGGCGGATGTCGGAGCGGACCCGGCAGCGGATCGAGCGCGAGGTCCTGGAGCTGATCGATTGATCCGCGAACCGCAGTGGGTAAGGGTCGGCCCATGGATGTGAAAGCGCCGCTGCGCCGCTTCGACGATTTCCAGCAGCGCAAGCCGGCGCTGGCCCTACCGCTCGGCATCGTCAAAAAGTTCGGCGACGACGAAGGCGGCAGCATGGTCTCGCTGATCGCCTACCGGGCCTTCTTCTCGCTCTTCCCGCTGCTGCTGTTGATGATCACGCTCCTCGGCTTCGTCCTCGCGGGCAACGACGAACTGCGCAGGGAAGTGGTGAACGGGACGCTCTCCCAGTTCCCGATCATCGGCAACCAGCTGAAGGGCGGCGAACTGAAGGGGTCCGGCGTCGCGCTCGCGGTCGGGATCGTCGGCTCGGTGCTCGCCGGGATCGGCGTGGTGCTGGAGACCGAGAGCGCCTTCAACCGCTGCTGGGGCGTGCCGAAGGCGGCCGAACGCGGCTTCGTCGGCTCGCGCCTGCGGGCGATCGCCCTGCTCGTCGTGCTCGGCGGCCTGGCGGTCGTCTCGACCGTCATCGGGGGCCTCGCGGCCGGCGGCGCCGACTTCCTCGGCGCGGGCGGCAAGGTCGCCGGGATCCTGGTGGCGACCGCGCTGAATCTCTTCGTCTTCGGCGCCGTCTTCCGCCTGCTCACCACCGGCACGGTGGAGACCCGGGCGTTGATCCCAGGCGTCGTCGTCGCCACGATCGGCTGGGAGGCCCTGCAGCTGGTCGGCGGCTGGTACATCTCCCACGAGGTGAAGAACGCCTCCGCCGTCTACGGCACCTTCGCCCTGGTGATCGGCCTGCTCGCCTGGATCCACCTCGGCGCGATGTTCGTCGTCCTCGGCGCCGAGACGAACGTGGTCCGCACCCGCAAGCTCTGGCCGCGCTCGATGTTTTGAGGATGCGACGCGGCTAGCTCGGCGGCGCCTCGAAGGCGGCCATCGCGGTGACCACCGGGATGCCGTCCTCGCCGCCGAGCCGCTCGCGGCTGGCCGTTGCGACCTCCATCAGCTCGCGCAGCGCCCGGTCGAGGATCTCCGCCGTCTCCCGCCAACCCTGCTCGTCGACCGTGATCGGCATCCAGTTCAGGGTGGTGTCCTCACGCGAGTCGATCGTGTCGGCGTCCAGCGCCGCGCCGACCTTGCCGACGAAGGTCCGCAGGGCTTCCGAGGTCACCCCGCCGCGCACCGAGAGGGGAGCCTTGCGCCAGTCCTGATGGCCGATGAACGAGCGCGGCCGGGCGATGTAGAAGTGCTCGATCGTCCCGCGTTTGGGACGGGTGCGGACCTGTTCGATGCATTCGACGTCCAGGAGGGCATTTGCGTGGTAGGACACGACTCCTAACGACTCGCGGAACTGCCGCGCCAGTTCGGTCGGGCTCGCCGCGCGCCCCTGCAGCGCTTCGAGGATCTGCACCCGCATCGGGTGCGCGAGCGCGCGCACGAGGTTCTGGTCGATCTGCTCCCCATCCGGGGCCCTGCTCTCCGGTGGCATAGGTTCGCCATCCCAGCGCTTGGCGGCCGCGGTCTCAACCCAACTTTTTGAGCCGCTTGGCGGTACCGGTGTGAGGCGTTTCGAACGGGTCGCGAAGTGGGACTTCTTATATACGGAACCTATGGCGAAGGCGCACGAATGCGGTTATCGACCTCCTCAGCCCGGGTAACTTAGGCGTATGTCAGTCAAAACCAAACTTGCCCGTCAGGCGGTCAAGACGACCGCGAAGCACACTGCCTATGGCACCGCCTCGAAATTCGCCCGCAAGCCGTTCCGCTCCGTCACCCTGCTGGCGCTCGGTGCCGGCATCGGCGGCATCGTCGGTTGGCTGATCGGCCGCTCCGGCGGCGACGAACCTTTCGAGCCTGTGGCGCCGTCCGGCCCGACCAGCGCCCAGTCGTCCAGTCCCACCGATCAGACCAGCAACAACTCGACCGAGCAGGCCTCGGAGACTGGAGCCGTCTCATGACCGCAGTACCCGAGGAGCGCGACGAGGCATTCGTCGAGGAGGAGGAAGCCGAGGCCGCGCAGGAAGCCGCCGCGATCGGCGGCCGCCACGACCCCGACACCGACGACCCGGCGCGGGAGCCGCTGTCGGAGGCCGGCGAGGGCGAGGCCGAGGGCTTCGAGCTGGCCGAGAAGGACCTCGAGGACATCGCCGAGCACGGCGACCAACACCGCTTCCCCGACGGCATCGCCCAGCCGGAGGAGACGCAGGACCCCGACAAGTACGGCGAGCCGGACGAGGCGATCCCGCCGGACGAGAACGAGTGAACGAGTAAAGAGGCGGAGGGATCTGAGATGGCCGAGCGCAGCCTGATCGCGATCGTCACCCCGGCTTTCGGGTCGCCGGAGTCGCTCGCCGCGCTCGCGCATGAGGTGGACGAGGTGCCCACCGAGGTGCGCCTGGTCGCGCCGGCGGTGGAGTCGAACACGCTCCACCGCACTCTCGGCGACGTCGACGAGCCGCGGGTCGAGGCGCGCGAGCGGTTGGAGAAGGCACTGGCGGCCGTTCGCGCGACAGGGCTCAAGGTGAGCGGCGAGGTCGGCGACTCCGACCCCGTGCAGGCGGCACAGGACGCGCTGCTGAAGAGACCGGCCGAGGAGGTCCTGATCTTCTGTCACGCCGACGATTGCGACGAGTGGTACGAGGGCGGGCTCTGGCGGCACGCGGAGGAGTCGTTGGCGCCGCCGCTGAAGATGGTCGTCGTCGACGGCGACTCGCACGTCGTCAGGACCGAGGAGGCGCCGGCCGGCCACCTCGAGGCGATGCTTGCCGCCGAGGGCGGCAATGTCTACCTGCCCGGCGTGACCCGCACCGACATGACGGTGATCGTCCTTGGGGTCGTCGGCACGATCACCGCCATCGTCCTTGCCGCGGCAGCCGCGGCCGCGGGCTCGGCGACCGGCTGGCCCGCCCTCGCGATCGGGGTCGCGATCGCGGTCGCCCTGGTGAACATGTCGAACGTCGTCGGCACCCTGCTGATGGACAGCGTCCGTTACCGCGGCGGCTTCGCCAAGCTCTTCCGTGATCTGGCGCTGGTCGGCACGCCGCTGGCGGTCCTGGTCAACCTGGCAATCCTCGTCTTCGCCTAGCTAGCGATCCACTAGTCCGGCAACGGCGTCTCTTCCGCCGCGGCCCGGTGTTCGGCGGTGTCGCGGCGGTGCAGCGCCTCGAGGACCTCCTCGGCGAGCTGCGAGCCGTCCTCGGAGCGCAGCGGCGTCGCGTTGATCTTCATGATCACGCAATCGGGCTCGATTTCCTCGAGCGAGACCGCCGGCCGGTAGCGGGTCGGCACGGTGATCGTGCGCAGTAGCTGCTGCTCGACGTCGCGGGGGCTGACGTGGCGGGGGAAGCGCACCCGCACGTCGACCTTCTCCGGCTCGCGCAGCGGCACCACGGCCAGGTTCAGCAGCACGTTGTTGGGGATCTGCAGGCGGTCGGCCCCCTGGCTGAGGGTCGTGTAGAAGAGTCCGAGCGAGGTCACCGTCCCCTCCATCGAGCCGGCCAGCGCGCCGCCGGTGAAGCGCACGCGTTCGCCGACCCGGAAGGGGCGGGTGCTCTGCAGGACGATGCCGGCGAAGATCGCGCCGAGGCTCTGCTGCGCGGCGAGCCCGAGGAGGACGGCGGCGAAGGCACCGCCGACGGCGAGCGTCCCGGCGTTGACGCCCGCGATCCGCAGCGCCACCACGACCACCGCGAGGCTCGCCAGCAGGCGGAAGACGAAGCCGGCCGTCCCTGCCGTGGCCGGGTCGAGTCGGCGGTAGAGGCGCGGCTGCAACGATCGGGCGGCCAGCGAGATCGCGGCGCTGCCGACGATCATCACCACGATCACGGTGCCGACCCGGAACCATTCGCCGTAGCCAGGGGCGATCTGGCGGCGGTGCGAGTAGACGACCAGCGTCGCGATCAGCGCGAGGATCGCGACGACGACCCCCGCCATCGTGCTCTTCGAGACCTTTTTCGTCTCGATCTCCTCGCCCAGCCCGAGCGATTCCCAGGCGTGGGTGCGCGTCTCGAAGAGCTCGCGCGGCAGTTTCGGGCGTTTCGGCCTGCGTGCGGGCATCAGACGCGGCTACCCGGCCGGCCTGGGGCGCTAATCGTTCGCACGCCGAAGCGTGAGCAACGTCACCCGCGCAGGGCGGCGACGGCTTCGTCGCGCGTCCCGAAGACGCGCAGCGAGTGCTCGAGGCCGGTCACCTCGAGGACGCGCTTGACCTGTTCGTTCTGGCAGCAGAGGACGAGGCCGCCTTCGCCGCCGTTGCCCGCGCCCGCGTCGACCCGCTGCCAGGCTCGCACGACCAGCGCGATCCCGGTCGAGTCGATGAAGGTGCAGTCGGTGAGATCGATGAGGACCGAGGCGTCGTGGGCGGCGACCGCTTCCTCGAGCGGCCCCGCGAACTGGCCGGACGTGGAGAGGTCGAGCTCCCCGTTGACCTCGAGCAGGCGGATGCCCCCTTCCAGCTCAGAAGCTGATGCTTGAAATGGCGCGGGTCCCACTGCGCCGCGATGCTAGCGCAGCGAGTGGTTGTGGTGTCTCCGGTTAACCCCGTTTCCGTTTGCAGTGAGGTGGTCTGGGTATCAGGGCGGGGCCGAGGCCGGTAGGTTTGCCAGTTGCGCGGGTCTTCCTGATCGTCCTTCGTGTGTCGCGTAAAGCCGGGAACAAAAAAAACTTGAGCACCACCAACGTCGACTCATCAGGCCTGCAGATGTCGCTCCCCGCGAAAGCGGAGAACGTTGCGGTGGTGCGCCACGCGATCGCCGGCCTGGCCGAGCGGATCGGCATGGACGAGGCGTCGACCGCCGATCTGAAGACCGTCGTCACCGAGGCTTGCATGAACGTCGTCGTCCACGCCTACCCGGAGGGTGAGGCCGGCCTGCTGAGAGTCGACGCGGTGCCCGACGGCAACGGCCTGACCGTCGTGGTGCGTGACTTCGGCCGCGGCATCAGCCCGCGCCCCGGCGTCGACCGGCCGAGCCTGCGGATCGGACTGGCGCTGATCGCGGCGCTCTCCTCGAGCTTCGAGATCCGCGGTGGAATGGAGCGGGGGACGGAGATCCGCATGCACGTGCCGCTGACCTCGCGGCCGGTCCTCGACACCGAGGCCCAGGCGGTGCCGAGCCCGCCGGTCCCCGAGGCCACCGAACTGACGGTCGGCCCGCCGGAGCTGGTCGGCCCGGTGCTGAGCCGCGCGCTGACCGCGCTGGCCGCCCGCCACGAGATCACCGTCGACCGGATCTCCGACGCGATGCTCCTCTCCGACGCGATCTCGGCGGCCGCTCCGAACTGCTTCGCCGACGGCCACGTCCGTCTCAGCATCGCCGACCGTCCCGAGGGCGTCGAG
The DNA here is from genome assembly GCA_050697015.1 of Solirubrobacterales bacterium. Lineage (GTDB taxonomy): Bacteria > Actinomycetota > Thermoleophilia > Solirubrobacterales > 70-9 > VAYN01. The sequence continues at coordinate 11,920 of JBOGYZ010000161.1, forward strand.
CTCAAGGTCGGCCCGATGGCCGCCGGCGCCGCCGCGGGCCTGCGCGGGAGCCTCTCGCTCCCCGACGTCGGCGGTTCGCTGGAAACGCTGGCCGACGAGGTCCGCACCGAGTCCGACCGCGACGGCGAGTACCTCGTCGTCGCGTTCGCCGCCACCGCTTCCTAGCCGCGTAGGGCCGGGCGGCTGACCGAGTCACGTCCCGGGCGTCTCGTGGCGGCCCTGGCAGGCTGTGGCCGCCACGAGAC
>JBOGYZ010000162.1:0-5046 GCA_050697015.1 Solirubrobacterales bacterium
CGCGACGAAATCCCCTCAACTCAAAAGCCTTTCCGACTACATCCAGGAGCGTTTCGACGAGTTCTCGCGCTCCCAGAAAGATGTGGCTCGGTACATCGTCGATCATCTCGACGAGGCAGCCTTCCTCACCGCCGAGGAGCTGGCCAGGAGAGCGAGCACCTCGTCATCGACGGTGGTGCGCTTCTCCCAGGCCCTCGGTTTCGAGGGCTACCCGGAGCTCCAGCAAGCGGCGATCGAGGAGTACCGCACGACGATCGCAGCCGCCGGCAGCAACGGCGGCGCCCTGTTCTCCTTCGACCACTCCGAGCTCGAGGGCTCGCTCAGCGCCGACTACTCGAACCTGGAGGAAACGGCGCGCAAACTGACCACCGATCAGGTCAACGAATCGGTCGCCGCGCTCGCCACCGCGCAGCGGATCGTGATCGTCGGCGTGGATCAGATGGCCTTCTTCGCCTCATACCTGCGCCACACCCTCAGCCTTCTGGACATCCGTGCCGAAATCGTCGCCTCGACTGGCGGCGAGAGCCTCCAGCGGCTCGGCCGGATCGACGAGAACACCCTCGTCATCACTCTTTCGGCGGGTCGGGCGCACCCGCTGCTGCTGCGGGCGATGAAGCTCGCCCTGCACCGCGGCGCGCGCACCCTGGCGATCTCCGACGCGACCATGTCCGAGGTCGGCGAGCATGCCGAGATGACGCTCTACTTCTCGTCGAACAGCCCTTCCTTCGCCCGATCGAACACCGCGCTGATGGCACTGGTGCAGGCGCTCGCCTACGGGTTGTACGCGCGGGATGAGGATCTGCACCGGGACCGCATCAAGGCGTACAAACTGAAGTAGCGAGGGGGCGGGCCGCGCGCTTCGCTCCCTAATATGGGCTCTATGCCCGAGCGCGCGACGTTTCGACTGAAGACCGGCCTCGCCGAGATGCTGAAAGGCGGGGTCATCATGGACGTGGTCACCCCCGAGGAGGCGAAGATCGCCGAGGAGGCCGGGGCGGTCGCCGTGATGGCCCTCGAGCGCGTCCCCGCCGACATCCGCCGCGACGGCGGGGTCGCCCGGATGTCCGATCCGGCGATGATCAAAGGCATCCAGGCGGCGGTGACGATCCCGGTCATGGCGAAGGCGCGGATCGGCCACTTCGCCGAGGCCCAGGTCCTGCAGGCGCTGGAAGTCGACTACATCGACGAGTCCGAGGTCCTGACCCCCGCCGACGAGGTCAACCACATCGACAAGCTCGCCTTCGAGGTGCCGTTCGTCTGTGGCGCGACCAACCTCGGCGAGGCGCTTCGGCGGCTCGGCGAGGGCGCCGCGATGATCCGCTCCAAGGGCGAGGCCGGGACCGGCAACGTGGTCGAGGCGGTCCGCCACATGCGCGAGATCACCACCGGCATCCGCCGACTGTCGCTGCTGCGACCCGAGGAGCTCGCCGCCGCCGCCAAAGAACTGCCGGCGCCGCTGGAAGTCGTCCAGGAGGTGGCCGCCGCCGGTCGCCTGCCGGTGCCGCTCTTCTGTGCGGGCGGGATCGCGACGCCCGCCGACGCGGCGCTGATGATGCAGCTCGGCGCCGAGGGCAACTTCGTCGGCTCGGGGATCTTCAAGTCCTCCGACCCGGCGCGGCGTGCCAAGGCGATCGTCGAGGCGACCACGCATTACGAGGACCCCGAGCGGGTCGCCGCGGCCTCGATCGGCCTCGGCGAGGCGATGTCGGGCCTCGAGATCGCGCCGCTCGAGGCCGAGGGCGCGCTGCTCCAACACCGCGGGAGCTGACCTGAAGGTCGGTGTCCTAGCCCTGCAGGGCGACTTCGAGGCGCACGCCGAGACGCTGCGCAAGCTCGGCGCGGAAGCAGTCGAGGTGCGCACGCCGGAGCAGCTCGAGGGCCTCGACGGGTTGGTCATCCCCGGCGGCGAGTCGACGACGATGACCCGCCTGATCGCCTCGGCGGGGATCGAGTCCGCGCTGCGCGCCCACCACGAGGCGGGGCGCCCGATCCTCGGCACCTGCGCCGGGTTGATCGTCTGCGATGCCGAGCACCTGGGCTTCATCGACGTGACCGCCCGGCGCAACGCCTTCGGCCGCCAGCTGCAGAGCTTCGAGGCCGACCTCGAGGTGGCCGGCGCGGGGGACGAGCCGCTTCGCGCGGTCTTCATCCGGGCGCCGTGGGTGGAGCGGACCGGGGAGGATGTCGAGGTGCTCGCGACGTGGGAGGGTCATCCGGTGGCGATCCGCGGCGGCAGCGTTCTGGCCTCGGCCTTCCATCCGGAGCTGACCGACGATCCGCGTTTCCACGCGATATTCATGGCGATGATCACGAAGGCACAAGAGAAGGAGGCGGCACGAGGATGAGCGGCGACCCGAAGGTCCAGAACCTGGCGAAGATCCTGGTCGGCTACTCGACCAAGGTCAAAGAGGGGGAGGTCGTCTCGATCGACGGAGAGAACGCCGCCGCCCCGCTGCTCTTGGCCGTCTACGAGGAGGTGCTGAAGGCCGGTGGCAACCCGGTGCTGAACGTCGCCCTCGACGGCCAGATCGCCGCCTACTTCAAGCACGCCTCCGACAAGCAGCTGGAATGGATCTCGCCGTTCGCCGAGTGGATGGTCGACAACGCCGACGTGCGGATCGCGATCGGCGCCACCACCAACACGCGCGAGCTCTCCGGGGTGCCGCCAGAGCGCCAGTCCCTGCGCCAGTCGGTCACCGGCGACCTGATGCAACGGGCGATGAAACGGAGTGCTGACGGCGACTTCCGCTGGGTCTACACGATCTTCCCGACCTCGGCCTACGCGTCGGAGGCGGAGATGAGCCTCGCCGACTACGAAGAGTTCTACTACGGCGCCTGCCTGGCCGACGCCGGTGACCCGCTGACCACCTGGAAGAAGGCCTCCGAGGAGACCGAACGCCTGGCCGAGTGGATCGAGGGCCACGAGGAGGTGCGGATCACCGCCCCCGGCACCGACATCAACCTCGGCATCGCGGGCCGCAAGTTCATCCCCTGCGTCGGAGATCACAACATGCCCGACGGCGAGTTCTTCACCGGCCCGATCGAGGACGCCACCGAAGGCGAGGTCAGCTTCCACCTGCCCGCCGTGATCGGCGGCCGCGAGGTCTCGGGCGTGCGCCTCAAATTCGAGGCGGGCAAGATCGTCGACGCCGGCGCCGAGCGCGGCGAGGAGTTCCTGATCGCCCAGCTCGACACCGACGCGGGGGCCCGCACCCTTGGCGAGCTCGGCATCGGCACCAACTACGGCATCGACCGCGGCACCCGCGAGGTCCTCCTCGACGAGAAGATCGGCGGGACCATCCACATGGCCTTCGGCCAGGCCTACCCCGAGTCCGGCGGCACCAACGAATCCGCCGTCCACACCGACCTGGTCTGCGACCTCCGCCTCGGCGGCAAGCTCGAAGTCGACGGCGTCTTGATGCAGGAAGATGGCAAGTTCATCGTCTGACCGGACCCTCAGAGGTGCTGAAGCAGGATTCCCGCGAATCCGAGAGTCATCGCGAGGCTCATCCCGGCGAAGCCCAGGATCATCGTCAGCCACATCGTGTGGAGAGAGCGATGGACCGCGCCGACCTCGGTGCGGACGGTGCCTATCTCTGCGCGCACGGCTCGGAATTCCACCTTCGTTTCCGCGAATCCGTCGTCGACCTTCTTCTCGAGCCTCTCCATGTTCACCTCCAGGCGGTCGATCCGCTGCTCGTTGGTCAGTGCCTGCATGAGGCGATAGAAGCACCCTGAACCCGCATTACAAGCGGCGTTACAGAGAATTTGCAAAGTTGGTGCTGAGGCGCTTCGAAGCGTCAGCTATTGGGCAGCGGGGAGCCCGCGAGGAGGAAGAACCAGACCATCAGGGCGAGGGCGGCGAGCATCACCGAGGACATCATCACGGCCTCGACGACGGTGACCGAGTTCTGCACCGGGCCGGTGTCGCGCATGCTTTTCAGCCAGCCGGGCCGGCTCTGGACCAGGCGGTTGGAGCCCGTCACGCGGACGTAGAGGTCGTTGAGGCGGCCGATGATCCAGGCGTCGATGAGGACGGTGGCGATGATCCCGACGATCACGATCATGTAGGGCCCGATGCTCGGGAACTGGCTCTTGGCCAGCTTGGAGGCGATGTAGACCCAGCCGAGCGGGATCAACGTCCAAAGCGAGAAGGCGGCGAAGAGCATGGCGAAGAAGACCGCCGTCGCAGCCACATTCTTGCCCCAGATCCTCGCCGTCGTATCCATGGCCCTTCCCCTTTCATAGAATGACACCTGATGTCGGGACATTCCAAGTGGTCATCGATAAAACACAAGAAGGGCGCCGCCGACGCGAAACGCGGCAAGCTCTTTTCCAAGCTCGCCCGCGCGATCACCGTCGCCGCTCGTGATGGCGGCGGCGACATCGAGGGGAACCCGACCCTCGGTACCGCCGTGCAGAAGGCGCGCGAAGCTTCGATGCCCAAAGACAAAATCCAGAAAGCGATCGACACCGGCACCGGGGCCGGCATCGACGCCGCCAACTACGAACACGTGATCTACGAGGGCTACGGCCCGGCCGGGGTCGCGGTCCTGGTCGAGGCGCTGACCGACAATCGCAACCGCGCCAGCGCCGAGATCCGCCACGCGTTCTCGACCCACGGCGGCGGCCTCGGGGAGCCCGGTTCGGTGGCCTGGAACTTCGAGAAAAAAGGCGTCGTGGTGGTCGACGGCGACCGCTACTCCGAGGACGACCTCATGGCGGCGATCGACGCCGGTGCCGAAGACGTCCAGGAGGAGGGCGACAAAATGCGCGTCATCAGCGAGCCGACCGACCTCACCGCGGTGAAAGCGGCGCTCGAGGAGGCAGGCGTGGAGATCGAGTCGGCCGCGCTGGCGACCGAACCGAAAAGCACGGTCGAGCTGGGAGGCCGCGACGCCGAACGGATGATCGACCTGCTCGAAGTGCTCGACGACCAGGACGACGTTGATCAGGTCTACGCCAACTTCGACATCCCGGAGTCGGTGCTCGAAGAGCTCGCGGCGTAGGTTCGCGGCCGCTGCGGCCGTCCGAGTCACGTCCCGG
>JBOGYZ010000163.1:0-9273 GCA_050697015.1 Solirubrobacterales bacterium
CCTGCCAGGGCCGTGGACGAGACGGCCCTTCCCTTTCCACGGGCGCCAGCTTCAAGAGGCCCCGTCCTTCCGGGCGCCGGCTTACGGGGCCCCGTCCCTTGCGCGCCGCCGCACCCGATCAGCGCTGCGGCGGTAGTGCTCAGCCCCCGGTGCCAGCCGAGGAATCCAGGCGCGCAGCCAAGTCGTCCAGGTTCAGTTCCTTCAAGCCCTCACCGACAGCGTCCAGCTCGCCGGCGCAGAAATCGACCAGCAGCTTGCCCTCTTTGCAGAGGTCCAGGGTCTCGCGGAGGCCGGCCTGGCCGGAGTCGAGGCGGTCGATGATCTCCTCGAGGCGCTCGACGGCGGCCTCGTAGCTGGCGGGCGCGCCGTCAGTCACGGTCATCGTCGGCGGTTGTGGCGTCGATTCGGCCATCGCGGAAGCGGAGGCTAAAGCGCCCGGCGGCGGTTGCGTCGGCGGCGCTCGTCAGCGGCTCGCCGTCCGGGGTCTCGGCGAGGGCGTAGCCGCGCTCAAGGGTGCGCTCGGGATCGTGGGCGCGGAGGGCCACGGCGGCATTGCGAAGCGCCTCTCGACGCTGAGCGAGAGCCCGGTCGGCAGCCGAGTCGAGGGCGGCGCCGTGACGACGTCCCTCGTCTGTGGCCCGCTCGACCTGCCCGAGCGCGCGGCGGCGGGCACGTTGGAGAACGAGCCCGGCGATCCGGCGCTGGGTGGCCGCCCGCTCGGCGATGCCGCGTTCGGAGGCGGCCCGGATCTCGCGCGTCTTCTGGTTCAGGAAGGTGCGCTGACGTTGCAGCGCCCGCGCCGGGCCGCGCGCCAGCGCACCGAGGTGGCGCGCCCGCGCCGCGATCGCCCCGTCCGCACCGCGCCGCAGGGACATCGTCATCCGCCGCACCTCCGCACGGGCGGCGCCGCAGTCGAGCGGCACGGCGGCCTCGGCGGCGTGGGTCGGGGTCGAGCAGCAAGCCGCGGCGACGTCGTCGATCAGGGTCGAGTCGCGCTCGTGCCCGACCGCGCTGATCACCGGCACCCGCAGCATCGCCACCGTCCGGCACAAGGTCTCGTCGCAGAAGGCCCAGAGGTCGGCGAGGCTGCCGCCGCCGCGGGTGACGACGATCGCCTCGATCTCTGGCCGCGCCGCCAGGTCCTGCAGCGCCCGCGCGATCTTCGGCGCCGCGTGGCGGTCCTGCACCGGCGCGAACGCCCAGACCACCGTCCCGCCCCAGCCGCGCCGCGCCAGGCCGGCCAGGAGGTCGCGCCGTGCCGCACCGCCTTCCGCGGTGACGACGCCGATCGTCTTCGGCAGGACCGGCCGCGCCAACTGCTTCTGCAGCTCGAAGAGGCCCTCGCCGCGCAGCTGGGTGCGGAGCGCCTCGAGCCGCGCCATCAGGTCGCCCTCGCCCGCCAGCCGCACGTGGGTCGCACGGAAGCTGAAGCCGGGTGAGGCCGCACCACCGCCGGGGTAATAGTCGAGGCCGCCCGCGACGACCACTTCCAGGCCGTCCCGCAGAGCACCGTCGGGGAGTCCGGCACGATCGAGGTCGTTGAGCCACATCGCGCAGGGCACCGCACCCTCACCGTCGCGGAGCTCGAAGTACGCCTGAGCTTTGCTCCGCCGGACCCCAGTCACCTCGCCGATCAGCAGCACGCGCGGCCGTTCGCGCATCCACCCCTGGAGTTTGTTGGCATAACGCCCGACCGCGAACGGCCCCGGCAGGTCGGGGCCAGGGCGGGCAGTCGCCCCCAGTGAGATCTGCGGCTGATCCATCGGAATCAGCCTAGAGACGGCTCAGGCCGTCTCTTTCCAGCGCTTGGCCCAGGTCTTCAGCTCTTTGATCGCCGGCCCGAGGTCTTCCCCGGTCGCGGTCAGCGAGTAGGTGACGCGGACCGGCGTCCCGGCTTCGACCTCGCGTTCGACCAGGCCCTCGTCCTCGAGCTCGCGCAGGCGCTGCGAGAGCAGCCGGTCCGACAGTCCGGGGACGGCCTTGCCGAGCTCGCCGTAGCGCATCGGCCGCTCGATCAGGGCGCAGAGGATGGCCCCCGTCCAGCGCTTGCCGATCAGCTCGATCGCGGCGTGGAAGTTCGGGCAGACTTCCCCGCAAGGGTCCTGCTGCGGGCGGACCTGCCGTGAGGGCTCGATCTGGGTCTGCGACACGTAATTCACGTCCATCGACCTTACTGAACGTAGTTCGTCGGCCGGCGGATTTTCGGCGTACCTGTATTACTTCGCCCGTGGCGACTCCGCGCCAGATCAGGCGCAGGCGACGGGTGGCCGTCCTCGCGATCGGCCTGGTGGCGCTCGGCATCGTCTACGCGATCCTCGCCCTCACCGTCTTCGCCCCCGCCGACCGCGATGGCGCCGAGGTCGTCCACCTGACCGTCCACAGCCGCGACGTAGGCGACGCCCAGGGCGTCGAGGTCATCGTCCCGGCCGCCGACATCGACCGGACCCGTGGCAAGCCGCTCCTGGTCTTCCTCCACGGCCACGGCGGCTCCGACACCAGCTTCATCGAAGACGAAGCCTTCTTCCGCGCCCTCGGGTCGCTCGGCGGACGGGCGCCCGTCGTCGTCTTCCCCGACGGCGACGAAGACAGCTATTGGCACGACCGCGCGACCGGGCGCTGGGGCAGCTACGTGACCGGCGAGGTCATCCCCGCCGTGATCCACCGCTTTCACCTCGATCCGCGGCGGGTCGCGATCGGCGGCATCTCGATGGGCGGCTTCGGCGCCTACGACATCGCGCTCGACCATCCCGGCCGCTTCTGTGCCGTCGGCGGCCACTCGCCCGCCCTCTGGCTGGAAGGCGGGGCGACCGCGCCGGGGGCATTCGACGACGCCGAGGACTTCGAACGCAACGACGTGATCGGCACCGTGCGGGCCGACCCCGCTGCCTTCGGCCCGATCCCGATCTGGAACGACTACGGCAGCGAAGACCCATTCCTGATCGGCAGCGTCGCCTTCGACGAAGCGCTCGAGGCGGGCGGCGCCGACCTCACCGCCCACGAGTGGCACGGCGGCCACGAACAGAGTTACTGGGACCGCCACTGGAGGCAGTACCTGCGCTTCTACGCCGACGCGCTCGCGGCTTGCTGACGATACTTCAGTGCTCACTTAAGTATTTGCTATACCTTCCAGCCGTGCCCACGGACGCCGACCTCCTCGACCGCACCTTTCACGCCCTCGCCGACTCCAGCCGCCGCGAGATCGTCGTCCGGCTGAGCGAAGGGCCGGCCTCCGTCAGCGAACTGGCGGAGCCGCTGGAAATGTCGCTGTCGGGGGTCGTCCAGCACATCGAAGTGCTGCAGAAGAGCGGCATCGTCCGCTCCGAGAAGGTCGGCCGGGTGCGCACCTGCCAACTGGAACCGGCGCCGATGCGCGCGGTCGAGCAGTGGATCGCCCGGCACCGCCAGGTCTGGGAGGGCCGCTTCGACCGCCTCGGCGATGTCCTCAAAACGACCTACGGAAGGAAACCATGAGCGTGACCCACGCCGACTTCACGATCGAGCGCCAATACGACTGCACCCCGTCCCAGACCTTCAGCGCATTCGCCGACCCCGAGCTCAAGAGCGCCTGGTTTGCCGTCCCCGAGAGCTTCGAGAACCGGGTCTGGGAACTCGACTTCCGCGTCGGCGGCGGCGAGGTCAACAGCGGTGGACCGGCCGGGGGCTCCGTCCACACCTTCAAGAGCCGCTACCACGACATCGTCACCGACGAGCGGATCGTCTTCGCCTACGACCTGCTGCTCGACGATCGCCTGATGTCGACCTCGCTGACGACCATCCAGCTCTTCCCCGCCGAAGGCGGCACCCGCTTCGTCTTCACCGAGCAGGGCGCCTTCTTTGACGGCCTCGACGACCCGGCCGAGCGTGAGCACGGCACCGGCAAGCTCCTCGACGCGCTCGGCGAGCACCTCGCCAAGGAGCCCACCGAATGACGTCCCTGATCCTGCACGAGCATCCCTTCGCCTCCTACTGCTGGAAGGCGCTGATCGCGCTGTACGAGCGCGACGTCCCGTTCGAGCGCAACCAGATCGACGACGAGGCCGACCGCGCGCGCCTGGCGGAGCTCTGGTCGATGGCGTCGATGCCGGTGCTCGAGGACCGCGACGCCGGGATCGCGCTGCCGGAATCGACGATCGTGGTCGAGTACCTCGACCGCTTCGGCGACGCTCCGCCCCTGATCCCGACCGAGCCCGAAGCGGCACTGCGGGCACGGCTGTGGGACCGCGTCATGGACGGACACGTACAGACGCCGATGCAGAAGATCGTCCTCGACAACCTGCGACCCGAGGGCACCGGCGACGCACACGGGGTCGAGGAGGCCCGGGAGAAGCTCGACCGGATCTACCCGGTCCTCGACGATCGGCTGCGGGGGAGCGACTGGCTCGCCGGTCCGGCCTTCACCCTCGCCGACTGCGCCGCCGCCCCGGCGCTCTTCTACGGGCGCGCGGTCCGTCGCTGGGACGAGGACGGCCTGGGGGACCTCACCCGCTACTACGAAGCGCTCGCGGCGCGACCGTCCGTCGCCCGCGTGATCGACGAGGCGCGGCCCTTCCGCCAGTTCTTCCCGCTCCCTTGGCCCGACTACGTCGATTGAGGCGCGGCGCCCCCGACCGCTTCTTCAGCGGGTACAGGGACCGGTGTCGACGGCGCTGCCCGAGACGTGCCGCAGGGCGCCCTCCACTTCGTCCACCGGGACCGCGAAGCCGCCGCGCGGTCCGCTCGTCGTCGCCGCGAAGACGACTCCGACCACCTTGCCGTCCTTGCTCAGCAGCGGCCCGCCCGAGTTGCCGCTGCGCACGTCGCCGCCGAGCGCCGTGATCGTGCGGTCGATCGGGCCGCGGCCGTAGGAGTCCTCGCTGATCGTCTCGCGCGTCTCGCCGACCCGCGCCGGCGTCACCGTATAGGGACCGTTCTCGGGATAGCCGAGGACCGCCGCGGCCGACCCCTCGCGGTTGCCCGCGGCCATCGGCAGCGTCGGCAGTTCGCCTTCCACCCGCAAGAGGGCCAGATCGTTTTCCGGCTCGTAGAGGACCGCGGTCGCGTCGAGCTCCACGCCGCCCTGGGTGGTCACCGTGGTGTCGTCGGCGCCGGCGACGACGTGCGCGTTGGTGACGATCAGGTTCGGCCGCACCGCCCAGCCCGAGCCCTCGATGCCGAGCCCGCAGGCGGTGCTCAGCACCCGCACCACCGAGCCGCCCGCATCGAGCACCTGCTGGTCGGAGGCGATCTGCGGATCGGGCCGGCGCGCCGGCGTCGCCGGGCCGGTGATCGAGGGCGCCGGGTCGACCCGGTCGAGCACGTTCAGCACCCCGCCGGTCGGCGGCAGGACGTGGTCGAGCTCCCGCAGGATCACCGAGTTCTGGACGTCGGCGCGCAACTGCGTCGTCCCTGGCGCGTGCAACGCCACCGCGCCGAAGATCCAGGCCAGCCCGAGCGCCACCGCACCGATCAGCGCCGCCCCGCCCGCCCCGTCGGCGCGGTGCATGAAGGGACGACGGATCAGCCGCCGCCGCAACGCCAGCGCCAGCCCCTCCAGGGCCACCGCCGAGAGTGCCCCGACCAGGAGCGCCCCGATCGCCCCGCAGAGCGGGGCGTAGGGTGAATCGGCGCCCTGCGAAAGGACCAGCGGCCCCAGTCGGCTCCCCAGGAACGCTCCCACCGCGAACCCGCCGAGGGTCAGCGCGCCGACGATCAGGCCCTGCCGGTACCCCCACAAACCAAGCGCGATGGTGAAGGCGACGATCGCCCAGTCAAGAACGGTCACAACCCCAAATACAAGCATGCCGCGGACCGCTCGATTACCTTTCAACCGGTGAGCAGACAGTCTCCCGAGTCCGAGCGTCGTAGACGACTGCTTACGCGCGCGCTCCCGCTCGGCGCGCTGGCGCTCGTCGCCTTCGTCGTCGGGGCCGCGATGGGCGCCCCCGGATCGCCCGAAAAGGCAGCCGCCGATCGCTTCGCCGAAGCCTGGCAAGCGAGGAACTTCCCGGCGATGTACGCGGAGCTGAACGACGCCTCGCGGGAATCGATCAGCCCGAAGCAGTTCTCCGCCGCCTACCGGGAAGCGCGCGACATCGCGACGATGCGCGGCCTGGTCGCCGAGTCGGCCGAAGGCGCCCGCTCGGCCGAAGGCGAGACGGTGGTGCCGGTGCCGGTGCGGATCAAGACCGTCGCCTTCGGCACCGTGAACGATGAGCTCGACCTGCCCTGGAGCGAAGGCGGCATCGAGTGGGCGGACAACCTCGTCTTCCCAGGCCTGCGCCGCGGCGAACGCCTGGAAGCCGAGACCGAACTGGCGCCCCGCGCGGCGATCCTCGCCTCCGACGGCACCCCGCTCGCCGAAGGCCCGGCGCTCGAACGCGAACACCCGATGGGCAGCTCCGCGATCGACGTCACCGGCGAAATCGGCGAAGCCTCCGAAGAACAGGAGCCGAAGCTGGCGGCGCACGGCTTCCCGCCGGAAACGCCGGTCGGGATCAGCGGCCTCGAGAAGGCCTTCAACCGCCGCCTCGCGGGCAAGCCGGGCGGCAAGCTCCTGGCCGTCCCCGCCGACGGCGGCAAGACCACCAAGGGGCGGGTGCTGGCCGAATCGAAACCGGAACCCGGCGCCTCGGTGAAGACGACGATCGACCCCTACCTTCAGGAAACCGCGGTCGCCGCGTTGGCCGGGCGCTCCGGCGGCGTCGCCGTCCTCGACGCCAAGACCGGCGACGTGCGGGCGCTCGCCGGCCAGGCCTTCTCCGCCCCCCAGCCCCCCGGCTCCACCTTCAAGATCCTCACCACGGTCGCCGCGCTGCAGAAAAACCTGGTGAAGCTCGACGACGAATTCGAAATCACCAACGGCATCAACGTCGGCGGCCGCTTCATCGAAAACGCCAACGGCGAGTACTGCGGCGGCACCTTCCTCGAAGCCTTCGCCGAGTCCTGCAACGCCGACTTCCTGCCGCTCGGCCCCCAGATCGGCAACGCGAAGATGGTCGAAACGGCCGAAGCCTTCGGCTTCAACTCGCCGCCCACCCTCTACTCACCGTCGATCGTGAAGGAAGTCGAACCGGCCGAATCGACGATTCCGAAAGACATCGGCGAAGAAGTCGACCTCGCGGTGTCGGCGATCGGCCAGGGCGAGGTGCTGGCGACGCCGCTGGAGATGGCGAGCGTCGCCCAGACGATCGCCAACGACGGGGTGCGGATGCCGACCTCGATCGTCTACTCGCGGAAACTCGGGCCGACGATGAAACCGGTCCGGGTGATGTCGAAGAAGACGGCCGACCAGCTGACCGAACTGATGACCGGCGTCGTCACCGAAGGCACCGGCACCCTGGGCGCGATCGCCGCCGGCCAGGTGGCGGGGAAGACGGGGACCGCCGAACTCGGGGCTGTCGTGGAAAGCGAAGAAGGCGAAGAACCGATCGAAGTCGAAGGGGAAGAAGAAGTCGAACCCCAGCACAAGAAGGACGCCTGGTTCTCCGCCTTCGCCACGGTGGAAAAGCCGAAGCTGGCGATCGGGGTGCTGCTGATCGAAGCCGAAGCCGCGGGTGGCGAAGTCGCCGCGCCGATCGCCTCCGAGGTCTTCTCGGCCGGCTACGAATAGAGCGCGGGCTCGCTAAAGGTCGATTTTGACGACGCCGGATTCGCCGAGCGGCCCGGGGATGTGAAGCAGCAGCGGCCGGTTCGCGGAGACTTCTTCCGGCATTTCGAAGACCGCCACGGAGCCCTGGATCGCACCCTGCTGGGCGGTCGAGTCGAGCACCGGGATCTGTTCGTTTTCTTCGACGTGGCCGCCGAACGGGAAGGCGAATTCGCTTTCGCTCGGCAGCGCGTTGTAGACGTTGCCGTCGGCGTCGGTGATCGTCAGCCGGTTGGCCAGGCCGATCGTCCCGTGTGAGGTGTTCTGGACCTGGAGGAAGACGCCGAAGAAGTTCGAGTCTTCCTTCAGCGGCTGCTGGCCGGCCAGGTAGGCGACGTCCTCATTGTCGTTTTCGTTCAGGTAGCGGGAGAAGATAACCGTGTACTTGAGGCCGCCGACCTTGACGACTTCACCCTCTTCCACTTCGTGCGGATCGCCCGACCCGCAGGCGGAGACGCCGATCGCGAGAAGGCCCAACATGAGGGCGACGAGCAGGGGCAGGGCGATACGTCGGTGCGTGGAGATCATGAGCGGCGCGGAGTCTATTAGGGGATGCCGGTCAGATAGCGGTTCCCCCCGGCGACGGCGATGCGCTCGCCTCCGGGTCCGCCTTCCTCAAGGATGTCGCGAAGTCGATTTAGTGCCTTTTTCCAGCCTTTTTGCTGGAAACGCGCGCCGAAGCTCAGGGACTCGACGAGTTTGTCGACGGGTTCCTTCGGGGTCGTCCAGTGGGTGACGCGCAGGATCGTCATCCCGGACCGGCCCGGCTCGAACTCCCAGACCGTGTGGGTCGGGATGCGGTTCGAGCGGCCACCCGCACCCCGCTCGACGATCTTGAACGGCTCCTCGAGCTCGACGATCGTCGTGTCCTCCCAGGGCGAGCGCAGCGGGGCGTCGACCCGGAAGCGCGCCCCGGCGCCGATACCGCGCGCCTCGATCCGGGTGAGGTGGAATCCGGTGAGGAAGTGATCGGTGTAGTTCGGCCGGCGGGCGAGGTCGGAGATCAGCTCGAACGCCGCCTCGCGTGGCGCGTCGACTTCGACTTCGGCGCTGATCGGACCCATCACGGCGGAATCTTATTGGTTGCCGCCTCTGCTCGCCGTAGCATCCCCTCGGGTGAACGCCGTGCCTAATCCTGTCGATCCCACGCCCGAGGGCCAGCAGCCGCCGATCTCGCTCGCCGCCGAGCGCGCCCGCGCGCAGCTCCACGAGGAGATCGAGCGCGTCCGCAACGGGGTCGAAGAGATGCTTTCCGAGCAGGCCGCCGCCGGCGCCGAGGACGAGGCGCTGCGCCGCGAGCTCGACGCCCTGCGCGAGGACACCCGCCTCTTCGTCAAGAAGCGGACCAAGCGGGTCGAACGCAAGCTCGACCGTCGCATCGACGGCGTCGAGCACCGCACCGAGCGCCTCGAGGCCCGGATCGACGAGGTCGAGGCCGACCGCGCCGCCGCCGAGGTCCGCATCCACGCCCAGACCGAGCGCATGCTCGATGAGCTCCTCTCCGAGCTCCGCTCGATCGCCGAGCTCCTCTCCCGCCGCCCACCCCGCTAGCCCGACCGCCGCAAGCCGGCGCCCGGGGTAAGGGACGACGGCCGTCTCGTCCACGGCCCTGGCAGGCTGTGGCCGTGGCCGAGACGGCCGGATATGAG
>JBOGYZ010000164.1:0-9677 GCA_050697015.1 Solirubrobacterales bacterium
CGGCCACAGCCTGCCAGGGCCGTGGCCGAGACGGCCGGGTCCGACGCAGACCCTCGCGTCCCTTGCCCCGCGCGCCAGCTTGAAGAGGTCCAGGCCACCCAATACCTAGCGGCCTGCTAGGTTTTCGGGCGCCCTAATAAGGGCACCCGAACTTCTCATGATCCCCACTTTCGTCATCACCCTGCGCGAGGGCGTCGAGGCCTCGCTGATCGTCGGCATCATCGCCGCCTTCCTCGTGAAGGAGGGGCGCCACGACGCGCTCCGCCAGATGTGGATCGGCGTCGGCATCGCGATCGTCCTCTGCTCCGCGGTGGGCATCGGCCTCGACATCGTCGGCGAAGAACTGCCGCAGAAACAGCAGGAGGGCCTGGAGACGGTCGTCGGCCTGATCGCGGTGGCGACGATCAGCTACATGATCATCTGGATGACCCGCCACTCGCGGGAGATCAAGGCCGAACTCGAGGGCGAGGCGGCGAGCGCGCTCGCCCGCGGCTCGGCGATGGCGCTGGTCGGGATGGCCTTCCTCGCGGTCCTGCGCGAGGGCTTCGAGACCTCGGTCTTCCTCCTCGCCGCCTTCCAGGACGCGTCCAACACGACCGCAGCAGGCGGGGGCGCGGTCCTCGGCCTCCTCGCCGCGGTCCTGATCGGCGTCGGCCTCTACCGCGGCGGCGTCCACATCAACCTCTCGAAGTTCTTCAAGATCACCGGCCTCGTCCTGGTCTTCGTCGCCGCCGGCCTGCTGGCGACCGCCGCCCACACCGCCCACGAGGCAGGCTGGATCAACAGCTTCCAGTCCGAGGCGGTGAGCCTGCGCTGGCTGGTCCACCCGGGGACGGTCTCCGAATCGCTGCTGACCGGGATGCTCGGCCTGCGCCCCGTGCCGACCCAGGTGGAGGCGTTCGTGTACCTGGCCTACGCGATCCCGATGGCCCTCTTCGTCCTCTGGCCGCGCGGCCGCCGCGTGCGCAGCCGCGGCACCGACCGGGGCACCACCGCGGCCCAGACCCCCGCCTAGCCATGCCGCTGTCGCGTCGTCGTCTGCTCGCCTCGGCGGGGCTCGGGGCCGCCGGGGTCGGCCTCGGCGCGGGCGGCTACCTCGTCGGCCACGAGGCCGCCACGGCCGACGCCGCCGTGACCGTCGGCACCGTCCCCTTCTACGGCGAGCACCAGGCCGGCATCGCGACGCCGGTCCAGGACCGCCTCCATTTCGCCGCCTTCGACCTCGAAACGGAAAGCAAGGTGGCGCTGCGCGAACTGATGGAAGAGTGGTCCCAGGCGGCGCGGGAAATGACCGAAGGCCGGATGATCGGCGCCGAGAACGACAACGTCTACGCGCCGCCCGACGACACCGGCGAGGCGAAGGGCCTCACCCCGTCGAATCTCACGATCACCTTCGGCTTCGGCCCCGGCATCTTCGACCGCCCCGGCCTCGGGCTCGCCGCCCAACGCCCGCCGGAGCTGAAGCCGCTGCCGGCGCTCCCCGGCGACGAGCTGAACGGTCTCGAATCGGATGGCGACATCTGCGTCCAGGCCTGCGCCGACGATCCCCAGGTCGTCTTCCACGCGATCCGCAACCTCGCCCGGATCGGCCGCGGCACGGTGAACATGCGCTGGTCCCAGCTCGGCTTCGGTCGTACCTCTACCACCAGCCGCAGCCAGGAAACGCCGCGCAATCTCTTCGGGATGAAAGACGGCACCGCCAACATCAAGGCCGAGGACACCGACGCGATGGAGGAATTCGTCTGGGTCGACGACGGGCCGGCGTGGATCCGGGGCGGCAGCTACCTCGTCACCCGCCGGATCCGGATGAACCTCGAGGTGTGGGACCGCTCCTCGCTCGGCGACCAGGAGGAAACGATCGGCCGGCAGAAGTACAACGGGGCGCCGCTCGGCGGCAACGAAGAGTTCGAACCGCTGCCGCTCGAGGACAAAGACTCCAACGGTGAACCGGTGATCCCGGCGAACTCCCACGTGCGGCTCGCCTCGGCGCAGGAAAACGGCGGCCTGGAGATCCTCCGCCGCGGCTACTCGTTCACCGACGGCGTCGACGAGAGCCTCGGCGAGCTCGAAGCCGGCCTCTTCTTCATCGCCTTCCAGCGCGACCCGGAGAAGCAGTTCGTCCCGCTGCAGCGCAAGCTCGGCGTGAACGACGCGCTCAACGAGTACATCAAGCACGTCGGCAGCGCCGTCTTCGCCGTCCCACGGGGAGCCGAAAAAGGCGGCTTCGTGGGCGAAGCGCTCTTCGGCTGAAGTGCTCTCTGAATCTATTCCGACCGAATCCGTAGGTCTTTGTTAGGGTCCCCTAAGCAGAATCACCCTGTGCCCGGGATCCGTGACGAACGAGACGACGTCACGGGCCCGGGCGCTCCCGACTTCTCACCCATCCACTCTCACCAAGGAGCCAGCTGAGATGAACCGTGTCCCTGTCCGTGCGTTGATCGCCGCAATGGCCTTAGGCCTCGTGGCGCTGTTCGTGGCGGCCTGCGGCTCGAGCGACGACAGCACCTCGTCGTCGGCCGGCTCCACGCAGCTCACCTTCAAATTGACCGACGACGGTTGCGACCCGCTCAAAGCGAGCGCCCCCGCCGGGCCGATCGACTTCACGGTCGAAAACGGCGGCACGAGCACGTACACCGAGCTCGAGGTCCTCGACGGGGAAACGATCCTCGGCGAGCGCGAGAACATCATCGAAGGCGGGCACGGCAGCTTCTCGCTGACCCTCGAAGAAGGCGAATACGCGGTGCGCTGCAAAGAAGAAGGCGGCGAGGGAGAAGGGACGCTGAAGGTCACCGGCCAGGTCGAAACCAGCAAGAGCCCGCAAATCGAAAAAGCGATCGCCGACTACCGCTCCTACCTCGAGGAAAACACCGACGAACTGACCGCGAAGACGAGGCCGTTCGTCGCCGCGGTGATCGCCGGGAACATCGAGAAGGCGAAGCGGCTCTACCCGGAACCGCGCATCCCGTACGAGCGGATCGAGCCGGTGGCCGAGTCCTTCGGCGACCTCGACCCGCGCATCGACGCGCGTGAAAACGACGTCAAGCCGAGCGAATTCGGCGGCTTCCATCGGATCGAGAAAGCACTCTGGGAAGAATCCACCACCAAGGGCATGGTGCCGGTCGCCGAAGAGCTGGAAGCGAACGTCGAGGAACTCGAAGGAAAAGTGAAGGGCGTGAATCTGCAGGCCGTCCAGATCGCCAACGGCGCCAACGAGCTCCTGACCGAGGTCTCGACCTCGAAGATCACCGGCGAGGAGGAGCGCTACTCGCACATCGACCTGGTCGACTTCAAGGCCAACGTCGAAGGGTCCCAGGTGGCGTTCGAAGCGGTCGCCCCGCTGACGGAAAAGACGGACCCGAAGCTGGTGAAGGAAATCGAAGCCGACTTCGAAACCGTCTACGCCTCGCTGAAGCCATACGAAACGAAGGAATGGCCCGGCTTCGTCCTCTACGAAGAACTCAACAAAGCCGACACCCGCAAACTGGCGCAGGGCATCAACGCGCTGGCCGAGAAACTGAGTTTGGTCCCGGCCCAGATCGCGAAGGGCGAACAGGCCTGAGGCGCTCCGGCCGGCGGGTCCTGTCCGTGGGATGGGATCCTCGTCCTCGCAAGCTGCGGGCGAAGACCCCAGATCCCACGGCCACCCGCCGGAGGAACGCTTAGCCTGGGACGTTCGGTGTCCGGACCCGGAGAAAGAGCGGATGTACTTCTCGCGGAGCTCGGGTACGCCGATTGGCGGCCCGGGCAGCGCGAGGCGGTGATCGCGGCCCTCGAAGGGCGCGATTCCCTGATCGTGATGCCGACCGGCGGCGGCAAGAGCCTCTGCTACCAGCTGCCGGGGCTGGCCTCCGACGACCTGACGATCGTGGTCAGCCCGCTGATCGCGCTGATGCGGGACCAGTGGCTGCGGCTGACCCAGGCCGGGCACCCGGTCGCGATGGTCTCCTCGGCGATGGACGAGGGGGACACCTGGGCGGCGCTGGAGTCGGTGCGCGACGGGCGCGCGAAGATCGTCTACTGCGCGCCGGAGCGCTTCGCCTCGCAGGTCTTCCTCGACGCGATCGGGCAGCGCAAGGTCGACCTGCTGGCGGTCGACGAGGCCCACTGCGTCTCCGAGTGGGGCCACGACTTCCGCCCCGACTACCTGCGGCTGCCGCAGATCGCCGAACGGCTCGGCCGACCGACGGTGATGGCCTGCACGGCGACGGCGACGGTGCCGGTCGCGGTCGAGATCGCGCAGCGCTTCAACATGCGGGAGCCACTCCGCGTGCGGGCGGGCTTCGATCGCCCCAACATCTCCTTCGACGTGATCGCGCTGGAGGGCAAGGGCTCGAAGGCGCGCCGCCAGGCCCTGCTTGAGGCTGGGCTCGCCGACCCGGCGAACCGCCCGGCGATCGTCTACTGCGGCACCCGCAAGGACACCGACGAGGTCGCCCAGGAACTGCGCGGGACCGGCCTGCGGGCGCTCGCCTATCACGCCGGGATGGAAGGCAACGAGCGCTCGGTGGTGCAGCGGCGCTTCATGTCGGGGGGCGAGGACGCGATCGACGTGGTCGTCGCCACCAACGCCTTCGGCATGGGGGTCGACAAGGCCGACGTGCGGTCGGTCTGGCATATGGCGATCCCGACGAGCGTCGAGGCTTACTACCAGGAGGCCGGCCGCGCCGGGCGCGACGGACTGCCCTCACGGGCGGTGATGCTGGCGATGAAAGCCGACCTCGGCCGCCTGGTGCGCTTCAACGAACAGCGCGCGGGCGACCCGGAGCTGGCGATCGCGCACGAGCGCGGCTGGCGCGCCTACCACGCGATCAAAGACTTCATCTACGGCACCCGCTGCCGGCGCGTCGCGCTGCTCGCCCACTTCGGTGACCGCCGTGCCGAGACTCCGCCGACCGGCCGCTGCTGCGACATCTGCGACATGCTCGACTGGCTGCCCGACCCGGAGACGATCGCCGTCCGCAAGCCCAAGCGCTCGAGCGGCTCCTCCGCCCCGGCGCCCGACCTCTCCCCCGGCGACACCCCCCTCTTCGAAGCGCTGAAAAAGTGGCGCCTCCAAGCGGCCGAAGGCAAGCCCGCCTACACCGTGGCGAACAACAAGACCTTGGCCTCGATCGCCGCCCGCCGCCCCACCGGCCGCGCCGCCCTGATCGAGATCAACGGCGTCGGCCCCGCCTTCGTCACCAAGTTCGCCGACGACGTCCTGGCCCTCGTCGCCGAGCACGGCGACTCGCAGCTCGCCGCGTAGGCGACGTCCCGTCGCGGGGGACGGCCGTGCTCCCGGCCGCCCCGCCCGTCCGAGATCGGTCCTGGGCGTCGGCGGCGCTCTAACCCCGTGTGTGTGGGCGCCGACCAACCGTGGAAGAACCGGTGAGGAAGTGTGGAGTTCGTGGCGTCTCCCGGACGACACCACGGTTCCTCCACTCGTTTCGTACCCGGCCGTCTCGGCCACGGCCACAGCCTGCCAGGGCCGTGGACGAGACGGACGCGTCCCTTTCCCGGGCGCCAGCTCGACCGGGCCGCGTCCCTCCCCAGGGCACCGGCGCAGGGAGGGCCGCCGGAGCCAACTGAGAGGATTCGCGGATGGCTGAAGCGCGAGTTGTGAAGCCGCGGACGGAACGGATCCAGCCGGGGATCTGGCGGCTGAAGCTGCCCTGCCCGTGGCCGGGCGTGCCGCACGGGAACGCCTGGGCGATGCAGCGGGGCGCGGGGATCGTCCTCTTCGACACCGGGGTCGGCGGGCGCGGTCGCCTGCGGATGCTTGACATCGCGCTCGCACAGACGGGCTTCGGGGTGGAAGACGTGAAGCTGGTCGTCTGCACGCACTCCCACTCCGACCATTACGGCCTCGCCGCGTCGATCTGCGCGGAGACGGGTTGTGAGCTGTGGATGCACCCGAAGTGGGAGCACATCCGGTTGCAGGCGGACGATCCCCAGGCCGCGCTCGAAGCCCGGCTCGAGGTGGGGCGGATGAGCGGTGTCCCGCTCGTCGCGCTCGACCGTTATCGGCAGCAGCGCAGCGCCAACCCGGAAGAGCTGATCGACGGCATCCGCGCGCCCGACCGTGAGCTCGTGCCGGGAGTCGAGGTCGAGACCGACATCGGCACCTGGAGCGTCGTCGAGACCCCCGGACATGCGCCCTCGCACGTCAGCCTGCACCAGGCCGGGCGGCGGCTGCTCGTCTCCGGCGACCACCTGCTCGGCCGCACCGCGCTCTTCTTCGATTACGGCCACACGCCCGATCCCTTCGGCGAATACCTGGCCAGCCTCGACGCGATCGAGCCGCTGCCGGTCGACCTCTGCCTGCCCGGCCACGGCAAACCGTTCCGCGACCCGGAGGTGAAGATCGAGGCCGTGCGCGCCCAGGCCGGCGAGCTGCTCGACCGCGTCCGTGCCCAACTGGCCGACGGCGCCCAGCCGACCGCCTACGAGGCGGTCGAAGCGATCGTCGGCCGCGAGAACCTCAACCCCGGCACCGGCGGCTTCATGCTCCAGATCGTCCTCGCCTGCCTCGACCACCTGGCGGTGCTGGGCGAGGCCCGGCAGGTCCCCGACACCGACCCGCAGCGCTGGCGTGCTTAAGCGCCTCCGCTCGGCCCTCTCCCTCCTCGTCCACCCGCGCAAGCTGTGGCGCGAGCATCGACGCGTCGCCCTCGCGCTGATCGGCCTGGCGATCGTCGCGATCGTCGGGGCGATCGTCGCCTGGCAGGAGCTGAAGCGCCCCGCCGACGTCCACAACGAAACCGCGATCCAGCACTTCAAGCCGGAACCGCCCAAGGAAGCGCCGAAACCGAAACGCGGGGAACCGCGAAGGACCGTCAACTGGCCGATGTACGGGCTGAACCCGCAGCGCACCCGGTACCTGCCCGCCCGTGGGGTGAAGCCGCCCTTCCACAAACTCTGGCGCTACACCCAGCGGCCGCTGCTCGAGTTCCCGCCGATCTTCGTCGGCGGGGTCCTCTACGCGGTCAACAACTCGGGCTTCGCCTTCGCCCTCGACGCGCGGACCGGCGCCCGGCTCTGGGAACGGCGGATCGGCCGCCTCAACGCCTCCTCGCCCGCCTACTCCAACCACCGCCTCTACATCGTCAACCTGGTCCCCGGCCACATCGTCAAGTTGGACGCCAAAAACGGCAGGATCATCTGGAAAAAGAGGCTGCCGGGCCGGGCCGAGTCCTCGCCGGTGGTGGTCGGCAACAGCGTCTACTTCGGCTGCGAAGACGGCAAGCTCTACTCGGTCTCGACCGTCAACGGCAACGTCCGTTGGTCGACCCAGCTCTCCGGCCCGGTGAAGGCGGCGCCCGCCTACTACGGCGGCCGGCTCTACGTCGGCGATTACGGCGGCTCGATGAACGCGGTCGACGCGAAGACCGGCGAACTGATCTGGTCGACCGGCTCGCTGGGGACCGGGATCAGCGGCGGCGAGTTCTACTCGACCCCCGCGCTGGCCTTCGGTCGCGTCTACGCGGGCAACAACGACGACCGCGTCTACAGCTTCGACCTCTCCGACGGCGAGCTCGCCTGGACCTACTCGACCGGCGGGTACGCCTACTCGGCGCCGACCGTGGCGAGCACGCAGCACAGCCCGCCAACCGTCTACATCGGCTCCTTCGACGGCAACATCTACGCGCTGAACGCGAAGAACGGCGAAGTGCGCTGGAGCCGCTCGGCGGGCGGGCAGGTCGTCGGCTCGCTCTCGGCGATCGGCGAAATCGTCTACGTCGCCAATTTCACCAACCAGACCACGACCGGCTACATGATGCGCAGCGGCCGCAAGGTCTTCAGCTACCCCAAGGGCACCTACACGCCGATCATCAGCGACGGGCAGAACCTCTACGTGACCGGCTATTCGAGCATCACCAAGCTCGCGCCGACCCGCCCGAAACCGGCGCGGATCTCGAACAACTTCGTCGCGCCGAAACCGCGCTTCCCGTCCCATATGTTCGGGAAAGCGATCGGCAACGGCTTCGTCGCGCCTAACCCGGTTCCAGTCCCCCCGGCGGCGGCGGCGGCAGGTGCGGGGCGCCGGGCGCATAGGCAGGGAACCGCCCGTCGTGGAGGCGGTCGGTGAGCACCGCGAGGCTTTCGCCGTAGTTCTGGATCCGGTAGTTCGAGGTCGAGCCGAAGTCCTGGTAGTAGACGAGCATCTTCGTCCGCGGATGGGCTTTCACCCAGGCGAAGAGGTGGGAGACGAAGCTCGGATCGTCGCCCGCTTCGACCCCCCACTCGGTGATCGCGAAGGGTTTGCGGGGATAGCGTTCGTACAGCCTCGTCAGCGCGCCCCATTCGGGATACGAGGCGTAAAAGTCGGTCCCGGTCCAGTCGACCCAGCGGTCGCCGGGGTAGAAGTTCTGCGGAAGGTTCTTCTTCGTCGTCGGCGAGCCGGAGGGCAGCGGGCTCCAGACGATCGCCACCGGTGCCTTCGGCAGCCCGCCGACGTTGGCGTTCAGCGGCGGCAGCCCGGCTTCCGCCAGGCGGGCGTTGATGAGCTTCGCCTTGCCGCCGCCGTGGACGATCACGTAGATGCGGCGAAAGGCGCGTCGGTAGTTGCGGGCCGAGTCGGCAGCCGAGCGCGGGTGCCCGGCGCATTCGTAGGCCGCGTAGACGTTGAGGCAGCGGTTTGGCTCGCCCAGCGGCCGCAGGTAGGCGCGCAGCGTCTTTTCGGCGAAGAGGTGGTTGAGGCGGATCAGGAAGCTGTCGCCGGCCCCGTTGGCGATCGCCCCCAGCGTGAGGATCTCGGCTCCGGTCTGCGGGTCGGCGGTGGTGATGTGGACCATCGGCCGGGCGCGGGCGATCTCCCAGCGCTGGATCGAGTCGCGGATTTCCGAGCCCCAGGCGCGGAAGGACTCGATCACCGCCGGGTGCTTGGAGACGGCTTCGGAGAATTCCCCGAATGAAGCGGGGTCGCCGGTGTCGGAGACGCCGAAGAAGATCTGCTTGCCCTTCGGTTCGAGGACCCCGGCCGAGGCGGGTCCCGCGGCCACGCCGAGCAACGCCACCACGAGGGCGACGACGAGTGCCGCTGCCGCGGCCCGCGTGCGGTTGGTCCCGTTCATCGGATCGGATGCCCGGCCGGGGAGACGCGCCTTGCCGGGCAGCCGACCATGCTGCCAACCGACCGCCCTCCCCCGCCCTCCCCCGACCTCTGCTGCAACATGGTTTGCGTTCTGCTTGAGAAGGGAAGGTGAATTTTGATCCAGGGTCGGGGGACCTTGGAACGTCGGAGGAGACACAGGGTGTCGACCGTTGCCGTGATCGTGATCGTCGTTGTCGCCGTGCTCATGCTGGTCGCGGGCGGCCGCAGGGCAGCGCGGCCGCGGGCGCGGCGGCCAGCCCCGGGGAACGAAGAGACCACCGAGTACCGCTCCCACGCCGAGGCAAGCCGCCGCGGGGGTGGCGGGGGGCTGTAGGTCTGGCCAGCGCCTCTGGACTTTGCGAGGGGAAAGCTGTCGCCTCGCGTCTGATGGGCGGCCCTGGCGGGCTATGGCCGCCGCTCAGCCGCCGGGTCGCCGGAGTCACCGAGAGGCGTGGGTCCCGGGACGATGCGGCCACGCAGGCGTGACGAAGTGCGCGTGTCCGGTGCGTGTCCGGTGCGCCTTCCCCGCCCCACCACCGGTGAGTTCGCAGTTCTCCGCGCTATCCGCGGAGAACTGCGAACTCATCCCGGGAGGGTGTCGGGA
>JBOGYZ010000165.1:0-4372 GCA_050697015.1 Solirubrobacterales bacterium
CCTCGACGGTGACCCGGTAGAGGAGGATCGTCGGCAGCGTGACCAGGATGCGGGCCGCGGTATAGGTCCACCCTGAGCCCTTGCGAGCCGACTCGTGGAACTGATCGAAGTACTCCGCGGGGCGGTCGTCAAGGTAGACCTGTGGCTTCATCTCGGGCATCGGCAAGGGGCGAGCGCGGAGCCCGTCGTCGAGTTCTACTCGACCCGGGAGCCGCGGTTACGGATCGGCGACACGACCCGACGAACGGCGGGGCGTGGAGCGAAACTCGGTCTATGACCGAGTAAGGCTCCACACTGTCGCTCAGCGGCGGAGGCGGCTCGCGAAGACGAGGGCGAAGTCGCGGAGCTGGACGGCGCGGTGGAGGAAGCCCCGGGCGTCGCGGCCGGTGGCGCGGTGCGCGAGGTCGATCTCGTACTCCCCCACCCGCGCGCCGGCGCGGACCGCGTCGACCGTCATCCCGACCTCCATCCCGAAGCCGCGGGCGAATGGCAGAACCGTTCGGAGGGTCTCGGCGGACATCGCGCGCTGACCGGAGATCGGGGCGCGCGCCTCGAAGCCGCAGAGTCGCCGCTCCGCCCAGCGGGCGAAGCCGAGCGCCATGCCGAAGCCGCCGCCGACCCGCCGCGCGAACATCGCCACCGCGAGGTCGCACTCCCCCGCCTCGACCGCATCCACCAGCGGCCCGAGCCGCGCCGCGCTCTCCCCCAGGTCGCCGTCGCAGAGCAACACCAGGCCCGGGGTGGGGTCGGCGGAGAGCGCCGCCTCGCAGGCCGCGGTCACGTTGCCGCCCTTGCCGTGGGACTTTCCCCGCCGCACCACCTGCGCGCCCGCTGTCATCGCCCGCTCCGCCGTGCCGTCGCGCGAGGCGTCGTCGCCGACCCAGATCGCCGCCCCCGGGAAGGCGCCGCGGAGCGCCGCCACGGTCGCCCCGATCCGCTCCGCCTCTTCGTGCGCCGCCACCACCACGGCCAAGTCGTCAGGTTCCATCCGCGCCCATTCTCGCCCCGGGGGCGGCTATTGTCCCCGCCGATGCCGAACGTCGATGCACATATCACCGGCAACGTCTGGAAAATCGAGGTCGCGATCGGCGACTCGATCAGCGAGGGCGACACCGTCGTGATCCTCGAGTCGATGAAGATGGAGATCCCGGTCGAGGCCGAGGACGACGGCACGGTGAAAGAGATCCGCTGCGAGGAGGGCCAGAGCGTGAGCGAAGGCGACGTCCTCGTCGTCCTCGAGTAGGGCCTGGCGATGGAGGGCTCGGGCGGGGGCACCGAGAGCCTGGCGAACGGCAAGCTGCTGCTCGACCGACCGGCCGACGCGGTCGCGCGGCTGCGCATCGCAAACCCAGGACGTCGGAACGCCCTCGACCACGAGATCCTCGCCGCGATCGCGGCGACGCTGCCGCGGCTCGACGACGGGATCGCGACCCGCTGCGTCCTGATCACCGGCACACCGCCGCTCTTCTCCGCCGGCTACGACATCGGCGAATTCACCGAGGAAGCGTTCGAGTCAGAGGCCGAGGCGCTGGTCGCCCACCCCTTCCAGGCGGCGATGGAGGCGATCGTCGCCCACCCCTGGCCGACCGTCGCCGCGATCAACGGGCTCTGCCTCGGCGGCGGGCTCGAGTTGGCGGTCAGCTGCGACCTGCGGATCGCCGCGGCGGGAGCCAAGCTCGGCATGCCGCCCGCCAAGCTGGGCCTGATCTACGGCCACACCGGCCTGCGCCGCTTCCTCGAGACGATCGGCCTGCCCCGCACTCGCGAGATGTTCTTCACCGGCCGCAACATCGGCGCCGCGCGGGCTGAGGAGATCGGCCTCGTCAACGAGGTGGTCGAGGACGAGCGGATCGACGCGGCGGGGGTCGAGCTGGCCGCCACCATCGCCGCCGCCGCGCCGCTGTCCACCCGCGGCAACAAGCGGGTGATCGACGTGCTCGCCGCCAACCCGGCACTGAGCGACGCCCAGGAGGAGGAGCTGGTCGAGCTGCGCCGCTCCTGCTTCGGCTCGGCCGACTTCCGCGAGGGCATCCGCGCCTTCGCCGATAAGCGCCCCCCGAACTGGACAGGGCGTTAGTGCCGCGCAAGAGCGCGAAGGCCCGCCGCGAGGAGCTCGCCGCCGCCGACCCGGTGATGGCTGAGCTGATCGACCGCCTCGGCCCGCTCAGCTACGCCACGCGCCTGCGCCGCCGCAAAGAGGAACGCCCCGTCGACGCCTTCGGCGCGCTGCTGCGCCCGCTCGTCGGCCAGCAGATCTCCACCAAAGCCGCGCGGGCGATCTACCTGCGCATGCTCGACCTCTTCGACGGCCCGCCCACCCCGGAGGCGATGCTGGCCCTCACCGAGGAGGACCTCCGCGGCGTCGGCTTCTCCCGGCGCAAGGTCGAGTACGTCCACGACCTCGCCCGCCACGCGCTCGACGGCTCGCTGGAGCTCGACCGCCTCACCGAGCTGGGCGACGAGGAGGTGGTCGCCGAGATCGTCGCGGTCCGCGGCTTCGGCCCCTGGACGGCGGAGATCTTCCTGATCATGCACCTCGGCCGCCCGGACGTGGTCGTCACCGGCGACCTCGGGATCCAGAAAGCGATCATGGTCGAGTACGGCCTTGGCTCCATGCCGACGCCGAAGGAGGTCGAGGCCCGCGCCGAGCCCTGGCGCCCCAACCGCAGCCTCGCCTGCCTCTATCTCTGGGAGTCCCTACACGCGGTTCCGGGCTAGCGATCGGTCGGCAAGCCGGCACCCAGGGCGAATGCTTCGGGGCAGATGGCCGAAAATAGTCAAATGCGTCTGCGTTTCTGGATAGGGATCTTTGCCGTGGTGGTGGTCGGCGGCGGGGCCGTGGTCGGCTCGATCCTCACCTACAAGCACGACGAACACGAATTCCACATGCGCCAGCAGGAAGAGGCGGGCCGGGCCGCGCGCCAGGCGCAGTCGGTAGGGGCGCTCTCGGTCGGCGAGCTCGCCGCGGCCGGGGCCTTCATCAAGGCGGACGGCGATGTCTCCAAACACGAGTTCGCGATCGTCGGGCAGTCGCTGGTCAACGAAAACATCCTCCACGCGGCCGCCTTCATCGACGTCGTCCGCCTCGGCGAACGCGCGAAGTACGAACGCGAACAGGGCTTCCCGATCCTCGAACGCGGCCCCGACGGCAATCTCGTCAAAGCCAAGAAGCGCCCGATCTACTACCCGCTGACCTACACCGCGTCGAACGATCAGAACCTCTCCGCGACGGCGGTCGGCTTCGACGTCGGCACCGACCCGGCCCGTTCTCCCTACCTGATGCGCGCCGCCGACGACGGCCGCGCGACCGCGACCGGGGTGATCCCGCTCCTCCTCGGCGGTACCGGCATCAACGTCTACAAAGCCGTCTACCGCGACGGGGAGCCGGCCGAAACGGTGCCGCAGCGCCGCCGCGCGCTGATCGGCTTCGCCGCTGGCAGCTTCCTGCTGAAGGACCTCGCCGCGACGGCGATCACGACGCTCCCCGATGACGTCACCGCGCAGCTCGACGTCGCCAACCGCACCGTGATCGGCCCGCAGGGGGAGCTCGAGGACCCGGCCCAGGCAAAGATCCGGATCGCCGACCGCACCTGGCTCCTGGTCGTCCACGACCCGGACCGCCCGGACGTCAGCATCCCGATCCTCTTCGGCGCCGCCGGGCTCGCGATGGCCGCCGTGCTCGGCTCGCTGATCTGGGTCTGGAGCCGCGAGGAGCGGATGCGCAAGCTGCAGCGGGAGGCCGACGAAGACTCGCTCAGCGGCCTGCGGACGCGGCGGCGCTTCGAGCAGGAGGTGCGTGCCGCGATGGCCCGCTCCCGCCGCGACGCGACGACCGGGGCGCTCCTGATGCTGGACCTCGACAACTTCAAGTCGGTCAACGACTCGCATGGGCACCCGGCGGGCGACAGACTGATCGCGGAAGTCGCCGACGTGCTGCGCCGGCGAACCCGTGAAGGCGACGTGCTGGGACGGCTGGGCGGCGACGAGTTCGCGATCGCGCTGCCCAGCTGCCGGCCCGACGAGGCGAACGTGGTCGCCGAGGCGATCGTCACCGCGATCCGCGAGCACCAGCCCGCCGACCCCGATGTCGAGCCGGTCACCGTCAGCGTCGGCGTCGCCGTCTTCGGGATCGACCAGCTGATGAGCTACGCGACGCTGGTGTCGGAGGCCGACACGGCGATGTACGCGGCCAAGGACGAGGGCGGCGACGACTTCCGCGTCTTCCACCCAGACGCGATCCGCGTGAGTGCCCCCGGCCGGGGGTAGGGGCGGGGGTGGCGAGGGACGGGCGGGAGCTCGGGCCCCTGCGGCCGTCCGAGATGCGTCCCGGGCGTCTCGTGGAGGTCCTGGCAGGCTGTGACCTCCACGAGAC
>JBOGYZ010000166.1:0-3107 GCA_050697015.1 Solirubrobacterales bacterium
TTCTTCTGGCGCCCGACCGCCTCGTTCTCCATCTCCATGTGAGCGTCGAGGGCGACGAAGCTGCCGTCGGTCAGCTCGGCGAGCGGGTTGATCTCGGCGAGCGTCATGTCGTTCTCGCGGAAGAGGCGGGCCAGCTTGGCGAGGATCGGCGTCGCGCGATTCAGCTGCGAGCCGGTGACGCCGGTCGCGGCGATCGTCTGCTTCGCCTCGAAGTCGGGGATCGGGAAGAGGTTCGACACGTGGCCGCGGCCGACGTGGTCGGGGTGGGTCTCGGCGACCTCCTCGATGTCGATACCGCCCATGTCGCTGAACAGCATCAGGGGGCGCTTCGCGGTGCCGTCCCAGACGACGCTCGCGTAGTACTCCTGCTTGACCTCCGCTTTCGGGTCCACCAGGACGCCGCGCGGCATGTGGCCGGCGATCTCGAGCTCGAGGATGGCCTCGGCGTGCTCGGCGGCCTCCTCGGGCGTGTCGGCGAACTTCACGCCGCCCGCCTTCATCCGGCCACCGGTCAACACCTGGGACTTGATCACGACCGGGCCGCCGATCTCCTCGGCCGCCGCGCGTGCCTCCTCCGGCGTCGTGCAGAAGCCGTATTTGGTGACGGGAATCCCCGCCAGCTCGACGATCTTGCGTGCCTCGAACTCGAAGAATCTCATCGGCGGGGCACCCTACTAGAGCCAACCGGAACAATGCGAGGAACGTGTCATATCTTCGAACTCTCTCTGCCCTCGCCCTCGTCGGCGCCCTCGCGCTCCTCGTCGCCGGCTGCGGCGGAAGCACCGACGTCGACTTCACCAAGGCCTCGGAAACGGTCCGCGCCAGCCTCGAATCCAAGCGCGAAGGCTTCGGCGCCCCGGTCGAAAACGTCGACTGCCCGAAGGGGGTGAAGGTCGAACCGGGTCTCAAGTTCGAATGCACGGTCCGCTATCCCGACGGGAAAGTCGCCTACGCGCTGCTGAAGATCCGCACCGACGAAGCCGACCTCAACCTCGAATCGCTCTCGCCCCAGCCGTTCCTGCGCTGAGGCGCTCGTCCGTTTTTCAGCTAGGCGCGGTCAAAAGTGGGGCGAAAGTGCGAGCGTTGTGTGTGCATAGGACACATAACACCCAGCCGCTGCGGTTCGTGGCATGATTCGTGCCCCGACCGTTTAACCCCTCCGTTTCCTCGGAGTGCTAGGTCGGGCCGCACCCGGATCGAGCCGGGAAACCCATGCGATCCACAGCGCTGAAGATCCCCCACCAGGGCGCCGACGCCATCGTCGTCGGCCGCAAAGCGACCAAATAGAGAGAGGCGAATGAGCGACTCGACCACTGCCGCCCCCGCTGAGTTGACGACGAACCAGAAACTGCTGGATTGGGTGGAGGAGATCGCCGCCCTGACACAGCCCGAGTCCGTCCAATGGTGTGACGGCTCCGCTGAGGAGTACGACCGGCTTGCCCAGGTCCTGATCGACGCCGGGACCTTCGAGCGCCTCTCCGACGCGAAGCGGCCGAACAGCTACCTCGCCCTATCCGACCCCGACGACGTCGCCCGGGTCGAAGACCGGACCTTCATCTGCTCCGAGAAGGAGGAGGACGCCGGCCCGACCAACAACTGGCGCGACCCGGCCGAGATGCGGGAGACGCTGAACGAAATCTTCAAGGGCTCGATGAAGGGCCGCACGATGTACGTGGTGCCCTTCTCGATGGGCCCGCTGGGCTCCGACATCTCCGAAATCGGCGTCGAGATCACCGACTCCGCCTACGTTGCGGTCTCGATGCGGATCATGACCAGGA
This sequence comes from Solirubrobacterales bacterium, assembly GCA_050697015.1. Taxonomy (GTDB): domain Bacteria; phylum Actinomycetota; class Thermoleophilia; order Solirubrobacterales; family 70-9; genus VAYN01. The sequence goes on from JBOGYZ010000166.1 coordinate 1,779, forward strand.
TGGGCAAGGCCGCCCTGGACCAGCTCGGCTCCGACGGCGAGTGGGTCCCCTGCGTCCACTCGGTCGGCATGCCGCTGGAGGAGGGCGTCGAGGACGTCTCCTGGCCCTGCAACTCGACCAAGTACATCACCCACTACCCCGAGACGCGGGAAATCTGGTCCTACGGCTCCGGCTACGGCGGCAACGCGCTGCTGGGCAAGAAGTGCTTCGCGCTGCGGATCGCCTCGGTGATGGCACGGGACGAGGGCTGGCTCGCCGAGCACATGCTGATCCTCAAACTCACCTCGCCCGAGGGCGAGGTCAAGTACGTGACTGGCGCGTTCCCCTCGGCCTGCGGCAAGACCAACCTCGCGATGCTGGTCCCGACCATGCCCGACTGGAAGGTCGAGACGGTCGGCGACGACATCGCCTGGATGAAGATCGGCGAGGACGGCCGCCTCTACGCGGTCAACCCCGAGGCCGGCTTCTTCGGCGTCGCGCCGAACACGTCCCACAAGACGAACCCGAACGCGATGGACTCGATCGAGCGGAACACCATCTTCACCAACACCGCCAAAACCGACGACGGCGACATCTGGTGGGAGGGGATGACCGGCGAGCCGCCGGCGCACGCGATCGACTGGCACGGCAACGACTGGACGCCGGACTCCGAGACCGCCGCCGCCCACCCGAACTCGCGCTTCACGGTGCCCGCCGCGCAGTGCCCGTCGATCGCGCCGGAGTGGGAGGACCCGGCCGGGGTGCCGATCGACGCCTTCCTCTTCGGCGGCCGTCGCGCCACCGCGGTGCCGCTGGTCAGCGAAGCGTTCGACTGGGAGCACGCGGTCTTCATGGGGGCGACGATGTCCTCGGAGACGACCGCGGCGGCGGCCGGCGAGGTTGGCGCCCTGCGCTTCGACCCGATGGCGATGCTGCCGTTCCTCGGATACAACATGGCCGATTACTTCGCCCACTGGCTGAAGATCGGCACGACCGACGGGATCAAGCTGCCGAAGGTCTTCTACGTCAATTGGTTCCGCAAAGACGACGACGGCAAGTTCCTCTGGCCGGGCTTCGGCGAGAACAGCCGCGTCCTCGAGTGGGTCTTCCGTCGCTGCCAGGGCGAGGGCGAGGCGACCGAGACCGCGATCGGCCTGCTGCCGACCCCGAGCGACCTCAACACCGAGGGCCTCGAGATCTCCGACGCTGCCCTGCAGGAGCTCCTCACCGTCGACGAGGACCTCTACCGCCAGGCCCTGCCGCAGATCAAGGAGCACCTCGCCAAATTCGGCGACAACCTCCCGGCCGAGGTCGCCGCGCAGCTCGACGCGCTCGAGCAGCGCCTGGGCT
>JBOGYZ010000167.1:0-3472 GCA_050697015.1 Solirubrobacterales bacterium
CTCGGGGCCGCCCGGCCCGACCGCCGCCATACCCGACAGCGGGTCGGAGGCGACCGCGGTCACCTTCACCGGCCCGGGGGCCCAGCCGGCGGGCGCCCCTTCCAGCCGCACCTGCGGCGGCGTCCCGTCGACCCCGATGGCCAGGGTGGCGGCGCGCGCCGAGTCCATCCCCGACCCCGACACCGCGACCGCGTGGACGTAGCTGACGCCCTCCGGCGGGGCGGGCAGGGAGATCGTGCCGACGGTGTTCCCGACGGGGAGGTCGACCTCGGCCGATGCGCAGCGATCGGCGCGGGCGCAGGGGGAGGCGCCCGCGGTGCCGTCGATCGAGACCGCGTAGCCCTGGATGCCGGAGACCGGCAGCGCTGCGGTCGGTGGCGCGACGCGGATCGGGACCGGGGACCCTGCCGCCACCCAGGCCGGCGCCGATACCGACACGGCAGGTGCCCGGGCGTCGTCGAAGTACAGAGGCACCACGGAGCCGGGTCCGTTCGGCGTCGCGGCCTCGTTGGTTTTGTGGACCCAGAGTTCGAACAAATAGACGCCGGGGATGGGAGGGACGCTGATGGTCGCCGACCCCAGGCCGGCTTCCACCGTCACCTGGGGGAAGCCAGGCAGGATCCACCCCCCGGCGCCCAGCAGCTCATACCTGACCTCGGACGGAGCTTCCGTCGGCGGGTTCGGGTCCCATTCGAGGTGGAACTGGTTTTCGCTGTGCCAGACGTTGCCGCCGTAGACGTGCAGCCCGGTCAGGTTGATGCCGTCGGAGGCGGCGGCCGGGGTGGGGAGGGCGGCCGCGAGGAGGGCGAGGACCGTGGCGAGCGCCGCGGCGCGCCATCTGGCGGCGCTCATGGTCCGAACTCCCCAGCGGCCGTGCCGCTCGACGAGGAGGAAGCGCCGCTCGAAGACGACGACGGGGCGGAGTAGGTGCTCGTCGTTTCGGTCACGGTCGGTTCCGGCGGCGCTTCGGTGAATTCGGTCGCGCCGCTGTCGCTCGGCGGGGTTTCGGAGATGGCTTCTTCGATCGGCGCTTCTTCCCGGTCGGGCTTCTGCCGTTCGGGTTCCTGCCGCTGTTCGTCCTTGGCCGGCGGCGCCGTTTCCTTCGGCTGCGGTTCCGGCTCGACTTCGACTTCGTTCGTTTCGTCCGGAAGCGCCGGTTCATAGTTGCTCGATTCGCTCTCCATGTCCTCGGCCAGGTGCCGGTGGTGGGCGACCTTCGCGGGCGGCGTCGGATGGTGTGCGGGCGAGTCGAGCAGCGGCGCCGGGACGACCCCGGTCGCGACGCAGGCGGCGGCCCCGCCGACCGTCCCAGCGCAGATCGCCAGCACCTTGGCGAGCGCGGTCATCCCCGCGCCCCGCGTGCCGCCCGCTGCGGCGAGCCCGCCGAGGGTCGAGTCGGAGCTGCCCGACCCGCCGCCGACCCGCGTCGCCACCGCGGCGTAGGCGTCGTGGAGGCGGCCGATCACGGTTCCCCGCGCCGGCGGCACGACCGGCAGCAGCGCCGCCGCGGCACCGGGTGCGGCGCGGTAGGCGCGCAGGGTCGAGCGGCAGTGGGGGCAGGTGCGGAGGTGGTCGCGCAGGGTGGCGACGTCGGCGGCCTCCGCCTCGTCGTCGGCGAAGGCGGAGAGGAGCGGCGCCAGCTCGTTGCAGCGGGCGCCGCCCTCGCGGCGGATGAGGAAATGGCGGAAGCGCTCGCGTCCCTCGGCGATCGCGCGGTTCACTTTCCGCGACGAGTAGCCGGTGATGTCGGCGATCTCGCGGTAGGAGTAGCCCTCGGCGAGCAGGCCGAGCGTCCGCACCTCCTGCGGCTTCAGCGTCGCCAGGGCCTCGCGGCTGCGCTCGATCGCCTCGTGGCGCTCGGCCCGCTCCGCCGGGCCGGCGACCTCGGCGGGCAGCATGGACACCCAGTCCTCGCGGCCCGGCACCGGGGTCGCGGCGGCGGGCCCGGCGAGGGTCCGCTCGCGCTCCGCGCGCACCGCCAGCGCCTCGTGCTTGACCACGGTCTGGGTCCAGCGGATCAGATCGCGCGGGTCCTCGGAGGGCGCTTTGTTCAGCAGGATCTCGAGCGCGCGCTGCAGCGCTTCGTCGGCGTCGTCGGCGCAGATCGAGTAGCGCTGCGCGGTCCGCCGCAGCACTGCCTCGTTGCGGGCGAAGGTCTCGACCGTGACCCGTTTGCGCGCGCCCGCTTCGATCGGCGGCGCCCCGTCCTCCTCAAAGTCGACTGCCTCCAATACGCCGTCGACCTCCAGCTCCACGTCGACCGGGGCGCCCTCGCGCCCCGTCCCCCTGCCCAGACTCACTAGTTCGATCTCCCCCGTCCGGTTTATTTCTCTACATCAAACATTGCCAGAGCAAGGGCTGGGCGCCGGCGTTTTGACCCCCTATTTCGCATTCGAAGTCATGAAACTCGCGCAATTTGGAAAGAACGAGTCACGGGGACGGGTCGTCCGCGCCAAGCCGATAGCATCGGGCGCGATGACGACCTGTGTGGTTACCGGCGGCGCCGGATTCCTCGGTTCCCACCTCTGCGAGAAGCTGCTCGCGGCGGGACACCGGGTGATCTGCCTCGACAACCTCGAGACCGGCTCGCTGGAGAACATCGCGCACATCCGCGACGAGAAGTTCGAGTTCCGGCACACCGACATCACCGAGTACGTCGATGTCCCGGAGCCGGTCGACTTCGTCTACCACCTGGCCTCGCCCGCCAGCCCGATCGACTACCTGCGGCTGCCGCTCCACACGCTGAAGGTCGGCTCGCTCGGCACCAACCACATGCTCGGCCTGGCCAAGTGGAAGCGCGCCCGCTTCCTGATCGCCTCGACCTCCGAGGTCTACGGCGACCCCAAGGTCCATCCGCAGACGGAGGACTACTGGGGGCACGTGAACCCGATCGGCCCGCGCGGCGTGTACGACGAGGCGAAGCGCTACGCCGAGGCCCTGACGATGGCCTACCACCGCCAGCAGGGCGTCGATACCGCGATCGTCCGGATCTTCAACACCTACGGACCCCGCATGCGGCCCCACGACGGCCGCGCGATCCCGACCTTCCTGCGCCAGGCGCTCCAGGACCGGCCGCTCACCGTCTTCGGTGACGGTGCCCAGACGCGCAGCTTCTGTTACGTCGACGACCTGATCCGCGGCATCGTCTCGCTCGCCGAATCCGACGTCCACACGCCGGTCAACATCGGCAACCCGGACGAGTTCACGTTGCTGGAACTGGCGAAAACTGTGATCGAGGTGACCGACTCCCGCTCGGAGATCGTCTATGAGGCGCTGCCCACCGACGACCCCCAGCAGCGCCGCCCCGACATCGGCCGCGCCCGCGACCTGCTCAGCTGGGAACCGACGATCAAGCTCGACGAGGGCCTGCGTCGGACGATCGACCAGTCCGGCGTCGAGCGCCTCGTCGGCGCCGGCGACTAACCGCCACTTCCCGCTCTGCGCGGCCTCTGCGGCCGTCCGAGTCACGTCC
>JBOGYZ010000168.1:0-10783 GCA_050697015.1 Solirubrobacterales bacterium
TACCAGCTGAGATCGATCACGGAGCGCTCCGGCGCGAGCAGCTCGAGCGAGCGCTGCAGCCCTGCCGACGTGGCGCTGGTGTGTACGACCAGATCGCGGCCGTCGGCCGCGTCGGCGGGCAGCGCGAAGTCGACACCGAGCGCCGTGGCGACCTCGGCCCGGGTGACATCGACGTCCACGAGCGTGACCTGCGTCGCCGGGAAAGCGCTCAGCAGGCGCGCCACGCAGCAGCCGACCATCCCGGCACCGACGACGGTGACCCGGTCGCCGAGCAGCGGTGCCGCGTCCCACAGAGCGTTGACCGCGGTCTCGACCGTGCCGGCGAGGACGGCGCGAGCCGGGGGCACGTCCTCGGGCACGAGGGTCACCGCGCTCGCCGGCACGACGTAGGCAGTCTGGTGGGGGTAGAGGCAGAAGACCGTGCGGCCGCGCAGCCCCGAAGGTCCCTGCTCCACCGTCCCGACGTTGAGGTAGCCGTACTTGACGGGACCGGGGAGGTCCCCCTCCTGGAAGGGTGCCCGCATCGTCGTGTGCTGATCCGGCGGCACGGCGCCCCGGAAGACCAATGACTCGGTGCCGCGGCTGACGCCGGAGCACACGGTGTGGACCAGCACGTCGTCCGGTCCGGGGTCCCGTAGCGCGGCTGGTCGGATCTCGCCGTGGCCAGGGGAGCGCAGCCAGAACGCGTGCGCATCGAGACCTTCGTCTTGCCGGTGATCGTCCATGGACTCTTTCTACAACTACTATGCCGCTCGCTCTTCGATTCCCGATCCCAGGGACGGTCCGCGCAGCGGGATCGGAGCTTCGACCTCAGAGGCAGGCTCCTCCTCTCCGGCGATCCGACCGACGAGTAGCCGGCGCGCCCGGAAGAGGCGGGTGGCGACGGTCGCCTCGCGGATACCGAGCCAACTCGCGGTCTCGGCATAGGAGAAGCCCAGCATGTCGACCGCGACCAGGGTGAGGCGGTAGCGCTCCGGCAGCTCGGCGATCGCGGCGTAGAGCTCCCGGACTTCGAGCGCCTGCTGGGGTGCCTGGGTGGCGTGCCAATCGGGCACCTCTACGTCTTCGAGCGTGACCACCGCGCGTGGTCTGCGTGAGGCGTCGCGCCGTCCGCTCAGGAACGTGTTGTGGAGCACGCGCAGCAGATAGGCCAGCTCGCTCGCCTCGCCACTCAGAAGTCGGGGACGGGAGAGTACGCGCGTGAAGGTTTCCTGAACCAGGTCCTCGGCATCCTGGCGGGAGCCGCAAAGCGCCCATGCGGTCCTGTGCAGGCGGTCTCGGTGGCCTGCCAGCGACTGTGGATTCAGAGGCCGCACGAGCGGCTCGCATCGGGATCCTTCCATCGCACCGGCTTACGGGCCGTTCGCCGCGGACGTTCAAAGCCTCCGTCGCTGATGCAGACGGCTCAGCGCCAGAGGTCCTGGCGGAGGAGTTCGTTGCCGCGTTCCAGCTGCTGGATCGTCGCCTTGGCGACCGATTTCACCTTGGTTTCGCGGTTGATGCGGGCCTGGATTTCGCGGTGGGACTTGCCGGTGCGGCGGGCGAGGTCGCCGACCATGCGGTTGCGCTCGGCGCGGAGGCGCTCGCGGGCCGCGTAGGCGGACTCGCGTTTGGGCTCCTGGGTCTGCGGCGGGGCGGCGACGATCGGCTTTGCCACCGGCTTGGGGTCGTCGGTGGGGAAGAGCTGGAGGGCGGTCTCGCTCATGATCGCGTCGTCGAGCTCGGCGCCGCCGGAGCTGAGGACGGCGAACCCGGCGCCCTCGCCGGGCTCCTTGGGGGGCTCGTCGAACTCCTCGTCCGCCTCCTCCTCGCCGGTCGGCGAGAGGTCGAGGGCGTGGCGGCGCTCCATCTCGATGTCATGGGCGAGGGTCTTGAGGCGTGAGTCGGCCGGCATCAGCAGGTAGCTCATCTGGCGACGGGGGCCGCCTGGGGTGGTGCGGATGAAGCGGCCGACCACCTGGCGGAAGAAGAGCTCGGTGCGGGCCGCGGTGGCGTAGACGCCGACCCGCAGGCGGGGGATGTCGACGCCCTCGGAGACCATCAGGACCGAGACCAGCCAGCGGCGCTCGGAGGAGGCGAACTCGGCGATCCGGCGGCTGGCGCCGGGCTCGTCGCTCATCACGATCTCCGGCTGCTGGCCGGCGATCGACCCGAGCCGCGCCGCGATCGCCCGGGCGTGATCCTGGTCGGAGGCGATCACCAGGCCACCGGCGTCAGGGTGGCCTTCGGCACGAACCTCGCTCAGCCTGGCGTCGGCGTCGCGGAGCACCTCGCCCATCCACTCGCCCTCTGGACTGAGTGCCGTCCGCAGGCGCCGGGCCGACTCCGCCGCGGGCAGGACGAGGTCGAAGTCGGCGGTCCGCAGCCGCCCGTCGGAGACCCACTCCATCTCGCCGTCGTAGGGCAGGAAGGTGATCGGGCGGCACACGCGGTCGCGCAGGGCCTGCGGGTAGCCGTAGACATAATCGGCGCGGCTGATGCCGTCATCGTCATAGGCGACCCAGGGGATCGCCGAGTTGTCGGAGCGGAACGGCGTCCCCGAGAGGAGGAGGCGGAAGCGGGCGCCGTCGAAGGCCCGGCGGGCGCGCAGGCCCCAGGCCGCCATGTCGCCCATATGGTGGGGCTCGTCGGCGATCAGCAGGGTGGTGCGGCGGCTCGCGGCCAGACGGTGGGTGTCGGGCCCGGCGGCGATCGTCTGGTAAGTGACGGCGACGCCGTGGAAATCGGCCGACTCGGGCCCGTCGGAGTTCGGGCGGTTCGGCTCGAGGTCGATCCCGTAGCGGGCCGCGTCGGCCGCCCACTGGCGGCAGATGTGGGTGGTCGGCCCGGCGACGACGACGCGCGAGACGAACCCGGCGACCAGCATCCGGTGGGCGATGTGGAGGCCGAAGGTGGTCTTGCCGGCCGCCGGCGTCGCCGAGGCGAGGAAGCTCCCGGTCGAGTGCGCCCGCACGGCTTCGGTCGCCTCCTGCTGCCAGGCGCGGAGGGGTCGGGCGTCGGGCCAATCCGGCAGCGATCGGGCCTCCGCCCCGCCGGCGGTCGCTTGCTGAGAGGCGTCGTACAAAGGGTGGGCAACAATAGGGTCGCGGGCGGCGGAGGAGCCCCGAGGTCGACCCGAGCCGAAGGCGGGGTGGCCGCGTCCCGCCAGGAGTACATTGGGAGCTTGGCTTCCGACCCGCCTTCCCAGCAGACCGCCGAGAAGGCAGCGCCCCCGCAGACGCCGCCGACGACGCCGCACCCGTCCGGTTGGCGGGTGGATCCGGCCCCCGACGGTCGCGGCGCGCCGCCCCCACAGAAACCTCCGTTCATCCCCCGCAACCGGGTCTTCATCCTGGCGCTGGTCGGGCTGCTGGCGCTGAACGTGGTGATCGCGGTCCTCACCAGCGGCCCCCAGAGCAGGCCGCAGGTCCCCTATCAGCCGTTCTTCGTCGAACAGGTGACCGCCGACAATGTGCGCGACATCAGCTCGACCGGCGACTCGATCGAAGGGACCCTCAACAAGGAAGCGACCTACACGCCGCCCGATGGCGGCGACCCGGTGAAGGTGGGCAGTGACTTCAAGACCGAGGTCCCATCGTTCATCGACAACCGGGCGGTCACCGAACTGCTGACCGAACACCACGTCGTGATCAACGCCTCGGCGCCCGACTCCGGTCGCTCCGTGTTCGGGACGATCATCCTCGCCTTCCTCCCGACCCTGCTGATCATCGGCTTCTTCATCTGGCTGATCCGCAAACAGACCGGCGGCAAAGGCGGCGGCGTCCTCGGCGGCTTCGGTCGCTCGACCGCGCGCCGGGTCCAGGCGGACGCCGAGGGTCGGGTCACCTTCAAGGACGTCGCCGGGATCGATGAGGCCGAGGAGGAGCTGGAGGAGATCGTCGACTTCCTCAAAAACCCGCAGCGCTACACCAGGCTCGGGGCGCGCATCCCCCACGGTGTCCTGCTGTACGGGCCGCCGGGGACCGGCAAGACCCTGCTCGCGCGCGCCGTCGCGGGTCAGGCCCACGCCGCCTACTTCCACATCTCGGCCTCGGAGTTCGTCGAGGCGATCGTCGGCGTCGGCGCCTCGCGGGTCCGCGATCTCTTCAAACAGGCCAAAGCGGCCGCTCCGGCGATTATCTTCATCGACGAGCTCGATGCGATCGGCCGGTCGCGCTCGGGCAATGTCGCCGGGATCTCAGGCGGGAACGACGAGCGCGAGCAGACGCTCAACCAGATCCTCACCGAGATGGACGGCTTCGAGCCCGGCACCGACGTGATCGTGCTCGGCGCCACGAATCGTCCCGAGATCCTCGATCCCGCGCTCCTCCGACCGGGCCGCTTCGATCGTCGCATCGCGGTGAACCCGCCGGATCGCAACGGACGGATCAAGATCCTCGAGATCCACACCCGCGGCGTGACCCTGGCCGATGACGTGGACCTCGAACGGATCGCCGCGTCGATTCCCGGCTCGACCGGCGCCGACATCGCCCTGCTGGTCAACGAGGCCGCCCTCTTCGCCGCCCGCCGCGAACACCCCAAGGTCGAGCAGCGCGACTTCACCGACGCGATCGAGAAAATCCTGCTCGGCGCCGAGCGGCAGGTGGTGATGACCGAGGACGACCGCAGACGCACCGCCTACCACGAGTCGGGCCACGCGCTGGTGGGGATGCTCACCGAGGGCGCCGACCCCGTCCGGAAGATCTCGATCATCCCGCGCGGGCAGGCGCTTGGCGTGACGCTTTCGACGCCGGACAGCGATCGCTACAACTACCGCCGCGAGGACCTCGTGGCGAAAATCAAGGTCGCGCTCGGCGGCCGCGCCGCGGAGAAGGTCGTCTTCGACGAGATCTCGACCGGCGCCGAGTCCGACATCCAAAACCTCACCCAGGTCGCCCGCGGGATGGTCGGACGCTGGGGGATGAGCGACGCGGTCGGGCCGATCGCGGTCACCGACGGCCGCCAGGACGGGATGCTGCTCCCCGGCTCCTCGCCGGCGTCCGGGCCGACCCAGGAGCTGGTCGACAAGGAGGTCCGCCGGATCGTCGACGAGGCCGAGGAGGAAGTCATCGACCTGCTGAGCCGGGAGCGAGATCGCCTCGAGCGGCTCGCCGGGGCCTTGCTGGAGCGGGAGACGCTCGACCAGCCGGAGGCCTACGAGGTCGCCGGCGTGCCGCTGCCGGACGCGGGTTCCGCCGAGCCGGACCCGACCGCCGCGCCGGCCGTGGGCTGACGCCAGGCGCCGGGCCGGGTTCGCGATGCCGACCGAGCCGCAGTCGACGACGCCGACGCTGGCCGCCTACGCGGCCGGTCACGGCCTGATGCACCGCGCCGCGTCCTTCGGCCTGCCGAAGGCGACCCAGCTGATGCGTCACGGCTTCATGCAGGAAGTGCCGAGCCTCGCCACGGGCGAGCTGCCCGGGGGCGCCGGTCGGGGCTGGCTGGCGCAGGTGAATTACGCCTACGAGGGGCGCGCCGACATCGAGCGCAGCCCCTTCACGCTCGTCCTCGTCGGGGCGATCGAGAGCAGCGACTACGCGATCCGGGTCCTCTGCCACGACCGTCGCCTGGACAAGCGGGATCGCTCGAACCCGGACGCCGACCGCGAGGTGGTGAAGCTCGACGACAAGGAGGTCCAGCTGGAGAGCGACGGCTTGCTCGAGCGCTACGCGGTGTCGACCGACCACGACCAGGACCAGCTCGCGGTCTGGCAGCTGTTCTCGCCGGTGATCATCCAGTGGCTGACCGAGGAAGCTCCGGAGCGCTTCTCCTTCGAGCTGCAGGACGGCGCGCTCGCCTGCTTCGTGCCCGGCTACGTCGCCGACGAGGAGGAGCTCGACGCCCTCTGCACCGCCGCGGGTCGCGTCTTCGCCCGCGTCGCCGCGATCGACGGGCACGGTCGCGCCACCGTTCCCGGCGAGGACTCCGGTCGGGGTCAGGTCGAGCGCGAGCTCGCCGAGCACCCGTTCGCGTCCCCGCCACGGAGCGTGAAGGAGGCGGCGAAGGCGTTCCGGCACGGGCTTCGGCTCGGGGACCGAGCCTGGGCACTGGGCGCCGAGGCGTTCTTCCGCGAGCAGGCCGCCCTGGTCGGCTTCGCGCCGATCGGCACCGCCGCTTACCGCGCGAGCAACCTCGAGACCTTCCTCCCGGGCGTCCTCGCGCGGGCGGCGCGCGGTCGGGTCGAGAGCGGCGAGGAGGCCTTCCTGGTCCTCACCGACTCCGAGGACTACGACGACATGGGGTGGACCAACCTGGTCGTCGAGGCGGCCTCGCCCTTCCAGGCCCTGGCGCTGGCCGGGGGCGTCCCCCGCGGCGACCCCGCCGAGCGGGGCTCGATGCAGGTGGGCACCGACGGGCGCTCCCTGATCCTGACGACGCTCGACGGCGGCCCGCGGGAGCGCGACGCGGAGGAATTCGGCGCCTTCTTCGCGGCGGCGACGGAGCTGGCCGGCAGGTTGACCGCCGGCTGATCGCCATGTTCGCGGGCTCGCGGCAAGCCCGCAGGCACGGGAAGGATGAAATTCGACGGGTCTGGCGAGTGCCGGCCCGGCGGGCGGGTAGGCCCGGTCCATGACCACTTTCACGGAGAATCGACGGGAGGTCGGGAGCTCGTCTTACCGTGTCATCCAGATCCACGGTGAGTGCGGTCTGCCCGACGTAGACGACCTCGAGGCGAGCCTGGAGGGGACGGCAGGGGCCGAGGCGGGGGTCGTCATCGGCCTCGAACACTGCGAGTTCATCGACTCGATGGCGCTCGCCGCGTTGGTCCGCGCCCACGCCCGAGTGGAGGAGGAAGGCCGGCAGCTGGTGATGGCCGCGCCGACCGCCCAGGTGCGCCGCGTCCTGCGAGTCAGTCGCCTGGAGACCGAGGGGCTCGTTTTCGACAGCGTCGAGGAGGCCTTGGCCGGCTCGGATGATTGATGGGACTCGGGAGTGCCACGGATCCGTCACCGATCCCGGACCTCGTCACGGAGATGCCGGGAACGTCACCCTTCCGCGTGCCTTCCTCATGCATCGGCCCCGGTGAGTTCGCACTTATCCGCGCATAGCGCGGAGAACTGCGAACTCATCCTTTGCGGGGGCCCACTTTCATGCGGGACCGTCACGGAAGTCCGACGTTCGTGCCGTCCCTGTACAGGCTTCCCCACGAACCCCTCACGTCCGGGGCGTCTCGGACGGGCTAACACAGGTCGACGACCTCGCACGAATGGTGCACCGCCTCTCCGATGATCTCCGGGTCGCCGGTCCAGAGGGGCGCATCTGCTCGCAGGGCGGTGGCGATGCAGAAGGCGTCGGCATAGGAGAGGCCGCCGCGGGCCTTGATCGCGGCCGCGGTGGACACAAGCGGCCAGTCAGGGTCGGTCACTTCGAGCAGGTTCCGGACCCCGGCGATGTCGGCGGTTGCCGACTCCTCACCGTGAGTCCGGATGCGGATGTACAAGACCTCGCCGAGATTGATCGAGGAGATCGCCGCGCCTTCCTCGACCCAGGCGGATTCGATCCGTCCCGCCGCCGGCTCGTCGCCGAGGTAGGCGAGCAGGGCCCAGCTGTCAAAGACGACCAACGCCGCGTCCCTCCGCCTTGCGCTCCTCGCGCTCGCGTTCGCGACGCCGCTCGGCGAGGAGCTGGTCGGTCCCCGCGGTCTCGTCGGACCAGATTCCGCGCAGCTCCTTGATCCGGTTCGCCTGCACCGCCTCATCCCGGTCCGCGCGACGGATCCGCACTTCCTCGTCGCCGGAGTCGAAGACGACCCGGTCGCCAGGCTGGATCCCGATCCGGTCGCGGATCGACTTCGGGATCACGACCTGTCCTTTCGCTCCTACCTTGTGAGTCATACCGATAAGTATAACTCGGTTCGAGTGTATAACCGCAGGGTGGGAAATGAGGGCAGATCCGGGATCGTCGAGCTGACCGACAACGGGCTCGGGAGGGACGAGGTCGTCGCGGTCGCTCGCGGCGGGGCGCGGGTGACGGTGGGGCCGGACGCGGTGGCGGCGATGGAGCGGGGGGCGGCGGTGGTGGCCGAGCTGGTCGCCTCCGACGAGCCTGTGTATGGAGTCTCGACTGGCTTTGGGGCACTGGCGACGACGCCGATCCCGGCGGCGAAGCGGGCGCTGCTGCAGAGGTCGCTGGTGCGCTCGCACGCGGCCGGGATGGGACCGGAGGTCGAGACCGAGGTCGTGCGGGCGATGATGGTGCTGCGGGCGCGCTCCCTCTCGATGGGCTTCAGCGGCGTGCGTCCGCTTGTCGCCGAGGGGATCGTCGCGCTGCTGAACGCGGGGCTGACGCCGGTCGTGCCGGAGTACGGTTCGCTCGGGGCGAGCGGGGACCTGGCGCCGCTGGCCCACGCGGCGCTGCCGCTGCTCGGCGAGGGGACAGTTCGGGACCGCGACGGGCAGCTCCGGGACGCGGGCGAGGCGCTGGCCGCGGTCGGGATCGAACCGATCGAGCTGGGGGCCAAGGAGGGGCTCGCGCTGATCAACGGCACCGACGGGATCCTCGGCATGCTGGTGCTCGCGCTGCGCGATTTCGGCCTGCTCTTGAAGGCCGCCGACCTGTCCGCTGCGCTCAGCGTCGAGGCGCTCCTCGGCACCGACCGCGCCTTCGCCGCCGACCTGGTCGCGCTCCGTCCCCAGCCAGGACAGCGGACGAGCGCCGCCAACATGCGGCGGCTGCTGGAGGGCTCGGCCGTCGTCGCCAGTCATCGCCACGGCGACCCGCGCGTGCAGGACCCCTACTCGCTGCGCTGCGCGCCGCAGGTGAACGGCGCCGCCCGCGATTCGCTCGACCACGCGGGCCGGACCGCCGATTACGAGCTGATCTCGGCGATCGACAACCCGATGGTGCTGCCCGACGGGCGGGTCGAGTCCTGCGGCAACTTCCATGGCGCGCCGCTCGGGCAGGTCTGCGACCTGCTCGCGATCGCCTCGGCCGACGTCGGCGCGATCGCCGAGCGCCGCACCGATCGCCTGCTCGACCCGGTCCGCTCGATGAACCTGCCGCCGTTCCTCGCCGACGACGCCGGCGTGAACTCGGGGCTGATGATCGGCCACTACACGCAGGCGGCGATGGTCGCCGAGAACCGGCGGCTCGCGGTGCCGGCGAGCACCGACACGCTGTCGACCAGCGCCTCGCAGGAGGACCACGTCTCGATGGCCTGGGGCGCGGCGCGCAAGCTGCGGGCGTCGCTGGCGAACCTGCGGCGCATAGTCGCGGTAGAGATCACCTGCGCGGTGCGGGGACTGGAGCTGCGCCCGGACGAGCCCGCCGCAGGGACCGCTGCGGCCCGCGATCGCCTGCGCGAGTCGGTCCCCGGTTTCGGTGCCGACCGCTGGCTCTCGCCGGAGCTCGCCGCCGCCGAGGAGCTGGTCGGGTCGGGGGCGCTGGTCGCCGCCGTCGAGGAGAGGATCGGCGAGCTCGAATGAACGGAGCCGAGCTGATGAGAGGAGGACTGGAGTGAGCCGGGAGATCCACGCGCCGCACGGGTCGGAGCTGTCCTGCAAGGGCTGGCCGCAGGAGGCCGCGATGCGGATGCTGATGAACAACCTCGACCCCGCCGTGGCGGAGCGCCCCGAGGACCTCGTCGTCTACGGCGGCACCGGCCGCGCGGCACGCTCCTGGGAGGCTTACGACGCGATCGTCCGCACGCTGAAGACGCTGGAGGACGACGAGACCCTGCTCGTCCAGTCGGGCAAGCCGGTCGGCGTGATGCGCACGCACGAGTGGTCGCCGCGGGTGCTGATCGCGAACTCGAACCTGGTCGGGGACTGGGACAACTGGGACGAGTTCCGCAAGCTCGAAGCCGAGGGGCTGACGATGTACGGGCAGATGACCGCGGGCTCCTGGATCTACATCGGCAGCCAGGGGATCCTGCAGGGGACGTACGAGTGCTTCGCTGAGATCGCGCGGCGGCGTCACGGCGGCTCGCTGGCGGGGACGATCACCCTGACCGCCGGGCTCGGCGGCATGGGCGGCGCGCAGCCGCTGGCGATCACGATGAACGGCGGGGTGGCGCTTTGCATCGAGGTCGAAAAGGAGCGGATCGCCCGGCGGCTGGAGACTCGCTACCTCGACGAGGAGGCAGACGATCTCGAGGACGCGATCCGGCGCTGCGCAGAGGCGAAGCGCGAGGGGCGGGCGCTCAGCGTCGGCCTCTGCGCGAACGCCGTCGACGTCCTGCCCGCGCTCCTGGCGCGCGACTTCGAGGCCGACATCGTCACCGACCAGACCAGCGCCCACGATCCGCTGAACGGCTACGTCCCGAACCTGATCAGCCTCGACGAGGCCGAGCGGCTGCGGGCGGAGGACCCGGATGAGTACGTGCGGCGTTCGCGCGCCGCGATCGCGGCGCACTGCGCGGCGATGGTCGAATTCCTCGACCGCGGCAGCGAGGTCTTCGACTACGGCAACAGCCTGCGGGCCGAGGCGCGGCTGGGCGGGTTCGAGCGTGCCTTCGACTATCCCGGCTTCGTCCCCGCCTACGTACGGCCGCTCTTCTGCGAGGGCAAGGGGCCGTTCCGCTGGGTCGCGGTGTCCGGGGACCCGGCCGACATCGCCGCGACCGACGCGGCAGTGCTCGACGAGCTCGCCGGCGACGAGTCGCTCGAACGCTGGATCCGCCTCGCCGGCGAGCGGGTCGAGTTCCAGGGCCTGCCGGCGCGGATCTGCTGGGCGGGGTACGGCGAGCGCCACCGGCTCGGCCTGCGCTTCAACGAGATGGTGCGCAGCGGTGAGCTCAAGGGGCCGATCGTTATCGGACGCGATCACCTCGACTCCGGCTCGGTCGCCTCCCCTTATAGAGAGA
>JBOGYZ010000169.1:0-18599 GCA_050697015.1 Solirubrobacterales bacterium
GCTCAGGGACGATCATTCGGTGGGTCAACCCGTGCTGATCAGCGACCACCTCAACCTGACCGCGCGCTCGCCGCTGGTGGGCGCCCAGTTCGTCGACCTGGTCGATGCTTATTCGCCGCGGCTGCGAGCGCTTGCGTGCGACGTCGATCCGACACTGGCCGAAGGGGTCTACGCGGGGCTGCCCGCCCCCAGAGACTCCGGCAACCTACGAGGGGAGCCGGACGGGAAGGACGCAGTATGAGCGCAAAGGCGACCGTCGCCGTCTTCGACCACGGCGAGGGCAGCGACGCCGAGTGGAGGATGCTGGCCGTCCTCGCCGACGCGGCCACCGACCGAGGAGTAGTCGTCGGCGTCTCGATGGAGGAACTGGCGGCGAGGATGCGGAAGACGACCCGCGGCGCCGGTCAGGTCAAGAGGCGGCTGATCGAGAGCGGGCAGCTGATCGTGCTCGAGGAGGGTGGCGGCCGCGGGCGCTCGGCCGTCTACTGGCTGAAGTTGCCGGGGCTCGCGGGCCCGGAGAAACCCCGCGACGGGGAACCTGGAAAGGACGCCGAAACCCCGAACGATTCTGTAGGGCAACCGGCGGGGGGCTCTAATACAGGAACTACTACTACGTCTTCGTCTTCTCCCGCGCGAGGGCGTTCGCTCGCCGAGGAGCTGCGCGACGCCGACGTCCCCGACGAAATGCGCGCCGACGCCGAGTCGTTCCTGCACGAGAAGAAAAAGGTCGGCGGGAAGCAGGTGACGCCCGCCGAGATGGCGATCGCCGCGGCCGCCGTCGCCACCTGGAACCGCGAGTTCGAATGGGAAGGCCGGAAGGGCGCGTCGATCGGGCTCGGCTCGGCGCTGACGGCGATCGTGATGCGGGTCCGCGAGCACCCGACGTGGGACGCGGCGAAGCACGTCCGGCTCGTCGAGTCGGCCTGGCGCTTCCGCTGGTGGGAGCAGAGCGATCGGAAGCGGCGCCCGACGCCGAACGTCATCTGGAGCGAAAAGTCCTTCCCGGAGGTCGTCCAGGACGCGGCCGAAGAGGCGGCCGGGAAGAAGAAATCCGAGCGCCACTACACTCGGAAGCGCGACCGATGAGCAAGAAGTCCGACAACATCAAAGCGGCGCTCCTCGCCGAAGGCGCCTCGTTCGACGAGGTCCGCTCGGCCCTCCTCGACCTCGAGGAACCCGACGATCTCGACACCCGCGCCGCGACCGCCGGGATCCCCGCGCTCTACCGGGGCGCGACGTGGGAGACGATCGCCGAGGACGAGGAGACGCGGGAGGACGCGATCGCCGCGGCGAAGGACTGGGCGGAAGGGAAGCTCGACGCCCGCGGCCTCTACATCTGGAGCGACGGGTTCGGCAACGGCAAGACGCAGATCGCGGCCGCCGCCATCCATCAGATCCTCGAGGGCCGTGGCGCCCCGGTTCGTTGGCTCGAATGCGTCCGCCTTCTCACCGACCTGAACCTCCCGTTCGGCAACCCCATCTACGCGAAGGCGGCGGCGAAGCTCCAGCGCCCGGAGCCGCGGGAGGTTGTCGTCCTCGACGACATAGACAAGATGCCGATCACCGACCGGAACGTCCAGCCGATCTTCGCGCTCGTCAACGACTGCGTCGGCGAAGAATCGCCGCTCATCATCACGGCGAACCGCGACCTCGACTCGCTCGCCGACGACTTCGGCCGGCGGTTCGGCCGGGCGCTCGCCTCCCGGCTCGTCGGTCACTGCCTCGACGTAGAGGTGTCCGGGCGCGACCGTAGGCTCGAGCCATGAGAGAGCTGGACTACATCCGCGAGCTTTTTAAGCCGCAGCCGCGGCTCTGGCCCCCGCCGAACGCCAAGCACGTCCTGACCACCGAGATCCCGGGCGCCGCCGTCCAGGCCGGGTCGAAGCGGGGGACCGCCGTCCGCTTCAAAAACGACCAGGGCAAGTGGCGGATCAAGACGTGGTTCGACAAGGCAGGCCACCAGCACGCGCAGGTAAGCGTCTCCGACGTGAAGGCGAAGGAGCTGAAGAAGCGCCGGGTCGTGATCGAGGAGGCCATCACCGCCGCGATGGCCGAGCAGGGCTACCTGATGCCCGACGACGGCGTCCCGTTCGCGGTCGAGGTCGTCTTCTACCGGCAGCGGGGCAAAGGCCACTACCGCAGCGGGAAGTTCGATCGACTCCTTAAGCCGGACGCGCCGGCGTCCCCGACGACCTCGCCGGATACGACGAAGCTCTGGCGCGGCGAGGAGGACGCCCTGACCGGCCTTCTCTGGCAGGACGACGCGCGGGTCGTCAAGCAGCTCATCACGGAAGAGTTCGTCCACCGCTGGGAGGATCCGAAAGTGACGATCAAGGTCTTCCTCCTCCCGGAGACCGTCAGCGACCTTCCGCCCGCCGAGCAGTACGGCCTCGCGAGCGAGCCCGCCGAGGATCAGGCCACTCTCGTCTGACCCGCCTGGGAGGAAACTCCCGGCGTCCGCCGAAAGTGTTAACGTACTTGCCAAGTAGGTGTCACCCAACGTGAAGGAGTGAATCGGTGAAAGGAAGCCTCGTTGCTGGGCTCATACTGGGGGTCTCCGGACTCTTCTGCATCGCGTCGCAAATCTTCCGCGACACGCCGTACTGGCCGGTGTTCATCATCGGCTTCTTACTAGTCCTCTTCGGCGCCCTCGTCGCCGACGACGGAAACCAAGGGGGTCGCCGGTGATCAAAGGGTCGCAACGCTGGGTCGACCGCGACAAGCTCGTCCGCGTCATCAACGACGCGGATCCGGGGGAGATCGTGGCGAAGGTCCGGCGGTGGCTGGAGAAGCAGCCGACCGCTCCCGATCTCGTCGGGCGCAAGGTCGCGGCGGAGATCATCGGCGTGCACTCGCCGTACATCTCCCGTTTGGAAGAGCAGGGCCGGATGCCGGAGGCCGTTCCCGTCGAGGGGACGGCGCCCGCCTACATCAGGGCGGAGTGCGAACGGCTCGGCGAGGAGATCCGGAAAGAACGCGACGAGCGTGACCGCCGGCGGAAAGAGAAGGAGACGGCAGGATGATCAAGAACGAGGTGACGCTGGAGCTGAAGCGCCGCGCCGAGCAGAGCGGCGAGGCGGAGGACTGGGCGGCCTACGCCGAGGCGCTGGAGGACCACCTAGAAACGCCCCACGGCGCGCTGCTCTACGAAGAGGGCGCATCGGAGGTAACGAAAGACACGGTCAAGGCGCACCGCGCCGCGATCAAGTCGATCGGGTCCGTCGACGCCGAGGATTCGCGCTTCATCGCCGCGCCTATCGAGTTGCTGATGGACCGGCAGACCGAGTTCCTATACGCCGTCGAGGTCCGGGGCCAGTCGTCCGTGACGGCCCACGGGAAGCAGGGGCTCCGCCCGCTTCGCGGCGCGTTGCTCGAGCGGCTAGACGCGACCGGCGTCCCGGTCTTCTTCGCGATCCAGGACGGCAATAAGTGGCGGACGGCCTGGATGAGCGAGCTGGGCCCGTCGGTCGCGATCTCGAAGGGGAACGACGGTGCGAAAGCGGAGACCGCCCGTGCCGGTTGGCCGGTTTCGGAGTTCGAGACCGTCGACGAGCTCATCTTCCCCGACTACTACGACCCACGGCCCCGCGCGCAAGAGCGCCTGGGCTGAGCGAGAGGAGAGCAAGATGGAGACGGTCAAGAGAGCATCGACGACGACGGTCCTGAAGCTGGGGGCGTCCGTCGAAGCGCCAGTCAAACTGTTCAAGACGACGGGGAAGGGCGAGAAGTCGCCGAGCTTCGTTACGGCGGGCCCAAACGGGAAGCCGCTGCGCGCCGCGAAGAAAGCGGTCGAGTCGGGAGTCGACGAGACCGAGCCCACCGACGTGTTCGGGATCGAGGACGAGGCCGAGGACTCGACGGTCGTCCCCGCGGCGAAGCCGGTCGCCGTGATGGAGGACCCCGGCCCGGAAGAGCGCCCGCCGGTCCCGGACCCCGGAGCCGCGGGCGTCGCGCCGATCGAGTCGGCGCCGGGCCAGTTCAAGACGGTGATGATCGAGGAGGAGACCGGCGTCGAGGTCGAGCCGGAGGAAGTCCGCAAAGGCATCCGCCGCGAGGACGGGACCTTCATCGACCTCACCGGTCAGCTCGAGGCGATCGACGAGGAGACGAAGCTGGACCAGATCCAGGTACTCGACTTCATCCGCCGGGAGCGCGTCCCGCGCGAGCGGATCGTGGGGAGCTACTACCTCGCAGCGGGCGATAAAGGGCGGCCGATGAAAATCCTCCGCGTCCTCTACGAGGCGATGCGGCGGACCGAACGGGTTGCGATCGTCCGTTGGACGAAGGTCAAAGGCCAGAGCGTCGGGATCCTCGTCCCCCACGGCAGCGGCGCCCTCGCGGTCCTCGAGGTCGTCTTCGCCGACGCGGCGAGGAAACCGAACAGCGTTTGCCTCGCGCATATGCGGGCGGAAGTCACCGAGCGGCAGGTCGACGGTGCGGTCAAAGTGATCGAGGCGATGAGCGGGCCCGCCGCTGCGCTCGACGACTACTTCGACCGCCGCGACCAGCTACGCCGTCAGCTCGTCGACAAGGCCGAGATGGGCGACGACCTCGGCGAGTTCGCCGTCGTCGAGAAACCGGCCGACGAGATCGAGGAGCTGGAGGCCCTGTTCGAACGGACGGCCGCCGGATGACCGATCAGCTGGGGTTCGCCGAGGAAGTCCGCGACTACGTCCGGCTGACGATGGGCGAGATCGAGGCACGGAAATGGAACGGGCTGACCTGCGTCGGCTCGTTCTCCGGCTGCGGCGGTTCGTCGCTCGGTCTCCGGATGGCAGGGTGGAAGGTCCCCTACGCGATCGAGTTCATCCCGGAGGCGAAGGCGACCTACGAGGCGAACTCGCCGAGCACCTACGTCGACGGCCGCGACATCCGGCAGATCCAGCCGCAGGAGATTCTGGACCGCCTCGGCCTCGAGCCCGGCGAGCTAGACCTATACGAGGGCTCCCCGCCCTGCTCTTCCTTCTCGGCCGCCGGGAAACGAGAGAAGGGCTGGGGACAGGAGAAGTCCTACTCCGACGCCGCGCAGCGGACCGACGACCTCTTCGACGAGTGGCTACGGATTCTGGAGGGGCTTCGCCCGAAAGCGATCATCGCCGAGAACGTCCCCGGGATGATGATGGGGCGCGCGCTCGAGGAGTACATGTGGGCGGTGATGGCGCGGCTCCGCGACCTCGGCTACCGGGCCTCGGCGAAGGTGCTCGACTCCTGTTGGTACGGCGTCCCCCAGCTCCGCAAACGGCTGATCTTCATGGGCGTCCACGAAGACTATGCGAGGGTCGCGCCGGCGTTCCCGCCACCGACGACGGATCCGCCCTTCACGCTCGGTCAGGCCCTCCACGCGGCCGAGCACTACCGGGAGCCCGGTGAAGTCGACGAAGTCTCGATGGAGCGCTTCGCGATCGGGCGGTCGTGGAGGGCGATCACGCAGGCGCGGTCCGAAGGCCGCGAGGTCGACTTCCGCTATCTCCCCTGCCAGCGCTGCGGGAAGTCGCTCCACGTCGACCACGAGATCCTGAAGACCTCCGGCGAGGGTGTCGTCACGAAGGCGACCTGCGCCGACGGCGAGCCCGCCGACATCTCGAAGGAATACTTCATGCTCGTCATCCCGGAGCTGGACCGGCCCTGCCCGACCGTGACGGCGACCGCGGCGCAGGTCGGCGCGGCCTCGGTTTGCCACCCGAACGAATGTCGGAAGTTCACGGCCGCCGAGCTCAGGTCGATCTGCGGCTTCCCCGCGGACTTCATTCTGACCGGGACCCCGCAGCAGCAGCGGGAGCGGATGGGCCGCGCCGTTACCCCGCCGATGTACGAGGCGTGCGGCCGGGTGCTCGCGGAGGCGCTGCGAT
The DNA here is from genome assembly GCA_050697015.1 of Solirubrobacterales bacterium. Classification (GTDB taxonomy): domain Bacteria; phylum Actinomycetota; class Thermoleophilia; order Solirubrobacterales; family 70-9; genus VAYN01. Next base: position 5,850 of record JBOGYZ010000169.1, read on the forward strand.
GATCGCGCTCCTCCTCGGCGCGATGATCGTCGTCGCTGTCTACCGCTCGCCGTGGTTCGTCGACCTCGTCGCCGGCGCGGCGCTCCTCTGCGCGCCGATCGCCCTCTTCGACGGTCGACTCGACGTGGCGGCGACCGCCCTCGGCCTCTTCGCTCTCTCGGTCTGGCGGATGAGGCGGGAAGCGTGACCCCGCTCTTCGGCGAGCCGATGGACGAGCAGGCCGCGCGCTGGCGGGACGCCCTGCTCGAGACGATCCGCCCCGCGGTCGCGTCGAAGCTCCCGCTCCTCCTCTCCGCCGGCCTCGACTCCGGGACGATCCTCGCGGCCTGCCTCGACCTCGGCCATCATCCGCACTGCTACTCCTACGTCCTGAACTGGCCGGTCGAGGAGGGGGGCGAACTTTCCCGCGACTACGTCTTCTCACGCCGCCTGACGACGCGCTTTCACTGCGACTTCACCGGCATCTGGATCCCCCGAAACCTCGACCAGCTCGAGAGCGACGTGCGCGAGGTCATCGGGATCCTCCGGGTCTCGCGGAAGACCTCCGTCCAGTGCTGCCAGCCGCTCATGCACATCGCGAGGCAGCTCCAGAAGGACCGCGAGACGCGCGTCCTCGCCGGCACCGGAGGAATCGTACTGGACGGCCGGGAAGTGATGGTCACGCGGGCGGAGGAAGGCGAGGAGGCAGCGAGGAAGCTGCGCGCGGAGAAACTGCGGGACCGCGACAACGAGGAGACGGCGACCGGCCAGATGCATCGGATGGCCCGGCACTTCGGCGTCGACCTCGTCGAGCCCTACTCCGAAGAACCGCTCGAGAGCGTCGGGCTCTCGATCGACCTCGGCGATATGAACCGCGGCCCGAAGGGGATGGGCGCAAAGGGGATCGCCGTCCGCGCCTTCCCGAAGTTCTGGGAACAGCCCGGCGTCTACCGGCGCCCGTCGCCGCTGCAGGTCAACGGCGGCGTCCGCGAGTGGCACGAGGAGCTGCTGACCTCCCCGCTGAATCCGAACCGCGCCGAGCGCGTGGTCGCCGTCTACAACCGCATCCTGAAGGAGCTTAATGAACCCCACCTGCTCGATCCCGCTGGGCCCTGAACACGAAGCGGCGGTCCTCCGCGTGCTGCGCCGGGGCATCCTCGTCGACGGCCCGGAGATAGAGGCCCTGGAGAACGAGTTCGCGGGGTGGCTCGGCGTCGAGCCCGCCCGCGTCGTCGCGGTCAGCTCCGGGACGGCCGCGCTCGAGGCGCTGCTGCTGGCCCACGGCGTCGGGGTCGGCGACGAGGTGCTGGTCCCGGGCGTCACGTTTACGGCGACCGCCCTCGCCGTCCTCCGGGTCGGCGCCCGGCCCGTCCTCGTCGATGTCAACGGAAGCTGGACGCTGAGTGCGTCGGCGCTCGAGAAGGCGATCGGCCCGTCGACGGTCGCGGCGATCGGCGTCGACCTCGACGGCTCGCCGGCGAACTGGGACCGGCTCACGAAGGCGGCGCGCGACCTCTTCCTCATCGAGGACGCCTGCCCGGCCTTCGGCGCGCGCTACAAGGGCGACGACGCCGGGACGCTCGGCCGGGACGGCGCCGCCTTCTCGATGAACGAGAGCAAGCAGCTCCCGGCGGGCGAGGGCGGGTTCGTCGTCGCGCCGTACTCGGCGATCGCAGACCGGATCCGCCGGATGCGTCACTTCGGTCACGGCGAGTCGACCGGCCCGGTCTGGCAGCGCGGGGTCGCGGTCGAGGAGATCGGCGACAACTGGAAGATGACCGAGTGCGCCGCGGCGATCGCCCGCGCCTCGCTCCCGACCCTCACCGAGCGGGTGATGAACTCCCGGCTCGTCGGCGAGATCATCCGCGGGGCGCTCGCCGAGTCGCCGGTCCTCGCGCCGGCGTCGATCGCGCCCGGTGCCGAACCGTCGTGGTACCGCCTCCGGGCGGTCGCCGGGTCGGCCAACGAGGCGATGCGGGCGATGACGATCCTCGATCGAGAGGGCGTCGGGATTACCGGCCGGGAGGAAGTCGCCCCGCTCCGCGAGCACCCGATGTTCGCCGATCTCCGGCGCGGGCTCGGCGATCTCCCGAACGCCTCGCAGTCGTCGCGGTCCTTCTGCATCGGGAGCCGACAGAAGCAGGTCTTCGCCATCTCTCCGGCGGAAGCCGAGCGCTGGGCCGAAGTGATAAGTTCCTTGCCAAGCAAGCTGGTGTCACCCAGATCGAAGGAGGAAGCGTGAACGAAGTACGTGTAGCCGTCGCTGGCGTGGGCAACTGCGCCAACTGTCTGATCCAGGGGAGCGAGTTCCTGGCGGACCAGATCGACAACCAGGATCTCGACCCGACCACCTACGGGCTCCTGACGCCCGACGTTTGCGGCTACGAGCCCGGCAGCGTCCGGGTCGTCCTCGGCTTCGACGTAGACGAGCGGAAGGTCGGCTTCGATCTCCGCGAGGCGATGTGGGCCGAGCCGAACGTCGCCAACGACTTCTGGGAAATCGAGTCCGAGCTGGGCCCGGTCCTCCACGGCCCGCTCGCCGACGGACTCGGCAAGAGCCACGCCGAGAAGGTCGACGCCGTCTCCCCGACCTCGGCGTCGGCGGTCCGCTTCCCGCGGCTCGACCAAGCGGGGATTACCGACGCTCTCGACGAACACGGAATCGACGTGCTGGTCAACTTCCTCCCCGTCGGCTCGGAGGAAGCGTCCCGGATCTACGCGCGGGCGGCGCTCGAGGGCGGGGTCGCCTTCGTCAACGCGATCCCGGTCTGGATCGCCCGCGACGACGAGCTGAAGAAAGAGTTCGCCGACGCCCGGGTCCCGCTGATCGGCGACGACGTGAAGTCGCAGGTCGGGGCGACGATGCTCCACCGCGCAGTCGCGGAAGCGTTCTCTTCCCGGGGCGCGCGGATCGACAAGACCTACCAGCTCAACTTCGGCGGGAACACCGACTTCTACAACATGAAGGACGAGGAGCGGCTGGCGACGAAGCGCATCTCGAAGACGGCCGCCGTGACCTCCGTCGCCGAGGTCGACCCGGCGAAGATCCACATCGGGCCGAGCGGCTTCGTCGGCTTCCTCCGGGACGAGAAGATCGCCTTCATCCGGGTCGAGGGGACCGGCTTCTGCGGGAACCAGCTCGAGGTCGAGATGCGCTACTCCGGGCAGGACTCGCCGAACTCCGCCGCCGTCGTCTACGACGCCGTCCGCTGGGCGGCCGCCGCGGCCCAACTCCCGGCCGAGATCCCGCAGGAGCTGCTGCTGGGACCCGCGTCGGCCTGGCTGATGAAGGCGCCGCGGATCCAGATGCCCGACCGCGAGGCGGCCGATCGCTGTGGTGCGCTCGCCCGAACGAAGCCGAGCGGCTTCGTGATGGACGGCGACGACGTGGTCCTGCGCGCCGCGGCGGAGCAGCACGGCGATGTCTAAAACCCGGACGAACTCGCCGATCGCCGACGTAGATCGGATCGCCGAGGAGGAGGGCATCAAGAGCCTCGAGAAGACGGGCGAGAAGTCCCGCAGCTTCCAGGCGTTCGGCCGGGTCTTCGAGATCGAGGAGGCGCCGGCGGGGAAGGTCGGCATCTACGCCGTGAAGTCGACGCCGGTCGATATGCCCGACGACGCGGCCTACGGCGGGATGGAGACGCACATCACGATCCGGCGTCTCTTCCGGCGCGCGGTGAAGTGGAAGGAGAGGGTCCCATGAGCGACCGAGACGAAGTGCAAGCAGGAGAGAGCTGGGAGTTCGACGAGGAGGTCGCGCAGGTCTTCGACGACATGCTCTCGCGGTCGATCCCCCAATACGACGTGATGCGGCAGGCGGTCTCCGATCTCGCGAGCCGCTTCCTGATCAAGGCCGACCCGGCGGACCGGAACCCGATCGTCGTCGACCTCGGCGCGTCGCGGGGGGAGGCGCTGGCGCCCCTCGTCGAGTTGTTCCGCGGCGCGGCCGACTACCACGCCGTCGAGGTCTCGGCGCCGATGCTCGAGGAGCTACGCCGGCGCTTCGACTCGAGCGTCGTCGACGTTCACGACTTCGACCTCCGCAACGGCTATCCGGACGTGGGGATCGCGGACGCGACCCTCGCCATCCTCACGATCCAGTTCACCCCGATCGAGCACCGGCAGCGGATCATCCGCGATGTCTACAAGCACACGCGGGACGGCGGAGCCTTCCTCTTCGTCGAGAAAGTCTTGGGTCAGAGTGCTGAGCTCGACGAGCTGATGAAGAAGCTCTACTACGACCTCAAGGGAAAGAACGGCTACTCGCCGGAACAGATCGAGCGCAAGCGGCTCTCGCTGGAGGGGGTGCTGGTCCCCGTCACGGCGAAGTGGAACGAAGACCTACTCCGCAGCGCGGGCTTCTCCGAGGTCGACTGCTTCTGGCGGTGGCAGAACTTCGCGGGCTGGCTCGCGATCAAGTAGGAGGAACGATGGCAGCAACGAAAGCAGAAAAAGACGAGGCGGCCGCCGCGGCGACGCGGGCGAGTAAACCGACGAAGCGGGTCCTGCTGATGGAGTTCGAGATCCCCTCCGACGCTCTCAAAGGCGACGATGGGATCCCGGAGGAGATCGAACGGGCGATCGTCGACCAGATCGGCTTCGACGACGAAATGCCGAAAAACCTGACGGTCCTGATCGTCGCCGGCGAAGGGGAGGGCGGTCCGAAGGCGGTGATCGAGTCGAACGCGAAGACGCAGGCGCGCTTCCGGGCGATCTCCCGGGACTCCTTCGACCAGGGCCACGAAGCGATCCCGCCGGAGTCGCAGAAGTTCGAGCTGAAGCCTCTCTGATTGTGCGAGCGACGCCGGACCCGGAGGAGATCGAAGTCTCGGCCGAGGTCCGGCGTCGTCTCGAAGATCGCTACCGCGACGCGCGCTGGAGGATCTGGGTCTGCGCCGAGCCGGACGGCGACAAATGCGGGAGCGGATCGCTCGGCGTCGGCTTCCATCGTTGCGAGACCGGCCTGACCTACCAACGCGGCCGCGGCCCGCGGCCGGAGGTCGCCTTCATCGAGGTCGCCCCGGTCGAGGCGGCGAAAGGATAATCCGCTTAACCTTCTGGTAGACTTCTCCGCGTCACCCTACGAAGGAGGAAGTCGATGAAGCCGGAGCAGTACAGGACCACGATCGAAGAGACCGCCTCGAAGATGAGCGACCAGGCGATCCTCTTCCAACTCCGCCGCGTCGTCGGCGGGATGGACAAGGCCGTGATCGAGGCCGAGGCCGCGAAGCGGGGGCTGATCTGATGGAGGCTATGGCCGAGCGCGAGGCCGTCGCCGACGCCGCGGCTGTAAAGCGCGCCCTCGAGATCGGCGGGCGGGCGACGCTCTCCGTCCGCTCGAGGAAATCCGGCGACCACGTCACCGTCCAGTTCGCCGCGAAGAAGCGGGAAGAGGGTGGCCGAGGCTTCGTCTCCCGCGCGACCATCGAGGGCCGGGTCGGGATCCGCGACGCCGACGTGGTCTTCGTCGACGACCCGACGCTGATGTGGCCGGACGGGAAGATCGCGACGTTCCTCCCGTCGACCGGCGAGTGGAAGCCGGCGAAGGGCGTCGACCCCGCCCGCCTCTGGGCGGCGCAGCGCGTCTTCGCCTGGGCCCGCGGCGCCTACGACCTCGAGGAGAAGGCCGAGGTCTTCATCGAGCTGACCTGCTGCTTCTGCGGGAAGCCGCTCACCGACCCCGTCTCGATCGAGCGCGGGATCGGACCCGACTGCTACGGCCGCCACACCGGATCTCGCTCGGCCTCCAGGGCGTGACGCTCCTCAAGAAGCAATCGTCCCTCGCGTGGGAACTCCGCGGCTACCTCTGGGGGGCGGCGGAGATCGTCGTCTCCTGTCGCCGCGACGCCCTCGTCCCCCGCTACCGCGGCTACGTCGTCTCGGTTAGCCCGACCGACGCGACCTTCGAACTCGACGACGCCCGGTGGGGCGAGCCGGTCCTGATCCCGGTCGACCTCGTCCTCACCGTCCGCCGGCCGCACTACCACGAAGACGGGCCGGAGCCCGAGCGCGATCGCCCCGTCGTCCGGCCCGCGATCCAGAGCTACCAACAGATGCCCGGCCAGCTGACGCTCGGTGGCGAGCCCCCGCCTGTCTCGAAGCGGACCCGGATCGCGATGGAGAGGGCGGCGGGGATGCTCCTCTCGCAGGAGCTACTGGATGTGCTCGCCGCTCTGGACGCGGCGGCAAGGGGGAGGCAGTCCGTGTCGTCCCTCGAGGTCGCGGACGCCGCGGGCGAGTCCCTTCAGTGGACGGTGCGTCGCCTCAACGCTTTGGCAGCCCAGGGGCTAGCCTTATCGGTCCGTGAACGCCCGTACGCCTGGATCCCCGGTGAGTAGCTAGATGCCCGCGAAACCGCCGGCGAAGAAACCGGCGAAACGCAAGGGGGCGAAACCGCGGAAACAACCGAAAACCCGGAGCCGCGGATCCGGGAAGAAGGCAGGCGACGGCGAGTCGCCGAGCGTCCCCCGCGGGAGCAAGGGGCTGACGAACGCCGAGAAGTCCCTTCGCGACACGCTCATCGTTCAGCGCGTCGCGCAGGGGTGGACCTGGAAAGAGATCAGCGACGAGGTCGGCCTGTCGATCTCCCAGTGCAAACGGGCCCACAAATCGAAGAAGCAGGTAATGTCCGACCTCCTCGACATGGACCCGGTCGAGATCGTCAAGCGCGTGATCGAAGGCTTCGAGGCGTCCATCGGCGACCTCGAGAAGATGGCCTTCGAGTACGGCGCCTCGCACCCCTCTGCCGCCGTCGGCGCGAAGAAAGGGGCGGACGAGGCGCGCCGGAACCTCATCATCCTCCTGCAGTCGATCGGCGTCCTCCCCCACGAGCTGGGGACGCTCCGCTACGTCAGGGAAGTCCGCGTGATCGTCGACCTCCTCGTCGAGTCCGTGAACCGCTTCGAGGCGCGCGTGGGCGATATCGAGATGCCGCAAAAACATCGCAAAGAGGTGCGCAAAGCGGCGGCCGAGCTCAAGGCGTCGCTACGGGACGCCGCCGGTGGCGACCCGGACCGTTAGGGTCCAGCGGTCACCCGAGCGAAGGAGGAGGAAGTTGTCGCCGTCCGCGGGCACGGATAGCTTGCATCGATGCCGTCCGAAGCGCCAGAGCGTCTGCACCCGGATCGTTCCGGGCTCACGACCGCGGAGCGAAACGCGATCATCCTCCGGAAGAACGGAGCGAAGGAAGCGGCCGCGAAGGCCCTCGGATGGACTGCAGGCCGGACTAGTGAGGTCGGCCGCTGCGACGAGTTCCTGGAGAGGGAAATCGCTCGCATCAGAGAAAAAGTCAAGGCGATCGCCGAACGGCGCGCGGCTGCGCCCCCGCCGACGGTCGACCCACCGAAACCGAAGAGGAGATACCCCGTGTACGAGGAGACCATCGAGAAGGCCGCGCCCGTCGTCGGTCGCAGCGAGGTAGAGACCGTGCTGATCAGCACCATCGAAGGACGGATCGCCGAGCTGGAGAACGAACTGGGCGACCTAGTCCCCGTCGCCGAGGAGCGCGCCCGCCTGCTCGCCGCGAAAGCCGCGCTGGAACTGCCGACCGCCGAGACCCCCGATCAGCTCGACGAGCGCGAAGCCGAACCCGCGCCTCCGCCGATCGAAAAACTCGACGAGCGCGAAGAAGCCGTCCCGCCTCCGCCGTCGACGCCGCCGATCCGCGAGGACGAGCCCGACGACGCGGCGCGGATCCCGACGGTCGCCGAGGTCCGGTCCTTCCTCGAGGGGGAGTTCCCCGCCGGCGAGAAGTTCAGCGCCGGCGCGATCCGCCGTCAGTTCCCGGCGCTCAGCCGCATCACCGCGACGACCCGCCTCCGATCGCTCGTCGACGACGGTGTCCTCGAGCGAACCGGGGAGAAGGCGACGACGCGCTACCACCGCGTCTAGGGGTGAGCCGGAAGGACACGGCCGAACTCCTCGAGATCCTGCGGCAGCGCGTCCTCGGCCCGGAGGGGCAGGGGTCGCGCGCCGTCTTCATCGACGAGGTCAAGGGCGGCACGGGATGGACGAGCAACCGCACGATCGACGCGATCAGCGTCGGGATGTGGCCGAGCCGTGGGTGCCTGATCGAGGGCTACGAGCTGAAGACCTCGAGGCGCGACTGGCAGGGCGAGCTGCGGAACCCGGAGAAGGCCGAGGCGATCGCCCAGTACTGCGACCGCTTCTGGCTGGTCACCACAACCGACGTAGCTGAGCTCGGCGAGGTGCCGCCCAACTGGGGATGGCTCGTCCGGGAGACGAAGCATAAACGTCTGACGTGCCGGAGGGAGGCGACTCCGCTCGATCCCGCGGCGCCCGCCCCGGAGTTCATCGCCGCGATGCTTCGCCGCGCCGTGAAAGCCGACCTCAACCGGGAGCTGAAAGCTCGGAAGGAAGAGTACGAGGGCGAGATCCGCTTCAAGTACCAGTCTCAGTCCGAGCGGGACCGCAACGAAGTAGCCCGCCTTGAGCGCGAGCTGGAGGACTACCGAGATGTTTGGAGCACTTTTCGGGAGAAGTCCGGGATCGTCTTCGGGCACTGGGTGAAGAAATCGGAGGTGGTCCCGCTCGTCGGCGAGATCGTCTCGGCGCTTCAGCCCGGGAGAGGCCGGGAATCGCTTCGCGGTCGCATATCCGCGACTCTCCGCGACCTCGGCGCCGTCGAGCAGAACCTGACCAAAGCGCTGGAGATCCTGCCGGAGGATGAGTCCCAAGCGTCGCCGATCTTCGACGAGCAGGGATAACTCGCTTGCTTTTCTGGTAGTCTCCAGCGCGTCACCCTTATCGCTTAGGAGGAACCCGTTGGCATCGAAGAAGCTCTATGAGGCGGTCGCATCGAACCTGAAGGCGATCGGACTCACCCCGCCTGACCAGGCGCTGGTCGGCGCCGTCCTCGCCGAGGTCTTTAAGGCGGACAACCCGCGGTTCGACGAGGACCGCTTCCGCGAGGCGTGCCGACCGACCGAGGAGGTCGTCGCCGTCGACGCGGGGATCCTTGCGAAGCTGACCGCCGACTACATCATCGTCGGCTACGAGCGGACCGCGAAAGACCCGACGGTCGAGCCCGGCCCGACGGTCGACTCCGTTCTCGAAATCGGCCGCGAGGTCGCCCTGAAGTACCTGAGCAAGGAGAAGAAGGCGTGAGCCTCGTCGTCCACGTTCGCCACGAGCTGGTCAGCTTCGATCTCGCTTGCGCGATCGCCCTTGAGGCCGAAACGGAGGTCGGGACCACTCTCGGCCAGAAGGTCCGGATCGGCCAGCTAACGAAGACCCAGATCCGCGAGATCGCGAAAGACCGCGTGAGGCGGAGCGGCGAGCCGGACTACTGGCCCGAAGTCGAAGACGCACAGATACTGGTGGCGGCCCGCGAACGGGTCGACTACCTCTGGCCGAAAGGAGCCTGACCGATGAACGATATGCCCGCAGACGAGCAGCTACCGGAGATGGAGGAGGTGCGCGTCCCCGCCGGTTGCCAGCTAGACCTCTACGCCGGATTCGGCCGGCGGATGTGCGCCGATAGCTACGAGGAGGTGACCACCAAGATCAACGAGGCCGACCCGTCCGGGAAGGTCGAGCTGCGAGTCCTCTCCGGTCCGCCGACGAAGGCCGAGGTCGTCCGCGTCCAGATCGACGTGGCCGTGATCGGCTCCGTCCTCGAGATCACGGAGGCGCTTGAAGATCGCTGGAAGGCGATGGAAGAGGAACAGCGCGAGCAGCAGGAGCGGATGGCTGGCGGCGTCCAGCTCGTCGACCTCTCGACCCTTCGGTTCGGCGGCGGGGGCTTCCAGATCGGATGAGCGGCGTCGACTTCCACGACCAGTTCTGCGGTGGCGGGGGCTCGAGCCTCGGAGCCGTCCGCGCCGGCGCCCGTCCCGTGATCGGGATGAACCACTCGCCGGTCGCCTGCGAGACCTACCTGGCGAACCACGCCCAGCACGGCGCCGAAGTCGCCTGCTGCGACGTGACGACGACGAACCCGCGGCGCTTCCGGAAGGCGACGATGCTCCTGACGAGCCCGGAGTGCACGCACCATTCCTACGCTCGCGGCCGCCCGAAGGACGACCCGAGCCTCTTCGATCCGCACGGCGACAAAGAGGCGGAACGCTCCCGCGCGACGATGTGGGACGTGCCGAACTTCGCCGAGCATCACGGCTACGAGGCGATCATCGTCGAGAACGTCGAGCAGGCCGTGAAGTGGGGGCTCCCGCGAGGTCGGAAGCTCAAGCAGGGCGACTACGGCCCGCTCTTCGCCGCATGGCTCAACGCGATGGTCGCGCTCGGCTACGACTTCCAGCTGGTCCACCTGAACGCGATGGTCTGCGGCGTCCCGCAGTCGCGCGATCGCCTCTTCGTCGTCTTCTGGCGGAAGGGCGGGCGGCGGCCGGACCTCGAGATCAACGGATTCGGCTTCTGCCCCTCCTGCGAGAAGCTGGGCGAAGGGCGCCAGACCTGGAAGAAGCCGAACGCGACGACCGGCGCCTACGGCTCGCAATACTTCTACGCCTGCCTGGTCTGCGGCGACCGCATCTGGCTCGCCGTCCGGCCCGCCGCCGATGCGATCGACTGGGACCTCGAGAACCCGCGGATCGGCGACCGGGATAAGCCGCTCGCGCCGGCGACGATCCAGCGGATCGAAAAGGGGCTCCGGAAGCTCGCGAACCGGCCGATGGTCGTCCCGATCACCCACGCCGACGGCTCGCAGCGGGCCCGGCTGACGGGGGTACCGCTCCCGACGCTGACCGCCTTCCAGGAGCAGTCGCTAGTCGTCCAGGTCGGCGGGCACGCTTTCGAGCGTCCCGGCTACGCCCGCGCCTGGCAGACGGACGAACCCTTCCGGACCCTCGCGACCGGGGCCGACAAAGCGCTGATCGTCTCGAACATGAACAACAACGCGCCGCGCCCCGCGGTCGACGAGGCGATGCATACCGTAACGACCGGGTCGAAGCTCTACCTGCTCGCCCCGCCGGAGGCCGCGGTGATCGCCCACCGCTCGTCGGGCGCGTCGGCCGACGCGGGGAAAGACCCGATGCCCGCGCAGACGACGATCAACTCGCTCTACCTCCTCGACACGGCGCGGCGCGGGATGACCCCGACTCCGCCCGGCGAGACGCCGCTATCGACGATCCTCACCCGCGGCGCCCATCACGGTCTGGTGGTCGCCCACTACGGCTCGAAGGACGCGGCCTACCAGGGCCACGCCCGCCACGCCGACGACGACCCGATGGGGACGATCAAGTCGCGCGACGGCCAGTCGCTGGTCGAGTACGACCCGGAGTCGATCGCCGTCGAGGACTGCGGCTTCCGGATGCTCCAGCCCCACGAGCTTCAGCGCGGGCAGGACTTCGACGCGGGCTACGACTTCCGCGGGACGAAGCGGCAGAAGGTCGCCCAGATCGGGAACGCCGTCCCGGCCGCCGCGGAGGAGACGTTGGTCCGGCGCGTGATGGCAAGCCTCGAGCCAGCGGGGTCCTGATGGCGAAGCCGATCCTCCTCGACCTCTACTGCAAGGCAGGGGGCTGCACGAAGGGCTACGAGCGCGCCGGCTTCTTCGTCGTCGGCGTCGACATCGAGCCCCAGCCGAACTACTGCGGCTCGGAATTCATCCAGCGCGACGCCCTCGAGGTACTGCGGCTGCTGATCGACGGCCAGATGGTCGAGTCGAGTCCGGGACGGACGATCCACCGACTAGACCTCGCCGCCGTCCACGCCTCGCCTCCGTGCCAGGCGCACTCCGACCTCGCCTGGCACCCGCAGAACCGCGAGAACGATTACCCCGAACTCGTCGGCCCGACCCGCGACCTCCTCGTCGAGTTGGGGCTGCCCTACGTGATCGAGAACGTCGAGGGCGCGCCGCTCGTCGAAGCGACGACGCTCTGCGGCTCGAGCTTCAACCTCGGCGTCCAGCGGCACCGGCTCTTCGAGACGAGCTTCGCCGTGATGGGAGCGGGCGGCTGCGCCCACGGCGCGATGCCGAAGAAGTACAAAGTCTGGCGCCACGGCGTCGAGATGGACTCGGCCTTCGTCCCGGTCTACGGGACCGGCGGGGGGAAGGCGGCCGAGCATTGGCCGGAGGCGATGGGGATCGACTGGATGACGCGCGCTGAGCTCGCCCAAGCGATCCCGCCCGCCTACACCGAGCACATCGGCCACTACTTACTCGAAGAGGTCCAACGCAACGCAAAGAAAGAGGAGAAGGAAGATGGCAGATAACGCGTGGCATAAGAAGCCGCGGAAGTGTTCCGACGCGAAGGGGTCCTTCCCCTACGCCGACGATCGCGTCCCGTTCATAGCGATCGCCACGACGCCGATCGACGCGCAGGGGTCCGGGATGAACTGGGCGAACAAGGTCGAGGAGAAGGTGAGCCTGATCGCGGCGGCCGAGGCGGACGAGACGATCTCGATCCTCACGGTCTGGCCCGGCAAACACCGGACGGACGTGTTCATCGTCGACGACCTCGGTGAGGCGTCGGCAGTACTGGCGGCGTCCTGATGGCGACCGCGATCCCACAGACCGAGAAGACCGAGTGGGTCGACCTTCAGCGCCGGGCGATCCGCTCCGAAAACGAGGCGACGTTCTGGAGGACGCTCGCGCTGCGGAAGACGCACCCGCTGCAGCTCTGGATCCTCCACGTGCTCGAGAAGGAGCTGGCGATCGCGAGCCCGAACAAGCTCTCCGAACTCGGCGGCCACCCGCTCGGCAACGTCAGCTACCACGTCAAGGAGCTGGTGAAGGTCGGGATGGTCGAGCTGGTCAAAACGGAGCCGCGCCGCGGGGCGGTCGAGCAC
>JBOGYZ010000170.1:0-20060 GCA_050697015.1 Solirubrobacterales bacterium
ACCGTGGCCAAGGTGCTCGACCGCGAGGAAGCGGAGTGGGCCCGGTTCGAACGGGAGAAGGACTTCCCGCCCGGCTTCTTCCCGGCCTTCCAGGTGGGACGCGCGCCTGCTGCCTGAGAGGCCCGCAATGGCCGACGGATCGCCGCCGGAGACGGTGCGCGAGTTCATCCGCTCCTTCAACGAGCAGGATCTCGACGCCTTCGCCGCGGTGCTCCACCCGGAGGTCGAACTGCACTCCGGCCGCGGGCCGCGCCGGGGCGTGGCCGAGGCTCGCGAGTGGGCGACGAAGAAGCCCGGGGGTGCCCAGCAGACGGTCATCCTCGACGGGCTGCTGATCCCCGGGTGGGGGAACGGCGAGATGGCGATCGTCGAGATCACGCGCCGCTGGGTCTGGGCGGAGGACGGGAGTCCGGCCGGCGAGGAGGAGATGGAGTGGCTCTTCACCTTCGCTGGCGGACTGGTGCGCAGATGGCGGCCCTACGACCGCCGCGGCGAAATCCAAGAAGTCTGGGAACGAGGAGGACGGGGTGAGTGACGTAACTGCCGAAAAGCCGGCGCGCGCGCTTCCACGACCATGATCAGGACGACGCCTTCGTCGACCGCGAAGACGCCTCCGGGGCCAGATTGAGCAATGACACGGGCCTGCGACATGATCGCCGAGCTGGTCGCTGTGATGGCGCTCGAGGGCGGCGCGCCGGAGCTGCAGCGGATGGTCCACCCGCACCCGACGGTGAGCGAGGCGGTCTTGGATGCTGCCCGCGCGGTCGACGGTTGGGCGATCCCCTGAGCATGCTCGGCAGCTATCGCGATCACCTCCAGGCGGTCATCGGAGCAACGGCTGCTCCGTACGGCTACACCCTCACCATCTGGACGACCGGCGCGATCGTCAGTCATGCGGCTGGAGCCCCGGACAGTCTGGAGGCCATCTTGTTCCTGGTCGGAGCCGTATGTGCCTACGCTTGCGTCGGAGCTGCGGCACACGGTCGCGTCGGTGCGGTGCTGTCCCTTGGTCGCTCACGCGAGGTCCGTCTATGGGGCGCGCTTCACTTCCCGGCGATCGGGATCGCGGTCGGCGAGGCAGTGATGATCGCCAGTCTTGTGCAGGGACGCGCGGCCTTCCCGATCACGAGCTTCGCCGTGACCTTCACTTATCTCACGACGGTCGCTGCTCAGTTCACCATCGCCGATCGCAAGGGGTAAACAAAGTCCTCAAGCGGGATCTGGGGCGTAGACCACAAAGTCCAGCTCGAGAGCGGCGCCGGGAACGTGGAGCGGTCCAGGCACCTCGGCCACCACGACGCATGGTGGGTCCTTGGGGATTGCTCGCTTGACGGCCGCATAGACGTTCTCCGCCATCGCGGCCGACAAGACGAAGGCGCGCACCCGGAGCGTCTGGTCAATGGAGGTTCGGCCTTGCTCGCATAGCAGCGCTGCTCGAAAATCCTGTCCAGTTGCTCATCGACGCCAAGGTCGCCGCCGCCGCGCCCGTCAACGCCGACGAGCGTGGAGGTCCAAAGTAGATCGCCACCGATCATCGCGTCGGCCTCGTGCCCAAAGGTCGGCGCGTCGACGGAGATTGCTTCGCGTCGAGATCCCCCCTCGACCTTCACAGCCTCGGTGATCCACTCCATGCGGATCGCGTTTTCGGCGTGAGTCTTCGCGTCGGGCTCCCGCGGTACCAAGAGTGATGGCACGGGGACCACCGAACGGGGGGGTGGTGAGTCGGGGAAAGCGGACTTCCAGAATCGGGACCTGGATCGGCTGCGGTTCGGGGATCGCCGCGTAGTCCACGCCCCGCGGACCGCCCCAGAAGCCGTCGTGGTCGTAGAGTGCGTTGGTTTCTTCGGCTATCGCGCGCGGGAAGAACAATGCGCTGCCCTGCGCCCCACCGGTCGCGGCCAGCATCGCGATCGCACCAAGGCTCGCGGTACGGCTAGGCAGATCCGGGCGGCGACCTCCGGGTCGCCGGTCGGATTGGACATATCGAAACCTCCTCCTGAGGGATTCGCGCCACACTAGGCACGAATCAAGCTCTGTCAACGAGGTCTTCGGACCCCATCGGCATGCTCTTCACGCTTGCCGACGCCGATCCCTCGACTGTGTTCCGACTGTGGTTCGAAAGGCAGGATCGCCTGGAGCCGGTCTTCAACCTCTACTTTGGCGCCCTCTACGACCGGGATCCTTACCTCGAAGTCAAATTCCTGGCTTTTGCGCAGGCCCTCGAGACCTATGACCTCCGGTGTCGCGGACGGCCCGAGAGGATGAATCTGGCGGCGCGAGTCCGTGACGTGCTCTCACAGTGCGAGGCGGTCTCGCGACGGATCGTCGGCGATGACCTCGACGCCTTCGTCGTCGAATTCAGGGACGCACGCAACTACTACACCCAATACGACCCTGGGCTCGAGACGAGGGCCGCAAAAGGGCACCGTCTCCTCCTCCTTACGACGCAACTGCAGACGATCCTCGAGATGTCGTTCCTCGTCGAGCTTGGATTCGCCGCAGAAGCGATCGAGGGAATCCTGGAAAGGAGCCGGCGCTTTGCCCAGATCGAGGTCGTTCGCCAGTCAACCTGACCGCGGTAAATCGACACATTGGGACCGTGGCAGTCAATGGGCCACCGGTCCGCGTTCGGTGGCCCAAGCCCCCCTCAAATCCACCCGGAACTGGCGATATCCGACTGCTGCAATCGACCGACTAAACTGCCTGAGGAGGTAACCCCTACGGCCCCCCGCCCGCCGATGGCTTCATGCCCTTTGCGCTCGACCCGGAGAACCCGAGCAGATCTGGGCTCGCGGCCTGGACGCGCTGCCCGGGGTTGTGTCGGCGCTCGGCTAGAGCTCGATTCCGCGGCGTCCCGAACCGGTGTCCTTCCCGGCGGGACGCAACTCGGACGGCCGCCCCGGCCACGAACCACGCCGCCGGATCGTCCCCGCCGTGGGATCGTCCATCTAGGCGGCTGGGCGCCCCTCGGTCTCCGCCAGGACCAGGTCGACGAAACCGTCGGCGATCTGCTCCGGGCCGAGGCGCCCGCGCGGGCGGTACCACTGCGCGGTGTGGTTGACCATCCCCAGCAGGGCCGCCAGCAGTAGGCGCTGATCGGCCTCTTCGTCGCCGCCGCGGCCAACCTGCCTCAGGACGCCCTCGACCAACCGCTCGAAACGCTTGCGGCTCTCCCGTACGCCTCGCCATTGGGCGCCGTGGTCGATCAGGTGGCGCTCCTGCTGGAAGACGAGCATGTGATCTTGGTGGTCGATCACGTGCGCGACCCAGAGGTGGACCAGGGCGCGCAATTGCTCGCGCGCCGGGGCCTGCTCGGCGAGCAGGCTTTCGGTCCGCTCGAGCAGCGGTTCCATCAGCTGGTCGCAGATCGCGATCAAGAGCTGCTCCTTGCCGCCGAAGTAGTGGTAGAGGCTGCCGGTCGCCTGGCCGAGCGCCTCGCCCAGCTCAGGCACCGAGGTCTGGTCGTAGCCGCGCCGGGCGAAGATATGAGCCGCTTCTTCGATCACCTCAGCCCGCCGACGGTCCCAGCGGGCGCGCGGGGTGGGGCTGTCCGGGCGCGGCATCGGGCAATCGTAGTCAGGCGCCTGCGAGTTTGACCGTTCGTTCAAACTTTGAAAGAAGTTTCGATAAGCTGCCGGGATGATCTTCGATCTCGACGACGACACCAGGCTGCTGCAGGAGACGGTCCGCGAATTCGCGGTCGAGGAGGTCGCGCCGGTCGCGGGTGAGCTCGACCGGACCAAGCAATTCCCCTACGAGCTGGTCGCCAAGATGGGCAGGCTGGGCTGGATGGGGATCCCCTTCCCGGAGTCGGTCGGCGGCGCCGGCGGCACGTCGTTGCAATACGCGGTGGCGGTGGAGGAGTTGACCCGGATCGACTCCTCGGTGGCGATCACCCTCTGCGCCCACACCTCGCTCGGCACGCAGCCGATCTATCTGTTCGGCTCCGACGAGCAGAAGGAGCGGCTGCTGCCGGACCTCTGCGCGGGCCGCAAGCTTGGCGCCTTCGGCCTCACCGAGCCGGAGGCGGGCTCCGATGCCGGCAACGTCCGCACGCGGGCCTCGCTCGACGGCGACGGGGAATGGGTCATCGACGGAGCGAAGCAGTTCATCACCAACGCCGGCACCGAGATCTCCGGGCACGTCGCGATCACCGCTCGCACCGGCGAGGACGAGATCTCCAACTTGATCGTCGAGAACGGCACCCCCGGTTACACCCAGGAGCAGCCCTACCGCAAGATGGGCTGGAACGCCTCCGACACGCGCCCGCTCGCCTTCGACGGCTGTCGGGTCCCGGCCGAGAACCTGCTCGGCCCGCGTGGGGAGGGGTTCCGCCAGTTCCTGCAGGTGCTCGACATCGGCCGGATCGGCGTCGCCGCGATGGGGGTGGGGCTCGCCCAGGGAGCGCTCGACGAGGCGATCTCCTACGCCAGGGAGCGCCGCGCCTTCGGCCGGCCGATCTCCAAATTCCAGTCGATCCAGGCGAAGATCGCCGACCTCTCGACCGAGATCGAGGCGGCTCGACTGTTGACCCTGAAAGCGGCGGTGCTGAAGGACGAAGGGCGGGACTTCAGCCTCACCGCGGCGCAGGCGAAGCTGAAGAGCGGGCGCCTGGCGGTGCGGGCGACCGAGGAGGCGGTGCAGATCCACGGCGGCTACGGCTACATCGAGGAGTACCCGGTCTGCCGCTTCTACCGCGACGCGAAGATCCTCACGATCGGCGAGGGGACCGACGAGGTCCAGCAGATGGTGATCGCCCGGCAGCTGGGTTGCTGATGGTCGACGCGGTCAAGATCCGCGAGGTCGGCCCGCGCGACGGCTTCCAGAACGAGCCCGAGGTGATCGCCACCGACGACAAGGTGCGCCTGGTCGAGATGCTCGCCGCGACCGGGCTCCGCCGGCTCGAGGTGACGAGCTTCGTCCGCGCCGACGTGATCCCGCAGCTCGCCGACGGCGAGGAGGTGCTGGAGCGCGCCCGCATCCCGGAGAAGGTCGCGGTCTCGGTCCTGATCCCGAACGAGCGCGGGCTCGACACCGCGCTCAAGCACCGGCAGAAGATCGACGAGGTCAACGTCTTCCTATCGGCCTCGGAGTCCCACAACCGCCACAACGTCAACCGCACGGTCGCCGAGTCGCTGGCCGGGGTCGAGGCGGTGCTCGCCGAGGCGGGCGCCGCGGGGCTGCGCTGCGAGGGCGTCATCTCGACCAGCTTCGGCTGTCCCTACGAGGGCGACGTCGACCCGGGCCGGGTGCTCGAGCTCGCCGCCGCGCTGGCCGCGGCGGGCGCGGTCGAGGTCGGCTTCGGCGACACCACCGGGATGGCCAACCCGGTCCAGGTGCGCGAGTTCTTCACTCGCGCCCACGAGGAGCTGCCGGGCGTGGAACTTACGGCGCACTTCCATAACACCCGGGGGCAGGGACTGGCGAGCGTGCTCGCCGCGCTGGAGACGGGTGTCGATTCCTTCGAGTCGAGCTTCGGCGAGCTCGGCGGCTGCCCGTTCCCGCCCGGGGCGACCGGCAACATCGCCAGCGAGGACCTCGTCTCGATGCTGCACGAGATGGGGGTCGAGACCGGCATCGACCTGGAGAAGCTGCTGCTCGCCGCGCGCGAGGCGCAGAAGGTGCTCGGCCGGCCGCTCGGCTCGCACACGCTCCTCGCCGGGCCGGTCGACCACCGTCGCTGATGGCCGGCTCGCCCCGCATCGCCGCGCGCCCGGCCGACCGCCTACCTCGAAGCCGAGGCTAGCCGTGTTCGAGCGCGTCCTGATCGCCAACCGGGGCGAGATCGCGGTGCGGATCGAGCGCACGCTGGCGCGGCTCGGGGTCGAGTCGGTAGCAGTCTTCTCAGACGCCGACGCGGACGCGCCGCACGTACGCGGGGCCGACCGCGCGCTCCACATCGGGCCGACGCCGGCGCGCGAGTCCTACTTGTCGATCGAGCGCGTGCTCGACGCGGCGGCGCGCTCGGGCGCCGACGCGATCCACCCCGGGTATGGCTTCCTCTCCGAGCGCCCGGACTTCGCCGCCGCCTGCGCCGAGGCGGGGATCGCCTTCGTCGGCCCCGGGCCGGAGGCGATGGCGCTGCTCGGCGACAAGGCGCGGGCGCGCGCCGTCGCGGCCGAGGCCGGGGTGCCGACGCTGGCGGGCTGGGGCGGCGAGGACCTGAGCGACGAGGAGATCGTCGACCGCGTGGGCGAGGGCGACCTGCCGTTGCTGGTGAAGGCGGCGGCGGGCGGCGGCGGCAAGGGCATGCGGTTGGTGACGCGCCGCGAGGACCTGGCCGAGGCGCTCGGCGCCGCCCGCCGCGAGGCGGCGTCGGCCTTCGACGACGAGCGCCTCTTGATCGAACGCTTCGTCGAGCCTTCCCGT
Organism: Solirubrobacterales bacterium; assembly: GCA_050697015.1. Lineage (GTDB taxonomy): Bacteria > Actinomycetota > Thermoleophilia > Solirubrobacterales > 70-9 > VAYN01. The sequence continues at coordinate 6,370 of JBOGYZ010000170.1, forward strand.
CACCTCGAGGTGCAGGTGCTCGCCGACGCCCACGGCAACGCGATCCACCTCGGCGAGCGCGAGTGCTCGCTGCAGCGGCGCCATCAGAAGGTGATCGAGGAGTCGCCCTCGCCGGTGGTGACGCCGGTGCTGCGCGAGGCGATGGGGGAGGCCGCAGTCGCCCTCGTCCGCCACGCCGGCTACGTCAACGCGGGGACGGTCGAGCTGATCGCCGAGCGCGACGACCCCGAGCGCTTCTTCTTCCTCGAGGTCAACACCCGACTCCAGGTGGAGCACCCGGTGACCGAGGCGGTCACGGGTCTCGACCTGGTCGAGTTGCAATTGCGCGTCGCCGCGGGCGAGCCGCTGTCGCTGACCCAGGAGGAGGTGCGGCGCGACGGCTCCGCGGTCGAGGCACGGATCTACGCCGAGGACCCCGGGGCGGGGTTCCTCCCGTCAAGTGGCACCGTCGTCGCCTATCGCGAGCCGGCCGGGGTGCGCGTCGACAGCGGCATCGAGGAGGGCTCGGTCGTCGGTACCGACTACGACCCGATGCTCGCCAAGGTCGTCGCCGAAGGCAGTGATCGCGAGGAGGCGCTGTCAAGGCTGCGCCGCGCATTGGGTGAGCTGGTCGTGGCGGGCCCGACCACCAATACCGCCTACCTCCGAGCCCTCCTCGCCCGTCCCGAGGTGAGGGCCGGGGGAATGGACACCGGCCTGATCGAGCGCCTGGGCGACGAGGTCGCCGCGCCGTCCCCAAATCCCGAACTAGCCGCGATCGCCGTGATCGCGATGCTCGGCGAGCCCGAGGACGACGACGTCTGGTCGACCCGCTCCGCTTGGCGCCAGCAAGGCCCGGCGTGGACGAAACGCACCCTGGAAAGCGACGACGGCCCGATCGAGGTCGCGGTCCGCGCCGCATCCGAAGCCTGGGACTGGAGAGTCGACGACGCCACCGGCACCCTCACCTTCGACGGCACCCACCTCGGTGTGATCCCTGGTGTTGATGGGCCGAAAAACCACGAAATACGTGGTTTTTCGGCCCATCAACGTTGGGTTTCGGTGTTTCGGGAGCGAGACGCGGTGTGGGTGGTGGATGGGGATGTCGGGCCAGTGCGGTTTGCGCCGGCGGCCGGGGACGCGGATGCCGGTGGGCATGGCGAGGCGTCGCTTGAGGCGCCGATGCCGGGGACCGTCGTCCAGCTGCGGGTCGAGCCGGGGGCGACGGTCACTGCCGGGGAGACGTTGGTCGTCCTGGAGTCGATGAAGATGGAGATCTCGATCGCTGCTCCTCGGGGCGGGTCGGTCGCCGAGGTCCTCGTCGCCGCCGGCGACCAGGTCGACCGCGGCGCGGTCCTGATCGAGCTGGCCGAGGAGGACGGATGAGTCGCGTCCTGACAAGCAACGCCGACCCGGCGAGCGCCAACTTCGAGCGCAACGAGGCCGAGCATCGGCGGCTCGCGGGCGAGCTCGGTGAACGCCTCGCGCGGGCTGCGGCGGGCGGCGGCGAGAAGGCGCGCGCTCGGCACGTCGAGCGCGGCAAGCTCCTGCCGCGGGAGCGCGTCGACCGGCTGCTCGATCCCGGCAGCCCGTTCCTCGAGCTGTCCCCGCTCGCCGCCGAGGACCTGTACGACGGCGCCGCGCCCGGGGCCGGGATCATCGCCGGCGTCGGTCGGGTCGAAGGCCGCGAGGTCGTCGTCGCCGCCAACGACGCGACGGTCAAAGGCGGCACCTACTACCCGATGACCGTGAAGAAGCACCTGCGGGCGCAGGAGGTGGCGCTGCAGAACCGGCTGCCCTGCCTCTACCTGGTCGACTCGGGCGGTGCCTTCCTGCCGATGCAGGACGAGGTGTTCCCGGACCGGGAGCACTTCGGTCGCATCTTCTTCAACCAGGCGACGATGTCGGCACAGGGGATCCCGCAGCTCGCCGCGGTGATGGGCTCCTGCACGGCGGGCGGCGCGTACGTGCCCGCGATGAGCGACGAGACGATCATCGTCCGCGACCAGGGCACGATCTTCCTCGGCGGCCCGCCGCTGGTGAAGGCGGCGACGGGGCAGGAGGTGACCGCGGAGGAGCTCGGCGGCGGCGTCCTCCACGCCCGCACCTCGGGCGTCGTCGACCACCTCGCCGCCGACGATGCCGACGCTCTGCGCATCTTGCGTTCCATCGTCGCCACCCTGCCCCCCGCCGGCCGCGCCTGGGAGCGCGAGCCCGCCGCGGAGCCCGCCGTCGATCCCGCCACGCTCTACGGCGCCGTCCCCCCGGACAGCCGCACCCCGTACGACCCGCGCGAGGTCATCTCGCGCGTCGTCGACGGCAGCCTCTTCCATGAGTTCAAGGCCGAATACGGGACGACGCTCGTCTGCGGCTTCGCCCATATATATGGACACCCCGTCGGGATCCTCGCCAACCAGGGCGTCCTCTTCTCGGATTCCGCGCTGAAGGCGGCCCACTTCGTCGAGCTCTGCGACCAGCGCGGCATCCCGCTGCTCTTCCTGCAGAACATCAGCGGCTTCATGGTCGGGCCCGAGTACGAGGCGGGCGGGATCGCCAAGGACGGCGCCAAGATGGTCGCGGCGGTGGCGACCGCGCGGGTACCGAAGCTGACCGTCATCGTCGGTGGCTCCTTCGGCGCCGGCAACTACGGGATGTGCGGGCGCGCTTACTCGCCGCGCTTCCTGTGGATGTGGCCGAACGCGCGCATCTCGGTGATGGGAGGCGAGCAGGCGGCGACTGTGATGACGGAGGTCGGCCAGGCCGCGCTCGGCGACGAGCTCAAGGAGCAGTACGAGCGCCAGGGCAGCCCCTACTACTCGACCGCGCGCCTCTGGGACGACGGCGTGATCGACCCGCTCGACACCCGGACGGTCCTCGGCCTGGCGCTCGGCGCCTGCGCCAACGCTCCCCTGGCGGACCGCGCCGCGCCCGTCTTCCGGATGTAGGGACGAAGGCGAGCGGCAGTCGCTCGGGCCCGAACTCCTGGCTCGCCGCCCGCAGCTCGGGGACCGGGGCCACGATGCGGATGATGCGGCTGCCCCTCGACGGCGACCGGCTGGGCCCGGCGGAGGTCTTCTTCGAGCTGGATCAGGGGCATCCGGACGGCTTCGCCTTCGACCGCGAGGGCGACCTGGTGCTCTGCGCACCGACTCTCGACGGCATCCCCGGCACGATCCAGGTTTGGAACCCGGCCGGTTCCGCGAAGGGGCCGCGGGAGCGACCGATGAGGGTCGCCTTCGACATCGGGGGAACCTTCACCGATGTCGTGCTCCTCGCCGACGACGGCGGTCTGCGGACGGTAAAGCTGCTCTCGCTGCTCGAGCGCCTCGGCGACGACATCGCCGCTCTGCTCCAACGCGGTGATCGAGGGCACGACCGCCAAGGTGGGTCTGATCACCACCGCGGGCTTCCGCGATTCGCTCGAGATGCGCGACGAGCGCCGGCCGACGATCGCCGACGTCAACTGGGACCGGGTCGAGCCGCTGGTGCCGCGAGCGCTCCGCCTCGAGGTCGACGAGCGGATCCTCGGTGACGGAGGGCGGCGACGGCATCCATTTCGCGGGCGTCGGCGCCGGCGGCGCCGAGTTCGGAGTCCTCGACGGCTACTGGGGCGGCTGGGGCGCGCGCGCCGGCAAGGACGGGATCGACGGCGTCGCGAGGGTCCACTCCGGATCCTACGGCTGCATCCCCGCCGAGGTGCTCGAGCGCCAGGTCCCGGTCGTCATCGAGGGCTTCGGCTTCGTCCCCGACACCGCCGGCCCAGGCCGCTTCCGCGGCTCGCTGGCGATCTTCCGCAGCTGGCGCTTCCTGGGCGCCGGGGCGATGATGGTGCGGACGCTCAACCTCGGCCTCTCCGAGGGCCTTCACGGCGGCGGAGCCGGGTCACCCTCGCGGACCGAGTTGGACCCGCCGCGTCAGCTGGAGCGCCGCAGCCACGTCCATCTCGAGGTCGAGCCGGGGCAACGGATCTGGCACGCGACCGCAGGCGTCGGCGGCTGCGGCGACCCCTTTGAGCGCGACCCGGCATTGGTCCTCGCCGACGTCGTCGAAGGCAAGCTGAGCCGCGAGCTGGCGCGCGAGCAGTACGGGGTCGCGATCGACCCCGCGGGCCCGGCCATCGACGTTGCCGCGACCGCCGGGCTGCGCGGCGTCGACATCGCCGCGACCGGAGCGGGCGGATGACGGCGACGCGGGACGAGGGTGAGGCGCTGGTCGCCGAGTTGATCGAGCGCGCGCCGCATCCCGATCCTTACCCGCTCTACCGCCGCCTGCGCGAGATCGCGCCGGTCTTCCGCTCGCAGGCGCTCGGCGCGGTCTTCGTCACCGGCCACGCCGAGAACATCGAGCTTCACACCAACCCCCGTCTGCGCACCGCCTTCGCGCCGAAGTTCACCCCGCGCCGGGTGGAGGAGCTGGCCGACTACGTGCAGGGCCGGGTCGACCTCCTCCTCGACCTGGTCGAGACGAGGCCCGATCCCGATCTCTCACGGGACTTCGCCCAACAGATCCCAGCCGGGGTGATCTGCCACCTGCTGGGCCTGCCTGAGAGCCTGCACGACGAAGGACTTCGCTGGGCTCGCTCCTTCTCCGCCGCGACGCTGGCCGTGCCGGTGATCTCAGACGAGGTCCTGGCGGCCGCCGACCACGCGGTCCGCTCCGGCACCGAACGGCTCGAGGCCGAGGTCCAGGCGCGCCGCATGGAGCCGACCGGCGACCTTCTCTCCGACCTCGTCCTCGACGCCCGACGGCGAGGCCGCGCTCAGCGACGAGGAGGCGATCGCTCTCGCCTTTCAGCTCTTCATCGCCGCCTTGACCACGACCGCCGGGACCATTGGTCTCGGCTTGAGCACGCTCCTCGACCACCCCGAGCAGATGGCGATGCTACGCGAACGGCCTGAGCTCGCCGGAGATGCGGTGGAGGAGTTCCTCCGCTTTGAAGCCCCGGTACAGCTCAACCTGCGCCGTTACGCGAAGGCCGACACCGAGGTCGGAGGCGTCGCCGTCGTGGCGGGAGAGTGGCTCGTCCCCGCGGTCGGCGCCGCGAACCACGACGGGCGCGTCTTCGACGACCCCGACCGCTTCGACGTCACCCGCGAGCCGGGGCAGCATCTGACCTTCGGCCGGGGCATCCATTTCTGCATCGGCGCCCCGCTCGCCAGGCTCGATCCCTTCCGACCCTCGCCGCCATCGTGGCCTGGGAGATCTCGAGATGCCAGCCGTCCCGATGCGCCGTGGTCGCCGGACCCGGACGCCGAGGAGGGGCTGACGGTCTGGGGACCGCTATGAAGATCGCGGCCGCTAGCTGCCGTCGGCCTCGACGGTGGCGCGGACCTCGCGCAGGATCTCGTCACTCAGCTTCTCGTCGTCGATCGCGCGGGAGATCAGCATCGCCCCGACCATCGAGGTGACGGCGGCGATCGCGCGGCGGCGGACTTCCTCGTCGCCGCCGAGCAGCTCTTCCATCTCGGCGATGTAGTGCTCGACCTGGGCGCGGTAGGCGGCGCGGACGCGGTCGTCTGAGCGGGCGGCGTCGGCGCCGAGGGCGACGACGGGGCAGCCGGTGCCGGGATCGTCGCGGTGGTAGGTGGAGAGGTAGCCGTCGACGAAGGCGGCCAGGGGGTCCTCGGCGCCTTCGACCCGTGCCTCGAGGCTGGCGCGGCCCTGCTCGATCGCCGCGTCGACCGCCTCGGCGACGAGGTCGTCGCGGGAGTCGAAGTGCTTGTAGAAGCCGCCGTGGGTGAGGCCGGCCCCGCTCATGATCTCGGCGACTCCCGGGCCGTCGGCGCCCGACTCGCGGATGCGCCGCGCGGCGACGTCGACGATGCGCTGGTGGGTCTTCGCTTTCTCTTCTTGTGAGTGGCCCATGGCCGAAGTCTAGATGATCAACGTCATCTTGTTAGGATGTCAGGCGTCATCCAGATGATGATCATCATCCAGACTTCAACTCACGGAGGTTCGACATGAAGATCGAGGGAGCAACGGCACTGGTGACCGGCGCCAATCGCGGTATCGGCAAGGCGTTTGCCGAGCAGCTGCTGGAGCGGGGGGCGGCGAAGGTCTACGCGGGCGTCCGCGACACCACCACCATCACCGACCCGCGCCTCGTCCCGGTGCAGCTCGACGTCACCGACGCGGCTCGCGTCCAGGCCGTCGCCGCGGAGCTGACCGAGGTCGACCTGGTCGTCAACAACGCGGGCGCCGGGCGCCCGGCATTGCCGCTGTCGGCCAGCCTGGAGGACGCCCGCTTCGAGCTCGAGGCCAACTACCTGTCGATCGTCTCGATGACCGGGGCATTCGCGCCGGTCATCGCGGGCAACGGCTGCGGCGCCTTCGTGAACATGCTCTCGATCGTCTCCTGGGTCGGCGCCCCGAACCTCGCCACCTACTCGGCCTCGAAGGCGGCCGCCTGGTCGTACTCGAACGCCTCGCGGGTCGAGCTGAAGCCTCAGGGCATCGAGGTCGTCGGCGTCCACGTCGGCTACGTCGACACCGACCTGATCGCCTCCTTCGACGTCGACAAGGTGCAGCCGCAGCTGGTCTCCACGTCGGCATTCGACGCGCTCGAGGCCGGAGAGCCGGAGGCGCTGGTGGACGACTGGACCCGCGAAGTCAAAGCGGGCCTCAGCGACGACCAGCGGCTGATCTACCCCGGCGTGCAGGAGCAGTTCCTCGCGCAGACCGCCGCCGCTTAGCCGCGGGGCAGCCCGATCGGGATGTGCGTTCGTACTTCGGCCCGTATACGACGCCTAAGTACGAACGCACCGCGATCGTGGGCGGCTAGCGGGGGTCGGCGACCGTCACCCGGGCGGCGCCCGGCCGAGCGTGCCGCGCGCGGTCAATACCCTGGTCCGAGTGAACCGTCGGCGACTGGCCACCGCGGCGACGCAGACCTTCGTCGCCCTCAACCCGTGGCCGCCCGTCGGCGTCTACTTGGAGGCGGAGCCGGCGTTGTGAGGCACCCGTCCCTGGACGAGCGCTTTGACCCGGCGGTGCGGATCGTCGACTACGACCCTGCCTGGCCGGAGACGGCGGCGGCGGAGATGGCGCGGGTCGAGGCGGCGCTCGGCCGAGCTGAAGCGCCGGCTTGTCGCCGGGCGCCCAGGCGATCGGCTTGCCTACGTTGAGGGCAAGTTGGCCTATGTCGCGGATCTGGAGCGGCGGGCGCTCGACTGGTTGAATGGGTGACGTGACAATGGGCGCCGGGAGGCGCGGGAAGGGGAGAGGGATGTCGAAACGGATGTTGATCGCGGGCGCCGCGGTGGTGGCCTTGGGCCTGGTCCTCTGCGGGGCGGCGTTCGCCGCGGAAGTGAGTCGCGACGAATACAAAGAAGCCGCCGAGCCGATCTGCAAAGCGAGCGCGAAGTCGAACGAACAGATCCTCGCCGGGGTGCGCACGGAAGTGAAAAAGGGGCAGCTGAAGACGGCGGCGGTGAAGTTCGCCAAGGCCTCGAGGGAGCAGGCGCAGACGCTGCGCGAACTCGAAGCGCTGCCACGGCCGAGTGCCGACGAGGCCCGGCTCACCAAGTGGTTCTCCTACCTCAAGATCGAGGCCGAACTGTTCGCCACGGCGGGCAAGAAGCTGAAGGCCGGCGACAAGGCCGGCGCCCAGCACGTCTTCACGAAACTCAGCCTGAACATCAACAAAGCGAACAACCAGGTGCTGCCGTTCGGCTTCAACTACTGCCGGCTGAACGCGGCGAAGCTGAGCTGACTCCGGTCGAGATCCGCACCGCACGGGATGGCGACGAGCCGGCACTGCGCCGGCTCGAGGTCGCCACCTGGTCGCCGCGCTCGAGCCCCGGGCCGCCACCCGACCCGGAGCGCCCGGTCATCGAGCGCTACGGCGCGGCGAACGTGCTGGTCGCGGCCGAGGGTGGGGAGGTCCTCGGCAGCCTGCTGCTCGGTCCCTGGGCCGATCTCGAGTCGAGTCGTCACGTCCTTGAAGTGAAGGGGCTCGCGGTCGATCCGGCGCGGCAGGGCGAGGGAATCGGGGCGGCGTTGCTCGACGCGGCGATCGGCCGGTCCCGCGAGCTGGGGATGCGGCGCCTCGTCCTGCGCGTGCTGTCGGGCAACGCCGGCGCGCGTCATCTATATGAGAGCCGTGGCTTCGAGATCGAAGGAGCGCGTCGCGAGGCCTTCCTGTTGGAAGGCGGCTACGTCGACGACCTGATGATGGGGCTCGACCTCACCCCGTGACCGTGGTCGGGAAAGGCGGCACCCGGGCCTTCGGCGAGATCATCGTTCCCGCCGGCCCTCTCTAGGGACGACGAAGAGCTCGAACCAGTCCGGCACCGCCCGCTGCAGCCCGGGATAGACCAGCGCCGGCTCGGCCGGGATCACGATCCAGTAGTCCTCGATCCGCGGAGGATCGGGGATCTCGACCACCTGGTAGAGCCGACGCAGGGCGTCCAGCATCCGTTCGCGTCCAAGGCTGGTCGCGACGAGACTGGGTTCCGGCGCGAGCCGCGTGGGTTGCATTTACCCAAATATGCCTAACCGTCCGGCGAATTTTTGGGGATCTGGACGAAGGGTCGATGCTGCCGATACGTAACTCAGGCCAACCCGCATGATCGCCCGCCGCGGTTCCGCCTTCCAGCCCATGTCGAAGTCCAAATCCAACTCAGCCCGACTCGCGCTCGTCGCGCTGCTCGCCGTACTCGTGGCCGGATGCGGCGGGGGTGGGTCGTCGAGCTCCTCGGGCGGCGGCTCGTCGTCGACCGCCTCGACCACGACCGGTGGGACGAGCACCTCGGAAGCGCCGGCGACGGTGCCGATGAAAAGCCTTGAACCGGGCTACGTCGACTGGCCGTTCTTCGGCCGCGTCCCGCAGCGGACCCACTACCTGTCCGCCAACCGCGGGGAAGTCGACCGGCCGCTCGACCCGCCGCTGGAACAGGCGTGGTCGATCAACACGCACGCGCTGATCGAGTTTCCGCCCGCGATCGGCGGCCGCGTCGCCTACACGATCAACAAGTACGGCAACGGCAAAGCGATCCAGCTCGGCACCCACAAGGTGATCGGCGAACTCGAGCTCGACCCGAAGGACAAGGGCCACCAGTCGATCGTCACCGGCCCGGCCTACTACCGCGGGTTGGTCTACGGCGCCTTCCTCGACGGCACCCTGGCGGCGGGCAACGTGAAGACCGAACAGACGGTCTGGGAGCGCCACCTTGGCGCGCACCTCGAATCTTCGCCGCTGCCGGTCGACGGCAACCTCTACATCGGCACGAACAAAGGGAAGATGCTGGCCCTGGACGCCGGCGACGGCCACACGGTCTGGACCTTCAAGGCACCGGGCGCGATCAAAGCGAGCCCCAGCTACGACGCGGGGAACGTCTTCGTCGCCGATTATCAGAGCTCGATGTTCGCCCTCGACGCGAACACCGGCAAGCCGGTCTGGCGCACCAACACCAGCACCGTGGCGCCCTATGGCAAGGGCGGCTTCTTCTCCTCGCCGGCGATCGCTTTCGGCAACGTCTACGCGGCCCGCGACGATGGCATCGTCTACGCCTTCGACGAGGGCACCGGCAAGGTGAAGTGGAGCTTCGAAACCGGCGGCGCCGTCTACGGCTCGCCCGCCGTCGCCCAGGTGCCGGGGACGCCGCCGACCGTCTACATCGGCTCCGAAGACGGGCGCTTCTTCGCCCTCGACGCCCGCACCGGCAAGCTCCGCTGGACCTACGATGTCCACGGTCCGGTGGAGGGGACGGCGACCGTCATCGGTCACACGGTCTACGTCGCCAGCTTCGCCACCAAGAAGACGGTCGGCATCGACGTGCGCACTCACAAGAAGAACTTCGAGATCGACCAGTCGGGTTACACGCCGATGATCTCCGACGGCCACCGCCTGATCCTGGTCGGCTACTACACCGTCATCGGCCTCGAACCAACCAAACCCTGAGGGGGCGTGGGCGCCCCCACGCCCCCTCAGGGCGGGGAGGCGTCGCGGATCAGCAGGGTGATCTGCACGCGGTTGTCGGCGCCGAGCTTCTCCAGCAGGCGGGAGACGTGTGCCTTGACAGTGGCGACGCTGAGGTGGAGCTCGGCGGAGATGTCGGCGTTGGAAAGGCCGCGGCCGACGGCGCGGGCGACCTCGAGCTCGCGCGGGGAGAGGCCGCCGAGGAGGCGGTCGGCGTCGGCCCGCGGTGTGCTCTCGTCGACCTCGCCGGCGACGAGGTCGATCAGCCGTCGGGTCACGGCGGGGGAGAGCATCGAGTCGCCGGCGTGGACGAGCTCGATCGCACGCACGATCTCGGCCGGCGGCGTGTCCTTCAGGAGGAACCCAGCGGCGCCGGCGCGGAGCGCCCGCAGCACCAGGTCGTCGGCATCGAAGGTGGTCAGCATCAGGATCGCGGGCGGCGAGGGCTGCGCGGCGAGCAGGCCCGCGGCGGAGACGCCGTCGAGCCCGGGCATGCGGATGTCCATCAGGACGACGTCGGGGCGGTGGCGGTCGACCGCAGCCAGGACCTTGTCGCCGTCGTCGGCCTCGGCGACGACCTCGATCGACTCGGTACCGCCGAGCAGCATCCGCAGGCCGGAGCGGACCAGCGGGTCGTCGTCGACCAGCATCACCCGGATCGGGCTCACCGTTCCCACGGCAGGGTCACCTCCAGGATGAATTCGCCGCCCGGGGCGACTTCGTGGCGCAGTTCGCCGTCGGCCAGCCCGACCCGCTCGCCGAGGCCGACCAGGCCACTGCCCGCGCCGGGAAGCGCGGGGGCGGCGGGCCGGACCAGCGGGGCGGGGTTGCGGACCTCGATCCTCAGCGCGTCCTCCGACGTCGTGACCCTCACCCGCACCAGCACGCCGGGGGCGTGCTTGCGCGCGTTCGTCAGACCCTCCTGGACGACCCGATAGGCCGTGCGCCCGACGCTGGTGGCGCCGGCCGCCTCGGGCAGGTCGAATTCGGCCTCGATCCGCATCCCCGCCGCCCGCGACTCCTCGATCAGCGTCGGCAGGTCGGCAAGCGTCGGCTGCGGGCGGCGCGTCTCGGAGTCGGTCCCCTCGCGCAGCACGCCGACCACATCGCGGAGCTCCTCCAGTGCCGCGGCCGCCGCCTCGCGGACGACCCTCGCGGTCGCCGCGATCTCCTCCGGCGGCGCGCCGGGGCGGAATTCGAGCGCCCCCGCGTGCAGGCTCAGCAGCGAGAGCCGGTGGGCAAGCACGTCGTGCATCTCCCGCGCGATCCGCTCGCGCTCCGCCGAGCGCGCCTGCTCGGCCCGCAGCCGGCCTTCGTTTTCAAGCCGCGCCGCCCGCTCGTGGAGCTGGCCGACGAGATCGCGGCGGCACCCGCACGAAGAGTCCCCAGCCGACGGTGAAGCCGAGCAGCAGCACGGTGATCACGATGTTGTCGCGGAAGTCGGCGCCGCTGGTCGAGTAGATCAGCGCGTAGACGACCGAGGCGGCGAATGAGCCTACGGCGATCCAGATCAGGTCGCGTCGACTGCAGCGGATCGCCGCGTTGAAGAGGACGGCGAGCCCGGCGCCGCCGGCCAGCCCGGAGATGGCCGAGACCGGGACGACGAAGGCGGCAACTCCGACCGGATGGCGACGGCGATCCCAGAGCGCGGCGAGGGAAGCGACCCCGAGCACGATGTCCATGACCTTGGCGGCGGTCCCGTGCACGACCCAGGTGTCGTGCAGGACGATCAGCCCGATCCCCAGGGCGACCAGAGTGACGAACACGTCGACGATCCAGTCGCGCACGCTGCGCTCGGCCCCTGGCCCGTCGACCATCGAGCCAGGCAGCATCCGCCGCTGCCAGCGCGCCGGCTCCAATCTTTGGTTCACCCCGAGCGAGGCCACGACCACAGCGTAGGGCGGCGGTGGAGTCCGGCGTCGCTACCAAAGTAGGGGTCGGCCGTCGACTTACGGCGGGGTGAAGTGACGACCAGCGACCGATGTGCGCGCCGCACGGAAGGGGAAACCTGACGGCATGATCGAAGCCGAGCAGTTGACCAAGCGATTTGGCGGGAGGGCCGTCGTCGACGACGTGACCTTCCGCTGCGAACCGGGCACCGTCACCGGCTTCCTCGGCCCCAATGGGGCGGGGAAGACGACGACGATGCGCATGATCTGTGGGTTCTCGACGCCGGACTCCGGCCGGGCCGGGGTGCTTGGTGGCGAGTACCGGCGCCTGCCGAACCCGGGCCGGCGGGTCGGGGTTCTCCTCGATGCTTCCGCCCAACACGGCGGCCGGCGCGGCCGCGAGGCGCTGGCGATCTCCGCCCAGACGATGGGGGTCGAGGAGAAGCGGGTCGACGACCTGCTCGGACTGGTCGGGCTGGAGAAGTCCGCGGCGCGCAAACGGGTGCGCCAGTACTCGCTCGGGATGCGCCAACGGCTGGGGATCGCGAACGCCATGATCGGTGAACCCGAGGTGCTGATCCTCGACGAGCCCGCCAACGGGCTCGACCCCGAGGGGATGCGCTGGATGCGCGGCCTGCTGCGCGACTTCGCCGAGCGTGGCGGAACCGTGCTGCTCTCCTCACATCTTCTGCACGAGGTCGACGCAATCGCCGACCGGCTGGTGATCATCGGCAGCGGCAAGATCGTCGCCGAGGGGAGCAAGGAAGAGCTGCTCTCCGACGCCGGGACGCTGGTCCGCGCCGACGACGGCGAGGCCCTCGGCCGCGCCCTCGTCGGGGCCGGGCTCGAGGCCCGCGAGGCCGAAGGCGGTGGCTTCCTGGTCGACGCCGAGCCGCGCGCGGTCGGCGCCGCGGCGCAGGGGGGAGGGGTCGCCCTCGTCCACCTGGCGCCCGCCGGGGACGCCGGCCTCGAGCAGCTGTTCTTCGACCTGACCAGCGACAACGGAAACGAGGTGGAGCGATGAGCGCCCACGCGATCGACGGCAACGCCAATCCGACGACGGCGGCGTCCGCCGGGCGCGACCGGCGACCGGGGCTGGCCCGCCTGGCCAAGGTCGAGCTGCGCAAGGCGGCCGACACCCGCAGCGGCTTCTGGCTGCTGTTGGCGGTGGCCGGCCTGACGCTCGTCGCGGTCTTCATCACCGCCCTCTTGGCCCACGAAGATCAACGCACCTTCCACCACATCCTCTCCAACGGCCTGCAGCCCGCCGGGATCCTGCTGCCGGTCGTCGGCATCCTCCTGGTCAGCTCCGAGTGGTCGCAGCGGACGGCGCTGATCAGCTTCGCCATGGTCCCGGAGCGAGCGCGGCTGCTGGTCGCGAAGCTGTTCGCCGGGATCGTCTTGGCGCTGGTGGCGACGGCGATCGCGCTCGTGCTGTCGGTCCTTGGCACGGCGATCGCGTCGAACAGCGCGCCGGACCACTGGTCGCTGCCGCTCGGATTGTTCCTCCAGGACATCGTCTACGTCGTGACCGCGATGATCATCGGGGTCGGCTTCGGCGCCGCGCTGCAGTCCTCGGCGCCCGCGATCGTCCTCTATTTCGTGCTGCCGGTCGCGCTCGCGGCGCTCGGCTCGATCCACGCGCTGAGCGGGGTCATCGACTGGATCAACAGCGCCGAAGCTCTGGAACCGCTGACCACCGAAGTGATGAGCGGGCATCAGTGGGCCCAGGGCTTGGTGGCGTTGGTGCTGTGGATGGGGATTCCGCTGGCGATCGGTCTCTGGCGCCTCACCCAGCGCGACGTCGGCTGAAAGCAGGGCGCCCGCCGGCTGTCGCCCCTGGGGGGTGCGAGGGAAGCTGTCGCCTCGCTGCTGATGGGCGGCCCCGGCGGGCTATGGCCGCC
>JBOGYZ010000171.1:0-18204 GCA_050697015.1 Solirubrobacterales bacterium
CGGACGCGGCCACAGCCTGCCAGGGCCGTGTCCGAGACGCCCGGGACCCACCTCGGACGGCCGGGGCGGCCTGGACCGCCCCGTCCCGCCTCATTCGCCGGTTTCTTTCGACTGTTTCGGCTGCTTCTGGGAGCCGGTCGCGTAGGCGCAGCGGAAGCTTTCGGGCTTGGTGACCGGGGCGCCGCCGGCGAAGCCGCCGTGGTTGTGGTTGTCGTAGACGGTCACGTAGTCGAGCGTTTCGGGTTCCGGGTTGGCGGGTGCGGGGACTGGGTCGGGTTCGCCGGTGGAGGTGTTGCCACGGGAGCCCGCGGTCACTCCCTCCGAGCCGGCGGCTTCGGAGCCCGCGGTCGTGGTGAAGAGGTCACCGGTCATCTCCCGCTTGTCGAGGATGCCGCGGTTCGCTTCGGGGAATTCTTCGGCCCCTGAAGTGGCCGGATCGTCATCGTGCGTGCTCTGCAGCGCGGCTAGGGGAGCGGCACCGATCAGCTGCGCGGCGCTCGGCAACCAGCCGCCTTCGCGGGCGCACACCTGGGCGGCGTAGAAGTAGTCGTTCTTGCCGACATCGCTCGCCGGGATCGGGTGCGGCGTGGATTCCAGGCACCAGGTGCCGATGTTGACGGCGTTGGTGACCGGGCAACGAACCTTCAGCTTGTTCAGCTTCGCGGCGCTTCCGCCGCCGCTTTTCGCCTTGGTCGGCGCGCGCTGCGCCGGGGCTTGGCCGTTCAGCGAGAAGATCAAGGCGATGAGCGCGACGAGGAGCGCCGCGTAGGACACCGGGTCACCCCGTCGCGAGGAGAGCCAGGACCGTGAGGACGGGGTCATCGATACCTCCTGGTATGAGTGGTTTGGTAGGCGATTCGGGAGCGTCCGCGACGCAGCCGCGGACGGGGAAGGGCCGCGCACGACGCCATCGCCGCCACCGCGAGCAAGACCGGCGCGATCACCCGGAAGCCGACGCCGCCCCCGCCCCCGTCGGTGAGCGTCGTCGCCGCCGGTTGGACCGGGTGTTCGGCCGCGACCATCGCGCTGACCGAGTCGAAGGCTTCCTCCTCCTCTTCCTCTTCTTCCGTCGCGCCGACCGGAGCGGTGCCGCTCGGCGGCGTCGGCTGGAAGGCCGGCGGGGGCGGGGGCGGGACGATCGGCACGGTCGCCGCCGTCGGCTGCGCGGGACTGGGGACCGGCAGCACGGCCGGCGGCGGGGCGGGCGTCGGGGTCGGCGCGGGCGGAACCGCGGCGGGCGGAACCACCGGGGTCGCGACCGGCAACGGCGCCGGCGGGGTCGGGGTCGGGGCGGGCGGCGGCGGGGCCGGCGAAGGAGACGGAGCCGGCGCCGGGGACGGGGAGACGGGCAGCGGCGGTGGTGGCGCCGCTTCGCTTTCCGCCGCCGGCGGATTGCGCAGCGGCGTCGTCCCACACGGCCTCTGCACCGAGCCCGCCAGCACGGTGACCGTCTGCGAGTAGGCGAGGCCGCCGGTGGAGATCGTCACCGTCGTCGTCCCGGCGTTGAAGGCACAGAGCAGGCCCGAGGTGGCATCCAGCACCGGCTTTCCTGCCTGCAGCAGGAGGTTCCGCGGATTGGTCGAGGCCGGGTCGTGGGAGACGAAGTCGGCGATATCCGGATTCGAGGAGGTGAACTGATATTCGGGGAACACCCCGGTCGAGCACTTCGAACCCTGGCACTGATCCGGGATCGGCACGTAGGGATCGGGGCTCATTTCTTCGCAGCTGCCGGGCGCCTGGTTGCCGCTGCACTCGGGGCCGGCCAACGGGCGGCGGGCGAGGCCTTCGAACAGCGCCACGCTGCTCCGCCGGAGGATCGTGCCGTCGGTCGAATCGAGCGCCAGGGCGCCGATGTTGGGGATCAACCTCACCGTGACCGGCGCGATGTTGGTGGCCGGATTGCGTGCCGCGGCGTTGACCGACGCGATCAGGAAGCCGCTGGCGCCGACGAAGTCGGTTTCCCGCGACCGCGGCGGGTGCACGTAGCCGAGCGTGCCGCTGCCGATCGCGGGGATCGTGCGCCCGCCGGAGGTCAGCCCGTACTGGCGGTTCTGTTCCGGATAGTCGAAGAGGTAGGCCGATGCACCGGTCGCGCTGCCGCTCGTCGCGCAGCCGGCCGGCGCCTGCCCACCGACCAGGATCGGCAGCACTTCGGCGGCGTCCGCGGCGGCGTCGGGGGCGAGGCCAGCGAGGTCCCGCTGGCCGACCACGATCGCGGGAACCGACGAAGTGCCGGCCTGCGAGAGCTGTTGGGCGAGCCAGCAGCGCTGGGTTTCCCCGAGCGAGGCGCCCGAGTAGTCGAGCACCACCACGTCGACCGTACCGGAGGTGCCGGTAGAGGAGAACGAGTAGTAGGCCTTGCCGGGTTCGGCCGGCGAGATCGGGGCGATCCCGGCGCCGGCCCCCGCGCCGAGCGGCTTCGGGAAGCCCGCGAATGCCGCCGCGAAGGTCGACAGCGAGCCGTCGGCGTCGAGGTCGGTTTCCGACGGCGCGGCGAAGGTCGGCATCGCCCCGGCTGCTTCGCCGAGGCGGCGCGCGTAGGCTGCCTCCTCGCGGGCGAACGCGGCGCGGCTGAGCGAGCCGGCGAGCGTCCCGGTCCCTCCCGGCCCCGGCCCCGCGACGCCCGGCCCGGCGTAGAGGAAGGCCCGCGCCCCGGTGAGGCCGGCGGTGCCGACCGCGGCGTGCAACCAACGGTCGGGGCCGATCCCGGTCCCGGAGAGGTCGGCGCACGGCCCGGCGCACTGGGCGTCGCCACCGAAGGCGAAGTTGACCATCGCCGGGTCGACCGGGACCGGGCTCGCCGAAGCGTTGGTGGGGGCCGCGGCGGCGGGCCCGTAGCGCATGACGCCCGCGGTCTGCACCGCTTCGCCCAGGTTCGTCACGGCGCTTCCGGTTTCCCCGCCGACCGCCCATCCCTGGCTGCCGTCGGGGCTGATCAGCAGCGCCAACACCGGATCGGCGCGCACCGGCAGGTCGTAGGTCGTCTGCCCTTCGGTCGCCGGCGGCCGCGGGTAGACCCCGTGCTGTTCGTCGCGCCAGCCGCTCGGCGTCTGGCGCAGCAGCGGCGCGAACGGCGGCATCGGGTAGGGATCGGTGGTCAGCGGCGGCTGGCCCGGCGGCGGTTGCGCGAGGACCTGTTCCTGATCGACGCCTATGTCTCTTTGGGCCTGGCCGCCCGCGACCGAGATCAGGGCCCGCACCTGGCCCGCTTCGCGGATCGCCGCCAGGGCCACCGGCGCCCCAGGCGCGGCCGCCGCGACCGCCTGCCACGTGGCTCCTTCGCCCTGACGCTCGATCACCTTGCCGTTCTCGGCGGCGATCACGGCGCCGCCGTCGGGGAGCCCGGCGACCTTCTGCGGGACCGCCGCCCCCAGCGCTTCGCTCGCCCCCTGGTCGATTTCCCAGGCACTGCCCTGGTTGATCAGCACGCCGCCGCTGTATTCCGGCACCAGCGATTCCGGCAGCACGGGCATCTTCCAGGTCGCGATCGCGTCGTTGCCGGCGAAGGCGATCGAAGTGAGGTTCGCTTCGGGCGGCACCCCGGCCGGCAGAGCTTCCTGCGTCCAGGTGCGACCGTAGCCGAGCAGCACCCCTTGCTTGCCGACCGCGTAGCCGTGACTCGGACGGCCGGGCTGAAAGGCGAGGCCGGTGAAGTTCGCCCGGATCAGGTTCGGAGGCGCGGCAGGATCGGTCTGCCAGAGCCCCGTCGCCTTCTGCCAGACCCACATCGCGGCGCCGTCGCCGACCGCGTAGGCGCGCCCGGTTTCCGGCCAGGCGACGGCCCGCAAGGTCGGCGTCGCGACCTTCCCGGCGGAGGTCAGGAGCGATTCTGGCTCCCAGCCGACCCCGGGCTCGTAGTGCGCCACCTCGCCCGCGGCGCCGACGGCGATGGCTTCGGATTCGAGCACCCCGGTCGCCGCTTCGGGCGCGGCGGCGATCGCCGTCAGCGGGCGGCGGAACGGCACCGGCCACGACTGCAGCCCGGACGGTTCCGGGGCCTGGGTCAGATGCAGTGGCGGTTCGGCCCCCAGCCAGCCTTCGGTCGGGGAGCTGAGCGCCGCCCCGAGCGAGGATCCGGCGGAGCCGCCGGCCAGGGTGATGCGGGAAAAGGAGGACCCTTCGAGCTCCAGGATCGCCCCTTCCCCCACCCCGGTGACGACCCGCTGACCGAAGGGTTCGGCAGCGCCGGCCGGCGGCCAGGCGAAGCTTCTGCCCTCGCCGGCCGGCAATTCGGCGACGAGCGGCGCGATGCAGAGTCCCGCCGGCGCCGTCAGGTCACACCACGAGCCGGTGACTTCGCCCGCGGCGATGCTGTAGTAGACGGTCGCGTCGAATTCATCGGACCCCAGCGTCAACTCGGCGTCGGCCCAGACCCCGGACGTGGTCACGGTCAGCGGCTGGCCGGCGGCCCGGGGGACGATCGCGACTTCACCGGCTTTTTCCGCGGCGAAGAGCGCCCCGGTCGATCCAGCCGGACCGAGGGGCTGCCGGCGCCAGACGGTGGTGGCACCGCCGGTTTCGCGGCGGAAGAGCTCGACGCCTTCGCCGAGGACGGCCCCTTCGGCCAGCATCCAGGCCTCCCCACCCCCGGCTTCGATCGCCAGCACTTTGAAAGTTTCGGCGGGCGCTTCGCAGGCCGGGGCGACGCCGAGGCAGATCTGCTCACGCGACCAGGTTTCACCGCCGTAGGAGAGAACGGCTTCGGCGACGCTTCCCGGTTCGGGGGTGGGGACGATGAGCGCGCGGGTCGAGGTCCCGGGGCCTTCGATCGCGGTGAGGAGACGCGTTTCGGCTTCCCCTTCGAAGAGCGTTTCCCCCGGTTCGAGGACGGCTTCCGGCGGTTCGGGGGCCGCTTTGAACGGGCCGCCCGGATCGTGGGTGATGAGCAGTTCCTGGGAACCTTCGGCACTGCCGGCGGCGGCGGCGATGACGAGACCGCCGTTCACCGTCGTCCTCCCCGCATCGGGTCCGCTCGCCAGCTGCAGGTTGGCGATCGGCCCGCCTTCGGCGGCGACCGGAGCAGGCAGGCTTTCCCAGCCGGTGGCAGTGGTGTAGCGGGCCAAGGTCGGTCCCTGGGTCGAGGTCGCCCAGACCTCGCCGGGTGCCTCGCCGGGAGAGGCGCCAAGGAAGGTGCCGGCGGGCGTGCCGGAGTTCGGCTCGGCGAAGAGCGTGCCGGCGGCGTGGGCGCCGGAGCCGCCGTGCGCGAGCCCCCAGCCGACGGCGGCCACCAGGGCGAGGAGAAAGGCAAGGGCGAGCAACGCCACGCGGACTCGGCGGGCCTGGGTCATTTCGATCCCTGCTGCTTGAGTTCGTGTACTTGAAGGTTCAGCTTGGTCGGCCAGCGCTTCGGGTCGAGCGGCAGGCGCAGGCTCTGCTTCCCCTTGTCCATCGTGTAGAGCTTGGTCTTGGCGACCACCTTCCGCTGGCGTTCGGCGAGCAGGCGGACGTGCGCCTTCGTTCGCAGGACGAAGGTCATTTCGAGGACGTTGCCGCTGACGAGCCGCTGCTTGAGCTTGCTGAGCAGCGGGGGCTTCTTCTTCGGCAGCGGTTCTTCGATCACTTCGAGCTGCGAGTTGGCGGCTTTTTCGGCGTAGGCGCCGGAGTTGTCTTCGGGCAGGGTCAGCGGCGAGGCGCTCGGGAGGCTCGGGTCCGGGGGTCGGTAGGTGACGAGCACGTGGAGCAGCGGGTCGGTGTCCTGAGGCGGGTTCGCGCCAAGGTGGAACAACCAGCCTTCCTGGGTCGCCATCCAGCACTGTTCGACCGCCGGACAGGCGATCGGACCGGCGTTGCCCTTGTGGCCGACGCCTTCGCTTTCCGGCGGCAGCAGGGTCGGTTCCGCCACGGTCCCGTCGGCTTCGATCCGGGTCAGGCGCGCGGGCGGCGCCGAGACGAAGCCTTCGGGACGGTAGGACACCCAGACGGCGCCGCTGCCCGGTTCGACCGCGGCGCCCTGGACGTGCACACCCGCCCCGAGGACTTCGTCGGGGTCGTTCAGCGTCACCGGGGCGAAGCCGCCCGGGCCGATCCGCAGCACCAGCGGCGCCTGTTTCGCTTCTTCTTCGACGTCGGTGCCGGCGATCGCCCAGAGCGTCGATTCGTTGGCGGCGAGGTGGAAGCCGTCGAGCGCTTCCGGTTCGGCGGGTTCGACCGCGGGTTCCGGGTAGATCGGGAAGAAGGTCGGGCCGGCTTCGAAGATCGCGTGCACGAGGCGCGGTTCGAAGGGGGACTCGCGCGGCGCGGTGTCTTCGCTTTCGACGTCGACGCCCTCATAAAGGGTGCCCTGGAAGAAGGCGAGGCTGGAGACCGAGCGACCCGGATCCTGGATTTCCGGCTGGGCCTGGATCAACGAGGGGACGGGGCTGAGCGTCGAGCCGTTCCAGTGCAGGTGGAAGGCGCCGACGTTGACGGTCCCCGGCAGCCGTTCCCCGGCGAACCAGCAGTCGTTGGGGCCGGCGCAGGCGGCCGCGTCCATCGGCAGGTAGGAGTTGGCGCCGCCGATCGGCTCCGCGTAGGACGCGACCACGGCGCCGTTGACGAAGTGGCACAGGGACACGTGCTGAGCGGGGCCGGTGCCGGTTTCCTGTCCCGCCTGCTGGTCGGAGATCGTCCAGAAGTCGTTCGGTCCCGCCCAGGCGATCCGCCCTTGGTGGCCGCCGCACACGGTCGAGTACCGGTACCAGCCGGTGCCGTCGTAGGCGAAGAGGCCGGCCGGCGATCCTTCGTTGCCGGCGGTGATCAGCATGCCGCGGTTCGGCGCCCAGAACTCGATGTCGCCGATTTCGCCGATCGCGGTCGGGACGCCGATCGGGGCGACCGGCTGCTGCGAGCGCCATTCCGCCGCCCCGGCAGGCCGGGCAGCCACGAACCCGGCGAGGACCAAGGCGAGGACGAGGAGCAGCGATCGCGGGCGCATCACCGCCCTCCCTTCTTTTTCTTCTTCTTGTGGACGCGGAAGTGGACCTGCACTTCCGCGCGCTGGGGCTTCGCGCCGCGCCGGCGGAAGGAGACCCGCGCGCTCGCGTAGAGGCCTTCGGCGCGGCGGGCGAGTCGCCGGTAGCGAGCGGGCAGCTTCAGCAGGAGCGACACCGGCCCGCCCGCCGCGGACCTCCCTCGAGCCGAGCTCAGCCGCCGGTAGTGCTTGCCGGTGGCGAGGGCGGCGCCGGCGCTCGCCCGCAATCCTCCCGCCGCCGGCACCACGGCGACCAGGCGAACGTTCCCGTTCGGGAGCGAGAAGGCCGACAGCCGCATCCGCTTGCCGGGCTTCGCCTTGGTCGCCGCGGGTGGCGGCGAGATCGTTGCCGCCCCGGGGATCCGGGACGAACGAGGGTCGGCAACCGTGAAGACGTCGCCGGCGTCGTTGCCGTCGCCGCCGACCAGGTTCGACGCGGTCGACGCGAAGGCGATCAGTTCCCCGTCTTCGCTTAAGGAAGGGGAGTCGGCTCCCGCACCGCCGACCGCGGTCTGGTTGCGACCGCCGAGCGAGGCTTCTTCGAGCCCGCCGTCGCCGTGCGTGAGCCGGGTGATCGTTTCACCTTCGAGGTCGAGCAGGTAGAGCTCGACCAGGCCGAGCGCGCTCGGCGGCTGGGTGACGAGGTATGGCGGCGCGAGGGGGAACCGCTGCCGGGCCGTGGCGAAGGCGATCCGGTCTCCGTTCGGGGAGATCGCCAGGTCGAAGATATGCCCGTTCAAGGGCACGAAGGGTTCGACGTTCACGGACTTCGCCTGTTCGGTTGGATTGACCACGATCTGCTGGGTCAGCTGGCGCGTCGCCTGCCGCCGGCTCAGCCCGGGGGCCATGTCGACGAGGAAGACGTTCGTCGCCTCGGTGGGATTCCCGATCAGGGCCACGGTGCGGCCGTCGGCGCTCAGGTGCGGGGCCCCGTCGACTCCCGCCACCCCGAGCCAGCCGGAGGTCGCGTCGAAGGTGAGGTCCTTGTGGAGGATGTCCGGGAACGGCCCCTGGCAGACGGGTTCGGCGAGGGTGCCGGCCGGCGGGCAGCCGGGCGCGAGCGGGTCGCCGCCGCCGACGATCCGCCGGGTCGGCGCTTCCGCTCCGTCGGCGACCCGGCGCCAGAGCGGCTCGACGTACGGCTGCGCGCCGGCGTCCGCTTCTTCGATCGCCAGGCGCTCGTCCGCAAGGAGCGGCACCTGTTCGGGAAGGTGGGCGCCCATCCAGGCGACCGTGGTGCCGTCGGCGCTGAGCGCGGCGCCGTAGAGGAGCGGCTGGCCGGAGAGATCGACGACCCCTCCTTCCGGCACCGGGACGCCCGGTTCGATGGCACCGGTTTCGGGGTCGCGGCGGACGCTGACGAGCGTCGTCTGCCGGGTGCTCAGGTTCCGCAGGTAGACCTGGCCTTCGTCGACGAAGGCGACCTCGCGCCCGTCGGCACTGAGCGCGACCCCCGGCGAGGCGGAAGCTTCGCCACCCAGGCGCTGGCTCGAGCCGGAGAGCGCCGAGGCCAGTTCGTAGGTCGGCGGCGAGGTGGCCAGGTCGGCGACGTAGACGTCCTCGGTGCCAGGGGTCGGGTCGTCGAGGGGATCGAGCGGGGCGGGGGTGGTGAAGCTGACGTAGCGGCCGTCGGCCGAGATCGAGGGCGCGCGGGCTTCCGCCCGGTCCGGTTCTTCTCCGCCTTCTTCGTAGGCGTTGCCGGTGGCGACGCCGATCAGGGCGCCAGTCTCGAGGTCCTTGCGGAAGACGCCGGCGCGACCGCCGATCGAGCCGGAGAAGGCGATGTAGCGCCCGTCGCCGCTGAGCGCGGGCGTCGTCGCGCTCGCCGCCTGGTCGGTGGCGCTGGTCGAGACGATCTGGATCGGCCCGGGTTCGGCGGCGGCCGGCGAGGCGAGGAGGAGGAGGAGGAGGAGGCCACTCGCGGCGGCGGCGATGGCGGCGCGGGCGCTCACCGGACGCTCACCCGAAAGGTCCGGGACACCCGGTTGCCGGCCTGGTCGCGGGCGCGGACGCGGATCGCGTAGCGGCCCGGGCCCGCGAAAGCGTGATGAAGGTTCGAGCCGCCATGTGCCTTGTCACCGTCGCCATAGCGGACCCTGGTCGCCGCCCCCCTCACCCCGGAGCCCACGTCACGGATGCGGATGTGGACGGTGCGCTTCTTGCCGACGCCGACCGCGACCGTCGGCGGCTGCCCGTCGACTCGCAATTTCGCGGCCTTGCTGAGCCTTTCCTGGCCGAGAGAATCGGTCGCCAGCACCTGGACCTCGAGGGTGCCATTGCCGAGCATCCCGGGGCGCGGATGGAACGAACGCCGGCCCAGGTTTTCCTTGACCGACCGACCGTCGACCAGGACCGTGTAGTGCACCGGGCCGCCCGTCGTCGCGGCCGCCTGCCAGGTCAGCTTGACCTGGTTGGGCCTGGTCCACTTCTTCGGGGCTTCGACCGAGAAGCTTGACGGCGGCACGCTGGCCCGGCCGGCGACCACCTCGAAGTAACCCGGTTCGCCTTGCAGGAAGCCGATCAGCCCGTCGCCCGTGCCCGAACGCCCGAGCTGCAGCTCGGACACCGGCCCACCCTGCACACCGCTGAGGAGCCCGCTCTGCACTTCCCCGGATTCGAATTCCTGCCGTACGGCGACCACCGGCAGGCCTCCCGAGTCGAGGGCGGGATAGGCGAGGACCTCGCCGCCGTCCGGATCGATGGCGATCACGGGCGGGCCGGCGGGCGGTGCGGGAAGCGCCTGCGCTCCGCCCAGTTCCGACATCGCGCCGGTTCCCTTGGCGCCGACCTGGCGCAGCCCGGTGCCGGCCGTGAAGGCGACCCGCACGAGCGCTTCCTTCTGGCCGGTTTCCGCCCCGGCGACCGCCGGCGGCCCGGCGGCCCCCGGCAGCGGCGCCGCGCCGTTGGCGAGCTTGGGCCCGGTGAGGGTGCCGGCGGTGGTGGCGAAGGTCGGCGGCAGCGAATTGACGAGGATCTGGCCGGCGAGCGCCGAGCCCGCGGTGGCCGCGACCCGCATCCCGACGAAGGCCTGGGTATAAGGCGTCACCGAGAGCGAGAACGCGTCGACGTCGGCGCTGAGCGGCGCGCCTTCCCAGCTCGTCGGGCTCACCTGCAGGACGGGCCCCGGGGTCGTGCCGAAGATCCGCCGCATCAGGATCCGCGCCGCGCCGCTCTGGTCGGGTTCCTGCCAGGCGACGACCGCGCTCCCGTCGAGCCCGGTCCCCACCTGCGGCCCGTCGGTCGGGCTCGGCGGCCGCATCGAGGCTTCCGGATTGGCGTTCATCGCGCCCAGGCGCGACCAGCGGGAGCCGGCGAGTCGGGCGACGCGGATGTCGGCCATCACGTCGCCGGGCCGCAGCTGGACCGCGGTCGAGAAGGTGCCCGGGCTGAAGTCGAAGGTGATCACCCGGTAGGCGACGATCGCCTTGTTCGCCGAGGTGCCGGAGAGCGACGGGGCGACGCCGATGCCGTTGCCGACGTTCGGATCGACCACCAGCGAGTGCCCGAAGCCGGGGGCGCCCGCGGCGATCGTCGCCGAGAACAGCGCATGCTGGATCTTCCCGTGGACGGTCGCCACCTCGGTCACCCAGACGACCAGGAGCCGCCCCCCCGGGCCGGCGGCGATCTGCGGTTCGGAGGCCGCGAACGACTGGTCCCAGTCGACCCGTATCGGGGCTCCCCATCGACCTTCGGCGTAGCGGCTGGCGAACACGTGTGGGACTCCTTCGACGGCTTTCACGTAGACGAGGCCGCCGCTGCCGTCCGCCGCCATCGAGACCCCGCCGAAGCCGAGGATCAGGGGCGAGGGCCCGTCAACGGTGACCGGCGGCGTCACCAGTGCCTGGGCGGGCGCTGCACCGAGCAGGGCCACGCACGCGAGGGCAAGGGCGCCAAACACTGACCGCCGGCGATTCAGCTCCCGCTCCTCGAGGCCTTGCCCTGCCTAGCGCCCAGCGAGTTCGCCTTCTTCACGCATTGCGCGCGCTTGCGCTTGTTCCTCAGCTTCTTGCAGCGCTGCAGCGCCTTCTTCTTCTTCCGCTTCAGTTCCTGGCCCTTCTTCTTGTGCTTGCCGGAGACTTCGGTGGTGGGCGCAAGCACCGGAGCCGGAGCGGCGGGCGCTGCGGCCCCTCCACCGCCACCGGTGCTCGGTGGAGCAGGCAGCGCTTCGAACGTCGCCGTCACCGCTTGCGGCCCGCTGATCGAGACCGTGCAGGTCCCGGATCCGACGCACCCGCCGCCCCAACCCACGAACTTCGAGCCAGCCTGAGCGAAGGCGCTCAACGCGACGCTTTTGCCTTCCCGGTATTCGTTTTCGCAATCGATGCCGCAGTTGATCCCGCGTTCGCTGATCACCGTTCCCGCCCCGGTCCCCAGCTTGGCCACGCTGAGCGTGAACAGCGTGCCCGAGCCGCCTCCCGTCACTTCTACCGTGTGCGTGACCGGCGGCGGATTGCCGAAGACCGGGTGTTCGAGCTTGTACTGAAGGCTGACCGTAAACGTCCCCGACGAGAGGTATTTGTGCGTCGCCGTGACTTTCGCCGCTTCGGTGGCGCACGCGGTTCCGCTCCATTCGCATTCCACCGTCTGGGTTTGCCCATCGCCAAAGTCCCAGATCAGCGCACGCGGTTCCGCGCCTTCCTGCTGAGATCCAGACGCGTCGAAGGTGACTGGCACTTCCGCTTCGACCGCCACGCCTTCTTCTTCTTTGCCGTTCACGGTGAACTGAGCGGACGGCGTCGGACACCCGGTCCCCCCAGAGCCGAAGGTGATCACCTTGGCCGTTTCGTAGATGATCGCCACCAGGCGATCCCCGGCCGTGCCCAAGCCGGCGGCTTCACTTTTCAGCACGCAGCGTTCCCCGCCGCCGCCGTACACGACGCGGGTCGAATTGTCCGTCAGCGAGTAGCCACGGACCAGCATCGTTTCGGCGGCCGTGCCTTCTTCCTTCCAGTACAGCGTTTTGCCGTCGGGCGAGATCGCGATCTGCGGTCCGGCATTGAGTGGCGGTGGTTCCCGCCCGAAAACCCCTTGGGTCCAACCCTCGGCTTCAGCGGTTTTGGCGAAGTGCGGGACTTCTTCCAGTTTGGAAAGTCCCTGGGGAAGCCTCCAGGCACGGGTCCATTGGGCTCCTTCATTGTGTTCTCCGCCGGTGACGAGATAGGTCGTCCCGTCCGGGCCGATCGCGATCGAATTCGCGGGCTTCCGTTCTTTCGAACCGACTCCGACGACGGGCGCCAGCTGGTTCGCGGTATCAACGAACCGGGCCCCCAGTTCCCCATTCGGCTTGACCCGTTGCAGCACCAGTTCCTTGGTCCAGGTCTCCGCCAGCACCTCGAGTTCGTGGGTGGCGGGGTCCACGGCGATCGCCCGTGGGTTGTAGAGCTCGCTTGCTCCTCCCGGCAGCGCGATTTCGCTCGCCGCGACGAGTTTCGTGCCTTCCGGCTCGATATTGAAGGCAAGAATCTTGATCGCGCCGAAGTTGGTCACGGTATTTCGCTGGCATTCGGTGGAGCCTTCATTCACTTTGCAGCCGAGCAGTACGTAAAACCTGCTCGCGGTATGGTCAATCGCGATCCCGTGCACCGAGGTCAGAAATTTTTCTTCGGCAGGGAAGATGAAATGGGGAATTTCAGCCGTCCCCTGCAACGTCCCGTCTCCGCTGAACTTCTGCACCCGGTAATACTTTTTGCTCGCCGCCACGTCGCCGACGTAGACGCTGCCATCGACAGGGTCGACCCCGAACATCCCGGCTTCGGCTTCTTCGAAGTTCAATTTGCCGGCAGCGGTTCCGGACGAACCCCACGATTCGCCGATCTGACCGAAGCTTTCGGCGCCCCGGCTATCGGCCGGGCTCGCAAGGGCGAAGGCCACCGTCGCAAGCGCGCACGCGACCAGGATCACTCGCCGGGTCCGCACCCCGGTCCAGATAGACACCATTGGGTGATCCTGTGGGTAGGCCTGACGTGCGATGTGAACATCACGTCAAAAGTTGTCTAAAGCTTCTGCACTTCTAGTACTTTTCTACTACTAGAACCAAGTCCACTCTCTTCCGGAAGATCGAGGGGGTGCTCAAGTAAGAACCTGCCGCTGCTGTTGAGGCGTCTGTCGCCTCCATCTGGGAGGGAAGGCCGTACGGGCCGGAGTCGATCAGCGGCCCTGGTCGGCCGCCAGGTCGGGTACGGCCAGTTTGCGAGCCAACTCTTGTACCCCCATCTGAATCGCCTCCCATGGAGAGCCGAGTGGAGGCGTGTATGAGAGATCGAGGTCGGAGACATCCTCGACGCTCATCTCGTTGAAGATCGCCGTCGCCGGGATGTCGATCCGCTTTGCGATCCCCGAGCCGCGGTGGCCGACGAGCTGGACTCCGAGCAGGCGTCCGCTCGGGCGGTCGCCGGTCAGGCGCATCTCGATCGGCAGGGCGCCGGGGTAATAGGCCTTGTGGTCGTCCGGATGGGCGGCGACGGTGACCGGCTCGAAGGCGGCGGCCTCGGCCTCGTGCTCGCGCAGGCCGGTCCGCGCCGCGACCAGGTCGAAGACCTTGACGACCTGCGTGCCGAGGCTGCCGGCGAACTCGCGCGAGCCGCCGAGCGCGTTCTCGCCGGCCACCCGACCTTGCTTGTGGGCGGTGGTGCCGAGCGGCAGGTAGGTCTCGCCGAGAAGGCGGTGATGGGTCACCGCACAGTCGCCGGCGGCGAAGACGTCCGGGAGGTTGGTCCGCATCTGCCGGTCCACCGCGATCGCCCCCTTGGCGCCCAGCGTGGCGCCCGCAGCCTCCGCGAGCTCGGTGTCCGGTCGCACCCCGACCACGACCAGCACCACGTCGGCCGGGAACGGCTGCGCCGATCCCTCTGAGTCGACCGCCCGCACCGCGAGGCGGCCCTCCTCCTCGTCGCCGCTCGTGATCGCCTCGACCCGCGTCCGGCACCGCACGTCGACCCCGTTGCGGATCAGCTCCTCGTGGATCATGGCGCCCAGCTCGGGATCGACGGTCGGCAGCACCTCGGGGAGCTGCTCGATCTGGGTGACCTCAAGGCCGCGCAGCCGCAGGCCCTCCGCCATCTCCAGGCCGATGTAGCCGGCCCCGACGATCACCGCGCGGCGCATCGGGTTCCGTTCCAGGGTCTCCATCAGCTCGAAGGTGTCGCCCATCGAATGCAGGAGGTGGACGCCGTCGTCGGGGCCGAGGCGGTCGAGACCGTGGATCGGCGGGCGGACTGGCACCGCCCCCGTGCCGACGATCAGCGCGTCGTAGTCGATCGTCCCGCCGCCCTCGACGACGATCCGGTGCTCCTCGGCCTCGATTGCGGTGACGCGGGTATCGAGGCGCAGCGACATCCCGGCCGCCTCAAGGTCGGCGTGGGTGCGGTGGGCGAGGTTCTGCCAATGGCCGACCTCGCCGGAGACGTAGTAGGGGATGCCACAGATCGAGAAGTTCGGGAAGGCGTCGGCGACGACGACCGTGAAGTCGCAGTCGGGGTCCAGTTCGCGCGCCCGGAGGGCGGCGCTGATCCCCGCGTCGCTGCCGCCGATGGCGACGACGTGCATTTCAGGCCTCCTTGGCGACGGCGCGCGAGCGGTCACCGTCGACCTCATGGGGGACGAGGATCTCCGAGGCCTCCTCCGGCGTTATGTCGGGGTAGAGGATGCGGATCACCCCGATCGCGACTGCCCCGCCGATCAGCTGGAAGACGATGAACGAGGGCACCGAGGCCGGCGCGATCCCGGCGAACGTGTTCGAGAACATCCGCCCGATGTCGATCGCCGGGTTGGCGAAGCTGGTCGAGCTGGTGAACCAGTAGGCGGCGCCGATGTAGGCGCCGACCGCTGCCGGGGCGAGGTTGCCGCGACGGGTGCGGGCCAGGGAGAAGATCACCAGGAGCAGGCCGAGGGTCGCGATCACCTCGGCGAAGAGGTGCGGCCCGGTGGCCCGGTGATGGGTCGAGATCGAGATCGCGGTCAGCGAGAACATCACGTTCGCGGCGACCGCGCCGGCGATGCAGCCCGCGACCTGGGCGGGGATGTAGGCGAAGGCGTGGCGCCACTTGAGGCCACCGAAGCTCGCGTCGACGAGCGAGACCACCGGGTTGAAGTGGGCGCCGGAGACCGGGCCGAACATGAGGATGAAGGTGAAGAGGCCGGCCGCAGTGGCGGCGGAGTTGTAGAGCAGTTGCAGACCGACGTCGTTGGGCGTGAGCTGGGTGGCGGCGATCCCCGAGCCGACCACCGTGGCGGCGAGGAAGGCCGAGCCGAGGAACTCGGCGAAGAGGCGGCGGGCGAGAGGTGCATCGGTCATCCGTGGGTCTCCAGTTCGGCACAGGTTTCGGCTCGCAGGCAGTCGCGGACGCGGTGCTCGGCCAGGGCCAGGGCATAGCTTCGGATCGGCACCTCGTCGTAGCGAGAGAGCACCGCGTCGGCGCAGTCGCGCACTTCCCACGGATCGTGGTCGGAGCCGAACTCCTCCAACAGGTGTGGGAGCAGGGCCTCGAGGCGTTCTTTGTGGGCGCGATCGTCGGTGCGGATCTCCTCGGCGTGGACGAGGACGAGGTCGTCGACGCGGCCGCCGATCAGGTCGCGGATCTCCCGTACCTCGGCCAGGCCCTTGCCCGCCGGGTCGGGCACGTCCCAGTCTTCGACGATCGCGGTGACATACGGGCAGGCGTCCCCGCAGCCCATCGTCACCGCCCAGTCGGCGTGCCGCTGCATCTCGACGGTCAGCTTCTTCGGCGAGCGGGCGGAGAGGTCGATGCCGACCTCGGCCATCGCCTCGAGCACGACCGGGTGGATGCGGGCGATCGGCTCGTTCCCGGCGGACTCGGCGTACAGGCCCTCGGGCGCGTAGCGCTCGAAGAAGGCCTGGGCCATCTGTGAGCGGCCGGCGTTCTGGTTGCAGACGAACAGTACGTATCTCATCGACCTGTCTCCTTCATGTCGTGAGTCCTTCACAGGTTCCGGCTGTCAGGCACTCGCCCGTGCGCCGGCGGACGAGCGGGAGTGGCGCGCCGGTCGGGCGCCGCTCCTCGTAGTAATCACGCACAGCATCGGCGCAGTCCAGCACTTCAAGGGGGTCGCGGATGTGAAAGTCCTCCATCAGCGCCGGCAGCAGCCGGCTCATCCGTCGACGGTTCCAGGCGCGGAGTCCGGTGTGGATCAGGTTCGCATGTGCCATCCCACCGCGCTCCCCATCATGCGGCGATCAACAGCTTCTTGGCGAACTCTTCGGGCAGGCCGGCGGCGGCCACTTCCCGCGAGGCCAGCTCGGCGTCGTAGTCGAAGCGCTCGATCCGCGCCTCGACCCCCTCCTCGGTCGCCGTCAGCACCGCGAAGGCGCCGCGTGGGTCGCCGTCCTTGGGCTTGCCGACCGAGCCGCAGTTGACGAACTCCACCCCGCCGTAGGTGGCGATCCAGGGCTTGTGGGTGTGGCCGAAGACCAGCACGTCGCAGTCGGCCCCATCGGCGATCCGCTCGAACGTCTTCGCCGGCTTGTCCTCGAAGAGGTACTCGTTGACCTTGCGCGGCGAGCCGTGGACGAGACGGACCCGTTCACCCCCCAGCTCGAAGCGCAGGTCGAATGACAGGTCGCGCATGTAGTCCTTGGAGCGCTGGTCGGTGTGCTCCAGGGTCCAGGCGACCGAGCGCTGCCCCAGCTCGCGGTCGTGATCGGTGACGTAGGCGCAGCCACAGTCGTCTTCCTCGCGACCGATCGCGTAGTCGTAGTTGCCGTAGATCGTCGGGATGCCATGCTCCTCGACCAGGCGGCAGACCTCGTTCGGCCACGGTCCGTAGCCGACCAGGTCGCCGCCGCAGTAGACCGCGTCGGGGCCGATCTCCTCCACCGCGGTCAACGCCGCTTCCAGCGCCGGCAGGTTGCCGTGGATGTCGGTGATGACGGCGACTCTCTCCATGGCCCGATCCTAAGCATTGACAAAGGTGAAATCAATAGATATATGTAAATAGATGAGCGTCGATCTGGAGTTGACCCCCAAGACCAAGCGACCGCCCGGCGAACCCTGCTGCGAGCCGGTCGTCTATCCCGACGTGGAGCGCGAGCAGGCCGAGCGCATGGCGGCGATCGCCAAGGCCCTCGGCGACCCCGTGCGCCTACAACTGGTCGACGTGCTCCGTAAGCACGCCGGGAAAGTCTGCGTCTGCGAGCTGGTCCCCCTCTTCGACCTCTCCCAGCCGACCGTCTCCCACCACCTGAAAAAGCTCCGCGACACCGGCATCGTCGGCTCCGAGCGCGAGGGTCTCTGGGCCTACTACTACGTGATCCCCGACGCACTGAAGGAGCTATCCGCATGGCTGAGCTGACCGACACCGCCTCCGCGACCGAGGCGACCTCGTCCTGTTGTTCGACCGAGGCCCAGGAGACCTGTTGCGAGCCGACCGACAAGGCCGACTGCTGCGGCGCCTCCGCCTCCGGGGAGAGTTGCGGGTGCTCGGCCGGTCAGGCGGACGCCGAGGACGTGCGCGAGGCGGTCCGGGAGCGCTACGCCGCGGCGGCGACCAGCGTGAGCTCCGGAGCCGAGGCGGGCTCGGCCTGCTGCGCGGCGGAGACGGTGCTCGGCGAGGAGGAGGCGAAGGTCTTCGGTGCCGGCCTCTACGGCGACGAACAGGCCGAGCTTCCGGACACCGCGACGATGGCCTCGCTCGGCTGCGGCAACCCGACCGCCGTCGCCGAACTGAACGCCGGCGAAACGGTCCTCGACCTAGGCTCCGGCGGCGGCATCGACGTCCTCCTCTCCGCTCGCCGCGTCGGCCCGACCGGCAAGGCCTACGGCCTCGACATGACCGATGAGATGCTTGCGCTCGCCCGCCAGAACCAGGAGAAGGCCGGAGTCGAGAACGTCGAGTGGCTGCGCGGCCAGATCGAGTCGATCCCGCTGCCCGCGGAGACGGTCGATGTCGTGATCTCGAACTGCGTCATCAATCTCTCCGGCGACAAGCCCACGGTGCTCGCCGAGGCCGCCCGCGTCCTCAAGCCAGGCGGCCGCTTCGCCGTCTCCGACGTGATCGCCGACGAGGACATGGACGAGGCGACCCGCGCCGACATGCAGGAGTGGACCGGCTGCATCGCCGGGGCCTTGACCCGTCGCGAGTTCGAGCATGCGCTCGCCGCCGCCGGACTCGAAGACATCGAGGTCATCGAGACGCACCGGGTCCATGAGAAGGCCGGCTCGGCGATCGTCCGCGCCCGCAAGCCCGCCTGATGCCGAAGTAGTCGATCCCGACGAAAAAACGCCGGCCGGACCTTGCGG
>JBOGYZ010000172.1:0-26249 GCA_050697015.1 Solirubrobacterales bacterium
GCCACAGCCTGCCAGGGCCGTGGCCGAGACGGCCCTTCCCTTTGCCGGGCGCCCGCTTCAAGCGGCCTGGACCCTTGCGGGAGGGCCAGGCTTGCGAGCCCCGACCCCTACAAGGCCCGCGGAAGCACCCCCGCCAGCCACTCGGCGGCGACGGGCACGTTGGCCGGGTCGATCGTGTGGACGACATCCGACTCGCGGTAGGTGACATCGATCCCGCCCGCGACGAGCAGGTCACGGGCGGCGCGGCCGAAGCCGATCTCGATCACCGGGTCCTGGGTGCCGTGGGCGAGGAAGGCGCGGGTGGCGGTGCGGTCCTCAAAGCTCGGCCGCCAGCCGGCCACGGTCGGCACGAAGCCGCTGAAGGCGAGCACCCCGGCGACCGCCGGCCGCTCGGCGCTCCATCCCATCGCGTGGCTCATCACCGCCCCCATCGAGAAGCCCGCGAAGACGGTGCGCTCCGGCCCGATCCCGGACTCCTCCCAGAGCCCGTCGTGGAGCTCGGCCAGCGCCGCCCGCGCCGCGTCGAAGCTCGCCCGGTCGGGATAGCCGACTTTCGGCACCAGGTACCAATGGAATCCCGGCCAGCCGGGCACCTGCAGGGGCCCGCGCGCCGAGACCACCCGTAGCCGCCGCTCCGGATCGAGCGCGTCGGCCAATCCGAGGAGATCGTTCTCGTCGGTGCCGCGGCCGTGGTGCAGCACCAGGAGCCCGTCCGGATCCCCCGCCGCGGCCCGTTCGACGGTGACCAGCGGCGGCATCCGCGCCTAGCTCGCCGAGGAGGCGGCGGTCTTCTCGAGGTAGTCGCGGACGAAGCCGTCGATGTCGCCGTCGAGCACCCGGTTGACATCGCCGACCTCATGTTCGGTGCGGTGGTCCTTCACCATCGTGTACGGGTGCAGGACGTAGGAGCGGATCTGCGAGCCCCAGGCGACGTCTTTGACCTCGCCGCGCGCCTTCGCCATCTCTTCGGAGCGTTTGCGCTCCTCCAGCTCGATCAGCTTCGATTTGAGCAGCTGCATCGCCACCGCCTTGTTCTGGGTCTGCGAGCGCTCGTTCTGGCACTGGACCACGGTGTTGGTGGGGATGTGGGTGATCCGCACCGCAGAGTCGGTCTTGTTGACGTGCTGGCCGCCGGCGCCGGAGGCGCGGTAGGTGTCGATGCGCAGGTCGGAGTCGTCGATGTCGACCTCGACGTTCCCCTCCACCAGCGGGCCGACGTCGACCTGGGCGAAGCTGGTATGACGGCGGCCGGAGGAGTCGAAGGGGCTGATCCGGACCAGCCGGTGGACGCCGCGCTCGGCGGCGAAGAGGCCGTAGGCGTTCTCCCCGCGGGCGATGAAGGTCGCCGACTTGAGGCCGGCCTCCTCCCCCGCCGAGGCCTCCGCCATCTCGACGTCGAAGCCACGGCGTTCGGACCAGCGCAGGTACATACGCAGGAGGATCTCGGCCCAGTCCTGGGAATCGGTGCCGCCCGCGCCGGCGTGGACGGTGACGACGGCGTCGCCGGAGTCGTACTCGCCGCTGAAGAGGCGCGCCTCTTCCAACTCGGCCAGCCGCGACTCGATCGCCGCCAGCTGCCCCTCCAGTTCGCCCTCGATCTCCTCGTCTTCCTCGGCCAGCTCGGCGAGGTCGTCGAGTTCGCCGACGTCCGACTCCAGCCCCCGGAACATCTCCAGCCGGCGGCCGGCACGGGTGTGGGCGGCCGAGATGCGCGCCGCGGTCTCCTGGTCGTCCCAGAAGCCTGGTGCGCTCATCTTCTCCTCGAGCGCGGCGGCTTCTTTCTCTAGGCCTGCCGGGTCAAAGGTAGTCCGAGAGCAGGGACAGCTGCTCGCGGACAGCGGCGATTCGCGGCGCTACGGGCTCTTTCTGCGCGGCATCGGCCATAGATAAGAGGTTACTTGGTGATTCCTTTCGGGCGAGCGCCCATACTTGGGCCTCTCTGATGGTGGAGGAACCCGGCATCGCGGAGCGCCTCCTGGCGGTCCTCTGATGGGCGCCAGGAGCGGATCCGGTGGTCGCGCAGCTCGAAGGTCCAGGCCATCTCGTCCTCCCCCGCGAACTCGCCGACATCATCGTCCCAGTGCCAGCGGCGCATGATCAGCGCCACGGCGCGACCGCCACCGCCCTCGGTGCCTTCCTCGTAGAGCTGCTCCAGCTCGATCGTCTGCTGCACCCCGCCGCGCTTGCGCGTCGCCCACTGCCGCGCGCCCTGGGCCCCCTTGATCAGGCCCTTCATCGAGTGCAGCTCGACCTCCGGGTCGAGCACGGCGATGAACGCGTCCAGATCGCGCTCGTTGAACGCCCGGATGAACTCGCGAACGGGGTCTTTGTGGATCGGCGTGGACGCGGCCACGGTGGAATCAGTTCAGGAGCCGTGGCACTTCTTGTACTTCTTGCCCGAGCCGCACCAACAGGGGTCGTTGCGACCGAGTTTGTCGTGCTCGTCTTTGACCACGGTCTCGACCACGTCGCCGCCGCCATTCGGGCCGACCGCCTGCGAGGCGGCCATGTCGACGGCGCCTCCCGCGGTAGCGGTGCCCGCGCCGGCTCCGAGGGCGACCTGTTCGAGTGCCGAGGGTTGCGCCTCGGCGGTGCCGCCCGAATAGTCGAGGGCGGGTCGGCCGGTGCCGGCTTCGAAGCCGCCGCCCTGGAACGCCCCGCCCGCCGGTTCGGTGAATTCGATCTCGGCGTGGAAGACGAGTTTCGAGAACTCCTCCCAGATCGAGTGCATGAGGTCCTCGAACATGATGAAGCCCTCGTTTTTGTAGGCCACGAGCGGGTCGATCTGGGCGAAGCCGCGGAGGTGGATGCCCTCCCGCAGGTAGTCCATGTCGAAGAGGTGTTCGCGCCAACGGTTGTCGATCACCTGCAGCAGGATCGAGCGCTCGAGATGGCGCATCAGCTCCTCGCCGAGTTTGTCTTCGCGCTCGTCGTAAGCCGCCATCGCGTCCTCGTCGAGGTCGTCTTTGAGCTTCTCGCGGTCGATCGTCTCCGGCGCCAGCGTCGCCACGTCGATGCCGACCGGCCAGATCTGACGTATCTGCGTCTCCAGCTCGTCCAGATCCCAATCCTCGAGCAGGTCGCTCGAGGTGTACTCCTCGACCAGGCGCTCGATTACGCCTTCCAGCTCTTCCCGCGCGTTCTCTGAGATGTCGCGGCCTTCGAGGATCTCGCGGCGGTAGCGGTAGACGACCCGCCGCTGCTCGTTCATCACGTCGTCGTACTCGAGCACGCGTTTGCGGATCAGGAAGTTCTGTTCCTCGACCTTCTTCTGCGCGTTCTCAACCGTTTTCGTGAGCATTTTCGCCTCGAGCGGCACTTCGGTGCCGTCGTCGTCGACGGGGCCGAGGCGGTCGAGGATTTTGAAGATGCGGTCGCCCGCGAAGAGGCGGATCACGTCGTCTTCGGCGGAGAGGAAGAAGCGCGACTCGCCGGGGTCGCCCTGACGGCCGGAGCGGCCGCGCAGCTGGTTGTCGATCCGGCGCGACTCGTGGCGCTCGGTGCCGCAGATGAAGAGCCCGCCGAGCTCGCGGACCTCGTCGGCCTCGGCCTGGCACTGCGGTTTGAGCTCCTCGGTCCGCTCCGCCAGCGCCTCCTCGTACCCCTCGTCGCCGTGGGTGATGCCCTGCTTTTTCAGGTCGGCGATCGCCAGATGTTCGGGGTCGCCGCCGAGCTTGATGTCGACTCCACGGCCCGCCATGTTGGTCGCGATCATCACCGCGCCCTTGCGACCCGCCTGGGCGATCAGCTCGCCCTCTCGTTCGGCGTGCTCGGGTTTGGCGTTGAGGACGACATGCTCGATCCCGTCGCGTTTCAGCGCCGCGGAGATCATCTCCGAGACCTCGACCGAGACGGTTCCGACCAGCACCGGCTGGCCCTTCTGGTGGCGGCTGACGATTTCGTCGACTACGGCCTGCCACTTGCCGTCTTTGGTTTTGAAGATCTGGTCGTTCTTGTCCATCCGGACCATCGGCTGGTTGGTCGGGATCTCGATCACGGGCATTTTGTAGATCTTCATGAACTCGGTCGCCTCGGTGAGGGCGGTACCGGTCATGCCCGAGAGCTTGTCGTAGAGCCGGAAGTAGTTCTGCAGGGTGATCGTCGCGAGCGTCTGGTTCTCCTCGCGGATCGCCACGCCTTCCTTCGCCTCGACCGCCTGGTGGAGGCCTTCCGACCAGCGCCGCCCCTCGAGGATGCGGCCGGTGAACTCGTCGATGATCATGACCTCGCCGTCGATCACCGCGTAGTCGTCGTCTTTGCGGTAGAGCGACTCGGCCTTCAGCGACTGCACGAGGTGGTTGACGAGGTTGCCGTTCTCGGCCAGGTAGAGGTTGTCGATGCCGAGGAACTCCTCGGCTTTTTTGACCCCTCGCTCGGTCGGCGCGACGGTCTTGTGTTTCTCGTCGTACTCGTAGTCGAAGTCGGCGTCGGAGGTGTCTTTCGATTCGCCGAGGCTTTTCAGTTTCTCTTTGTGCGGCACGCCCTCCAGCGCTTTGGCCAGACGGGCGAAGGTGTAGTAGGTCTGCGCCGCCTCTTCCGGGCGCCCGGAGATGATCAGCGGCGTCCGCGCCTCGTCGATCAGGATGTTGTCGACCTCGTCCACGATCGCGAAGTCGTGGCTGCGCTGGACGCATTCCTCCAGCGACTGCGACATGTTGTCGCGCAGGTAGTCGAAGCCGAACTCGGAGTTGGTGCCGTAGACGACGTCGCAGGCGTATTTCGTCTGACGCGCGGCGTGGTCGTCGGAGTCCTGGACGGCGGCGACGGTGACCCCGAGGGCCTCGTAGATCGGCGCCAGCCATTCCGAGTCGCGGCGGGCGAGGTAGTCGTTGACCGTGACGACGTGGACCGCCTTGCCGGCGAGCGAGTTGAGGAATACGGGCAGGGTCGCGGTGAGCGTCTTGCCCTCGCCCGTCCTCATCTCGGCGATCGCGCCGTCGTGGAGGACCATGCCGCCGATCAGCTGGACGTCGTAGTGGCGCTGGCCGGTCGTCCGGCGCGAGGCCTCACGGCAGAGCGCGAACGCCTCAGGCAGGAGGTCGTCCAGGGACGCCCCCTCCTCGCGGGCGCGATGCCGCAGTTCGTCCGCCTCTTCACGGATTTCCTCGTCGGAGAGTGCTTCCATCTCCGGCTCGTATCGATTGATCGCCTCCGCGCGCTTCTGGTACGCCTTGAATTTGCGCCCTTCCCCCGTGCGCAGGGCCTTGGTCACCAAGTCCATTGCGGGCATTGCTCAAGAGTAGCGGTCCACCCCTTGTGGCCGAACCGCGGGCGGCGTACCCTGGAACCTCGAACCCCAAAGGAGGTCACCCATGCGGATGGAGATTCGTGGACGCAACGTCGAGATGACTGACGACCTGCGTGAACTGGTGAGCAAAAGGTTCAACCGCCTGGGGAGGCAGGTATCCGGTCTGGCGACGCTCGACGTCGTGCTCTACGAAGAGCGCAACCCCTCTATCTCCGATCGCCAGGTGGCCGAGGCGACGGTGCGCCTGAAGGGAGCGACCCTGCACGCCCGCGAGGCCTCGCCGGAGATGTCCCAGTCGATACACAAGCTTTCCGAGGACGTGCGAAGGCAGGTGAAGAAACACCGCGAATTGATGCGCAAGCGCAAGATGACGCGGCGTGTCATGGGCCAGATGCGGGGTAGGCCCGCGGTTTAGCCGGCGCCCCGCGCCGCAGGTGAGTTCGCACTTATCCGCGCATACCGCGGGTTTCTGCGAACTCACCGACGGCTAGAGCCTTCGCGTAAACGTCAAGGCGACCACTCGCTTCGCGCCGGCTTCACGCAGCGCCATCGCGCAGGACGTCAGCGTCGCGCCGGTCGTCAGCACGTCGTCGACCAGGAGGACGCTGCGGGGGGCCTCGGCGATCGACTCGATCTGGGGTGGGCGGCTGATTCGGTCCGCTCGGCCGTGGCCGACCTGATGACCCAGGCCGCGGCGGGCGAGACAGGGCGACAGCTCGAGGTCGAGCCTCGCCGCCAGCGCCGCCGCGAGCTCGCCGGCCGGGTCGAAGCCTCGGCTTCGCAACCTCGGCGGCGCCGCCGGGACCGGCACGACGGTGCCGCCGAGCAGGTGACCAGGGGCGAGCCAGTGGATGCGGTCGGCCATCAGGTTCGCCACCGGCAGCAGGCGCCGGAACTTCAGTGCTCCGACGAGCGACCGGGCGACGCCGTCGTGCGGGGCCGAGGACCAGACGCGGTCGATGCCCTGGGGCCCACCCGCGAGGATCGGCGCCGCCGTCGCCAGCGCCCGCGAGCAGCGGGTGCAGATCACAGCCTCGGCGCGGCACCTGCGCCCGCACGCCGCGCAGAGCGGCGGCGCGACAAGCAACGAGGCCGCCTGGAGGAGTCCCATGCCGCGAACCTGCCGAGAAAATGCGCACGCGTGGTGCGCAGGATGTCAATTCTTCGTCGCGGCTTTGAAGCTACACGCGGGCGCCGAGGATGGCGCCGATGAGGATCGAGCGCTCCGGGACCTCGGCCCCCGGCAGGACGATCACGTCGCGCAGGCGACTGCCCGCGCCGATGCGGGCACCGTCGCCGATCACCGAGGGGCCGTCGATCCGCACGTCGTCGCCGATCTCGCAGTCGGGGCCGAGGAGGACCGGGCCGTCGAGGTCGGGCTCGTCGTCCCCCGCCTCGCCGCTGCGGAAACCGTGGACCATCTCCCCCACCTGCTCCACCTGGACGGCTCCGGTGAGGGCGTCGTAGGTGCTTTCGCGCAGCTCGGTCAGGTTGCCGACGTCGTTCCAGTAGGCGTCGATCTCGTGTGAGTAGAACGGCACGTCTTCCTCCAGCAGCCTCGGGAAGACGTCCATCGCCCAGTCGGCGAAGCCGTCGGGGTCGCCCGGCTTGGCGGCCTTGCTCGTCCCCGGCGCGGGGAAGTAGTCGAAGATCTCCTTGCGGAACATGTAGATGCCGCAGTTGGCGAGGTCGGAGAGCGCTTCGCTCGGCTGGGGCTTCTCCTGAAAGCCGCCGATCCGCCCCTCCGAATCAGTTATCGCGACGCCGAACTGCGTCGTGTCCTCGACCCGCTTGGTCGCCAGCGTGGCGATCCCGTCGTGGCTCTCGTGGTAGGAGCGCATCGCCGTCAGGTCGATGTCGGTGAGGGCGTCGCCGGAGATGATCAGGAAGTCGTCGCCGAGGAAGTCGGCCACATTGCGGACCCCGCCCGAGGTGCCGAGCAGCGCCTCCTCCCGGCTGTAGGTCAGCGAGACCCCGCAGGCCGAGCCGTCGCCGAAGTGCTCGGTGATCAGGTCCGGGAACCAGTGCAGGTTGGCGATCGTCTCGGTGAAGCCGTGGCGGGCGAGGAGCCGCAGGATGTGCTCCATCACCGGACGGTTCAGCACCGGGACCATCGGCTTGGGACGGTCGAAGGTGATCGGCCGCAGCCGGGTGCCGAGCCCGGCGGCCAGGACCATCGCTCTCATCCCATCTCCTCCTTGAAGCGCTCGATCGTCTCCACCGGCAACGGGTCGACGCCGCGCTGGCGGGCCAGCTCCAGGGTGACGAGGTCGCCCAGCA
This sequence comes from Solirubrobacterales bacterium, assembly GCA_050697015.1. Classification (GTDB taxonomy): domain Bacteria; phylum Actinomycetota; class Thermoleophilia; order Solirubrobacterales; family 70-9; genus VAYN01. The sequence goes on from JBOGYZ010000172.1 coordinate 7,529, forward strand.
TCACGGCCCACAGCATCCGCTCCAGCCGCGTCTCCCCCGCCGTCTCGACCCGCACCACGGCGGCCGCGCCGGACTTCACCGACTTGGCGGTCAGCTCGAAGCGCCGCGCGATCCGCGGGTGTTGATCGCGGTCCTCGAGGAAGATCGCCGCGGCGCGCTCGTCGCCCGCCGCGCCCGCCCATCCGCACAGCTCGTTGTGGTCGGCCTCCGGCAGCTCGCTCCAGAAGGCGGGGAACTTCGCGTTCTCGTTGACCTGCGTCTTCCATCGGCGCGCCACCGGGGCGGTGAGGTCGGAGCCGTAGATGACCGGCACGGCGCCGGCGATCAGCGTGGCGATCTCACGCGCCTGCTGCTGCAGCGTCTCCGCCTGGTCGGTAAGGAAGGCGGCGGCGGCGTCGATCTCGGTGTGGAGGCGAGGGGCGACCCCAGCCAGCGAGGCGACCTCGACGGCGATCACGACCATGTAGGCGACGGCCGAGCGCGGCTGGAAGATCCCGGGCAAGCCGACGACCGGCACCTCGCTCTCCCGCGCCCGGTCGACCAGCGGACCGCCGATGCTCGCGACGAGCCGCCTGGCGCCGAGCGCCTCGGCCGCCTCGAAGCAGGCGAGCGTCTCCTCGGTCGCACCGGAGTAGCTCGAGCAGAGCACGGTCCACTCCGGCGTCGCCCAGCTCGGCAGGGCGTAGCCGCGTACCGTCACCATCGGCGCCGTCAGCCGGTCGCCGATCGCCGCCGCGGCAAGGTCGCCGCCGATCGCCGAGCCGCCCATCCCGCAGACGAAGACCCCCGCCGACGGCGCGGACTCGAGCCGCGCCGATTCGATTCGCCAGAGCGCGTCGCGGAGCTGGTCGGGAATGCCGAGGACGTCGTCGATCATCGCTCGGCCGGAACTCTCTCATTCTCGGCGACCATCGTGTCAACAAGTTGAGCACCCGGCTCGACCACGGCACCCGCGGCGAGGACCGAGTCGCTCACCCGCGCCCCCGCGCCGATCGTGCAGCCGTCGAGCAGGACCGAGCTCGAGACCACGGCGTCGGCGCCGATCTCGCAGCCCGGCGAGATCACCGCCCGCGGCCCGATCCGCGCCGAGTCCGCGACCTCGGAGTCCTCGGCGAGGAGGAGGCCGGGCGCGGTCGGCCGCACCTCGGTAGCCACCCTCCCCTCAAGGATGTCCCAGGTCGCCTGCAGATATCGCTCGTGGGTGCCGATGTCCATCCAGTACCCGTCGAGCCGCAACCCGCACAGCCCCTCGCCGACGAGCCGCGGGAAGACTTCGGTCTCGATCGAGACGGAGCGGCCGGCCGGGATCAGGTCGAACACCGAGCGCTCCAGCACGTAGGCGCCGGCGTTGACTTCGCCGGGCTCGGAGACGCCGGTCTTCTCGGTGAAGGTGAGGACGGACCCCCGCTCGTCGCAGACGACCAGCCCGAAGGCCGCCGCGTCGTCGACCTGGTGGAGGCCGATCGTCGCCCGCGCCCCGCGCTCCTCGTGTGCCCGCAGCAGTGCGGCAAGGTCGAGCTCCGTCAACAGGTCGCCGTTCAGCGCGAGGAAGCGGTCTTCGAGGCGATCGCCGAGGGCTTCGGCGGCGAAGCGGATCGCGCCCGCGGTGCCGCGCGGCTCGGGCTCGGTCACGTAGGTCAGCCTCACGCCCTCGTGTTCGCCGTCGCCGAGCGCCTCGCGCAGCCGATCGGGGAGGAAGCCGCAGGCGAGCACGACCTCGCTCACTCTGTGCGAGCCGAGCCACTCGACCATGTAGGCAAGGAACGGGCGGTCGACCAGCGTGATCGCGGGCTTCGGGACGTTGTCGGTGAGCGGGCGCAGGCGCGTCCCCTCTCCGCCTACCAGGACGATTGCCTGCACGAGACTTCTCCCCGAAAACCCGGCGGGCCCTAGGAGACCTTGGAGGTGGCCTGGCGGGGCTGCCGGCCGATGCCCTCATACTCGAAGCCCGCGGCGGCCAGTGCCTCCGGGTCGAGGAAGTTGCGGCCGTCGACGACCAGCGGCCGTGCCATCGCCTCGGCGGCGGCGCGCCAGTCGAGGTCACGGAACTCGCCCCACTCGGTCACGAGCACCGCGGCGTCGGCGCCCTCCAGCGCCGCCATCGCCGAGCCCGCCATCTCGACCGCGGTCAGCATCTGGCTCGCCCGCTCGACCGCGACCGGGTCGTAGGCGACCACCTCGGCGCCCTCGCCCTGCAGACGCGCCGAGAGCACCAGGCTCGAGGCCTCGCGCATGTCGTCGGTGTCCGGCTTGAAGGCTAGCCCGAGCAGCGCGATCCGTTTGCCGATCAGCGAGCCGAGGTGCTTCTCCAGCTTGCCGACGACCCGACGCTTCTGCAGCTCGTTCACCTCGATCACCGAGGTCAGCAGCTGGAAGTGGTACCCGGTGTTGCCGGCCAGCATCTTCAGCGCCGAGACGTCCTTGGGGAAGCAGGAGCCGCCGTAGCCGATCCCAGGGCGCAGGAAGGCGGAGCCGATCCGAGTGTCGCTGCCCATCCCCCGCGCGACCTCGCCGACATCGGCGCCGACCTCCTCGCAGACGTTGGCGATCTCGTTGATGAAGGAGATCTTGGTCGCCAGGAAGGCGTTCGAGGCGAGCTTGATCATCTCCGCGCTGGCGACGTCGGTGCGCAGGACCACTCCCTCCTCGCCGAGCGGCGCGTAGAGCGCAGCCACCGCGTCGGCCGCCTCCTCGTCGCCCGCGTCGGCGCCGATGACCACGCGGTCGGGGTGCATGAAGTCCTCGACCGCGGTCCCCTCCTTGAGGAACTCGGGGCAGGAGACGTAGGCGAGGCCGGGCATGTCGCGGCGGATCGACTGGCCGGTCCCGGCGGGCACGGTGCTCTTCATCACCAGCACATGATTGGAGTCCTCGGGCAGCTCGGCGACCACCGAGCGCACGCGCGAGAGGTCGGCGTCGCCAGAGTAGGTTGGCGGCGTGTCGACGCAGGTGAAGAGCAGGCGGGCGCCGTCGAGCAGCTCCGGCATGTCGGTGGTGAAGGTGATCCGCTCGGCGTTGCGGCGGATCATGTCGGTCAGTCCCGGCTCGTGGATCGTGACCTCGCCGCGCGAGAGCGCCTCGACCTTCTCGGAGAGGATGTCGCGGGCGATCACCTTGTGCCCGAGCTCGGCGAAGCAGGCGGCGGTCACCAGACCGACCCAGCCGACCCCGATCACTCCGACAGCTTCGGCTCTATCGCTCATTCGCTCTGACTCCCCTTCTTCGCGGTTTTCTTCTTCGGCAGGATCAAGTGGCAGGACTCCGCGATGCCCATCATCTGCTCATTGGTCAACGACTGCTGCAGGCTGTTGGAGATCCAATAGGAGTTTTCGCCGCGGTGCCAGGCGACCATCTTGATCTGGCCACTATCGGTGTAAATGGAGTATTCACGCCCGTTCACGGTCTTTTCTTCCGTCGGGCCGTCGAGGATCGGCGGGTCTTCCCAACCGGCGATCCCCTGGACGCCGAAGTAGTTCGGTTCTTCGTAGATGGGCTCGAAGACGCCGACCATCCGATAGGCGGCATGGCGTTCCTTGTCCTTGTCCTTCAGGTGGTAGACGCGGGGATCGACAATGTGTTCGTAAGGATTCGATTCCTGGAAGACGGCGCCTTCGGGCAGCCGGGTCGGGTAGAAGATCGGGAAGCCACCGCCGACGTGACGGGCGGCGATTTCCGCCTCCTGTTCGCCGATTTCAAGCGCCGGCACCAGTTCGTCGCCGCCAGGGGGCACGTGCTTCTTCGGCTTCTTCTTGTGCTTCTTCTGGCTCTTGCCCTTGCTCTGACCGTTGCCCTTCTTCTGCTGCCGTTCTTCCTGCCGCTTCTTCTTCCGTTCGGCTTTTTCTTCTTTTTCTTCGATTTCGACCTTCTGCGTCTGGTACCCCGCTTCGCCGAGGAATTCCTTCGCCGCGTGGTGGACTTCGTCCTCGTTCGCGTAGACGAAGCTCGGGCCGAGTTCGGCCGGGAAGTGGACCTGCTGGACTTCGGCGCCGCGAAGTTCGTAGAGCAGATCGAGCAGTTCGATCAGTTCGGCGCCTTCTTCGATGTTCGCCGTCGTGTATTCGGCGAGGATGTCGATCAGGCTGTGGCTGTCCGTGATCAGGTCGAGCGGCGAGATCTGGTGGCGCACCTGGCTGAGGAAGCTCTGCTGGCGCGCTGAGCGGACGATGTCGGTGTCGGTGTGGCGGTAGCGCACGTACTGGAGCGCTTTCACGCCGCAGAGCTTCTGATAACCGGGCTGGATGTTGATTTCGGCGTACTGTTCTTCTTCCGGCACGCCGACGTTGGAATGGAAGTAGCGCCGGTCGACGTCGGTGTAGACGCAGCCGATCGCGTCGACCGCGCGGACGAAGCCGAGGAAGTCGATGTTGACGACGTTGTTGACCGGCAGCCCGGTCAGTTCCTTGACCACCTGGACGGTCAGCTTCGGCCCGCCGAACGAGTAGGCACCGTTGAACTTTTCCGTCCCGACGCCGGGGATGTCGACCTTCAGGTCGCGCGGGATCGACATCACCGAGATCAGGTTCTTGTCGGCGTCGAGTCGCAGCAGGATCGTCGTGTCGGAGCGGCCGAATTCTTCTTCGAATTCCGGGCGTTTGTCGGAGCCGAGGATCAGGATCGTCCTCGGGTCGCCGCCGTGCACATGCTGGACGACTTCTTTGACTTCGGACGAGAGTTCCTTGTTTTCCTTCGTGCCGATCGCTTCGGCGATCGAGTTGATGTAGAGGAGGACGGCCGAAGACGTCGCCGCCGCGGTGACCGCCACGATGATCAGGGTGGCGAGGCTGAAGCGCCACCAATAGCGCTTCTTCTTCGGCGGCTCGGTGCCATCCCCCTCGGGGGGCGGCTTGCGGGTCGAGTACCCGCCGTAACCCGGCGGTGGGGTGCTACTCACCGAGCCGCTCCGGGATCGCGCGCAGGAAGGACTCGAGCGCCTGTCGGTAGCCCTCCAGCGAGGAGACCGAGACCCACTCCACCGGGCCGTGATGGCCGGCGCCGACCGGGCCGAACTCGACCGCCGGCACGCCCACCCGCAGGAAGGACACCGCGTCGGAGGCCCCGTCGCGCCCGACGCTCATCGTCTCCCCGTTGGCATAGGTCGCCGCTGCCTCGCGCAGGCCGAGCACGAAGGGCGATTCGCGGTCGACCGTCGCCGGCGGGCGCACCAGCAGGGGCGCGGCGGTGACTCCGGGCATCGCCTGGATCTCCTCCAGCAAGGCGTTGGGATCCTGGCCGGGCAGGTAGCGGATGTCGACGTCGATCACGCATCGGTCGGGCACCTTGTTCAGAGCGTCGCCGCCCCAGATCCGCCCAAGGTTTATCGACGGGCGGTCGAACAACTCCGAACTTTGTCTTGCGAACGGTAGCGACTCGATACTCCGGAAAACGTCGATCGCGTTCAGGACGGCGTTGTCGCCCAGCCAAGGCGTGGCGCCATGCGCCGCCGTTCCCCCCACCTCGAGCCGCATCGCGAGCACCCCCTTGGCCTCGACCCCGATGTGCAGGTCGGTCGGCTCGCCGGTGATCGCGAAGTCCCCGAGGAAGCCGGAATCGACCAGCCGGTCGCAGCCGCGGTCCTCCCCCTCCTCGGACTCCTCGTCGCCGACGATCCCCAGCCGCACCCGCACCCGGTCCTGATCGCGCAGCGCCGCGGTGACGACCATCATCGCCGCGATCGCGCCCTTCATGTCGTAGGCGCCGCGCCCGTAGAGCCGATCCCCGTCGATCCGCGGCTCGAACTGCTCGTCGTGCGCGGGAACGACGTCTATATGCCCCTCCAGGACCACCGTCGGAGCCGTCTCCGGCCCCACTTCGGCCTTCACCACGGGCAGCCCACGAACCTCTTCCCGCGTCGCCTCGATGTCTCGCGCCTCCAGCCACGCTTCCACAAACCCGGCGCACTCAAGAATGCTTCGCTCGTCGCAAGTTTCGTAGGCGATGAGGCGCTTTGCCAGCGAAAGGAGCTCAGTGGGAGGGGAGTCGGTCATCTCGTTCCGGAATTGCTTCGCGCCCCCTGCGGGGGCGGCTCGGGGAATTTAGTGCCCGCCTATGGCGGGCAGGGATCGGATTGCATTGCCGCCGCTTCGCGACATTCCTCCACGAGATGACCGACTCCCCTCTCCGGAGCGCGTTCCGCCAGCTCGTCTCCCTGCGACGCAGGCGGGGATTCCGGGCTCCATTCGCCGGAATATCGCGAAGCGGCGGAAATGCAATCCGGTGTCTGCGCCCCATAGGGGCGCTCCAATTTCCCCGAGCTGCCCACGCAGGGGGCGCGAAGTTATTCCGGCGAGTGGAGCCCGGAAGCCCCGCCCCGTCATCCCTGCGCGATCGACAGAAAAGTCTCCGCCCGCTGTTTGTCTTTCACCGCACGCGACCACTCAGCGCTGCCGGAGTCGGACTCCGAGAGGCGCCGTTCGGCGTCAGAAAGCTCTTCTTTCAGCGCGCCGGCATCCAGATCCTCGGGCGCCACCGCTTCCTCGACCAGCACCCGGGCGGTGTTTTCGAAGACCTGCAACCAGCCGTGCGACTGCGCGAAATTCTTCGTCTCCGAATCGGAGACGTGGAGGCGCAGCGTGGTCGGCTGCAGGGCGCCGAGCACCGGGGCGTGGTTGGCGAGGATGCCGATTTCGCCCACTTCGGTGCGGGTCGAGAGCTGGCGGACTTCGCCTTTGAAGACCTCTCCCTCCGGGGTGAGGACTTCGACGTCCAGCATGTGCTCGGCGGCCAACTTCGTCCTCAGGCTTTCGCGGCGGCGTTCTCGGTGACCTGGTCGATGCCGCCCTGCATGTAGAAGGCGCCCTCGGAGAGGTCGTCGTGCTCGCCGTCGAGGATCTCGCGGAAGCCGCGGACCGTCTCGGACACCGGCACGTACTCGCCGGTGCGGCCGGTGAACTGTTCGGCGACGAAGAACGGCTGCGACAGGAAACGCTCGATCTTGCGGGCGCGGGAGACCGTCTGCCGGTCCTCGTCGGAGAGCTCGTCGATACCGAGGATCGCGATGATGTCCTGGAGCTCTTTGTAGCGCTGCAGGACTTCCTGGACCTGGGTCGCGGTGCGGTAGTGCTCTTCGCCGACCACGTCGGGCTTGAGGATCGTCGAGGTCGAGTCGAGCGGATCCACCGCCGGGTAGATGCCTTTCTCGGAGATCGCCCGCGAGAGCGCGGTGGTCGCGTTGAGGTGGGCGAACACCGAGGCCGGGGCCGGGTCGGTGTAGTCGTCCGCCGGCACGTAGACGGCCTGGATCGAGGTGACCGATCCGCGGTCGGTCGAGGTGATCCGCTCCTGGAGACCGCCCATCTCGGTCTCCAGCGTCGGCTGGTAGCCGACCGCCGAAGGCATACGCCCGAGCAGCGCCGAGACCTCGGAGCCCGCCTGGACGAAGCGGAAGATGTTGTCGATGAACAGAAGCACGTCCTGGCCACCCTGCTCTCGGTAATATTCGGCCATCGTCAGCCCGGACAGGGCGACGCGGAGGCGAGCTCCGGGCGGCTCGTTCATCTGACCGAAGACGAGCATCGTTTTCTCGATGACGCCGCTTTCTTTCATCTCGAGCCAGAGGTCATTGCCCTCGCGCGAGCGCTCGCCGACGCCGACGAACGCGGACAGGCCCTCGTGCTCCTCGGCGATGTTGCGGATGAGCTCCTGGATCAGCACGGTCTTGCCGACGCCGGCACCACCGAACAGCCCGACCTTGCCGCCTTTGGCGTACGGCGCGAGCAGGTCGATGACCTTGATCCCGGTCTCCAGGACCTCCTGGGTCGGGGTCAGGTCGGAGGCCTTCGGCGCCGGACGATGGATCGGCCAACGCTCGACGTCGCCAGGCAGCGCCTCGCCGTTGTCGATCGGGTCACCGAGCAGGTTGAAGATGCGGCCCAGGGTGACATCGCCGACCGGGACCGTGATCGGACCGCCGGTGTCGACCACCTTGTCGCCCCGCTGCACGCCGTCGGTGGCGTCCATCGCGACCGCGCGGAGGCGGTCGTCGCCGAGGTGCTGCTGGACCTCGCAGACCAGTTCGGTGTTGTCGCCCTCGTCGTTGCCGCGACTCTCGATCACGATCGCCGAGTAGATCTCCGGCAGCCCGTCGGGGAAGACCGCGTCGATCACCACTCCGGTGACCTGCTCGACGCGACCGATGTTCTGCTCGCCTGCTCCGTTGCCGTTCTCAGCCATTGATTCTGGGTCCTTTTCCTGGTCTTCGAAGTCTCATCGTTTTTTTGGGGGACTGCCGTCTAGCTCAGCGCCTCGGCGCCGGCGACGACCTCGAGGATCTCCTGGGTGATTTCCGCCTGGCGGGCGCGGTTCATCTCCAGGGTCAGTTCGTCGTTGATCGATTCCGCGTTCTCGGCCGCGTTGCGCATCGCCGTCATCCGCGCCCCGAGCTCCGAGGCGGCCGACTCGAGCAGCGCCCGGTAGACCGAGATGGTCACGTACTCCGGGATCAGCCTGCCGAGCAGCTCCTCGGCATCCGGTTCGAAGAACCACTCCGAGCGGCTCTGGGACCCGCCGGACTCGTCCTCCGTGGTCGCTTCTTCCTCTTCCTCGGCGCCCTCGCCGACGACCTCGGCCTGTTGGAGCGGCAGCAGGGTCTGGCGCCATACGTACTGGGTGAGCGGTGAGACGAAGCGGTTGTAGATCAGCTCGACCCGGTCGACCTCCTCGTCGACGTAGCTCGCGGTCAGCGCCTCGCCGATCTTGCGGGCATCGGAGAAGGCCGGGCGATCGGTGAAGCCGACGTATTCGCCGACCAGCTCCTGTTTGCGGAAGGTCAACGCCGAGACGCCCTTGCGCCCGACGACCGAGAAGATCGGGTCGGCTCCCTCGCCGCGCACGCGCTCCGCGGTCCGCATGCCCTCGCGGATGATGTTCGAGTTGAAGGCGCCGGCCAGGCCGCGGTCACCGGTGACGAGGACGATGCCGACCTTTTTCACGTTCTCGCGCTCGGCGAGGACCGGGACGCGGGGCACCCCGCCCGCGTGGGCGGAGGCGATCCGGGTCAGTTTCCGCATCCCCTCCGAGTAGGGGCGCAGATCCGCGATCCGCTGTTCGGAGCGGCGCAGGCGCGCCGCCGCGACCATCTCCATCGCACGCGTGATCTTCTGGATGTTTTTGATCGACGCAATGCGACTCTTGACTTCCTTCTGACTGGCCATGGCTGAACTCCGGCGTCGCTAGGACGCCTGCGTCGCCTCCTCGGTGGCCTCGGCCTCCGCGTTGTCGCCGTCATCGGAGCCCTCGTCGGAATCGTCGGACGCGGTCCGGGCCGGGGCTTTGCGCTCCTCCTCGGACTTGACGCGGTCGGACTCGCCGGCCTCCATCGGATCGCCGTGCTCGTCGAAGTCGGGACCGAAGTCGTCGACGAAGTCGGCGATCGCCTTGCCCAGCGCCTCCTCGTCCTCGTCGGAAAGCTTGCCGCTCTCCTCGATCCGGTCGAGCAGCGCCTTCTCCTCAGAGCGCAGGCGCACTTTCAGGTCGCCGAGGAACTCACCGACGCGGTCCACTTTGATCCGGTCAAGGTAGCCACCGGTGCCGGAGTAGATCGAGGCGACCTGGTCGGCGACGCCGAGCGGCTCGCGCTCTTTCTGTTTCAGCAGCTCGACCAGCCGTTCGCCGCGGGTCAGCGCTTTCTGCGTCTCCGGATCGAGCTCGGAGCCGAACTGGGCGAAGGCCTCGAGATCGCGGTACTGGGAGAGGTCGAGGCGCAGTTTTCCGGCGACCTTCTTCATCGCCTTCGTCTGCGCGTTACCGCCGACCCGGGAGACCGAGATGCCGACGTTGATAGCCGGCCGGACGCCCGAGAAGAAGAGGTCCGACTCGAGGAAGATCTGACCATCGGTGATCGAGATCACGTTGGTCGGGATGTAGGCCGACACGTCGGAGGCCTGGGTCTCGATGATCGGCAGCGCCGTCAGCGAGCCGCCGCCGAGCTCGTCGTTCAGCTTCACCGCGCGCTCGAGCAGCCGCGAGTGCAGGTAGAAGACATCGCCCGGGTAGGCCTCGCGACCCGGCGGGCGCCGCAGCAAGAGGGACATCTGTCGATAGGCCGACGCGTGCTTGGTGAGGTCGTCGTAGACGCAGAGGGCGGCTTTGCCGTTGTAGAGGAAGTACTCGGCCATCGCGCAGCCCGCATAGGGGGCGATGTACTTGATCGGCGCCGCCTCGTCGGCCGGGGCGGCGACGATGATGGTGTTCTCCATCGCACCGTTTTCCTCCAGCGTCTGTTTCAGCTGGACGACGGTGGACATCCGCTGCCCGATCGCGACGTAGACGCAGATCAGGTCCTTGTCGCGGTTGTTGATGATCGTGTCGATCGCGATCGCGGTCTTGCCGGTCTGGCGGTCGCCGATGATCAGCTCTCGCTGGCCGCGGCCGATCGGGATCATCCCGTCGATCGCCATCAGCCCGGTCTGCACCGGTTCCTCGACCGGCTGGCGCTCGACCACGCCGGGCGCTTTGAACTCGGCCGGGCGGGTCTCGGTCGTGGCGACCTCGCCGCGGTTGTCGAGCGGGCGGCCGAGCGGGTCGACCATGCGGCCGAGCAATTGCTCGCCGACCGGGATCTCCAGCAGGTGGCCGGTCCGTTTCACCGTGTCGCCCTCGACGATCTTGTCCCACTCGCCGAAGAGCACGGCGCCGACGTTGTCGCTCTCGAGGTTCAGTGCCAGGCCGGTCACCCCGTGGGGCAGCTCCAGCATCTCCAGCGCCATGCAGTTGTCGAGTCCGTGGACGCGGGCGATGCCGTCGGCCACCGAGAGGACGGTGCCGACCTCGGTCAGATCCGCGGAATCCGTCTCCAGTCCCTCGATGCGCTCGCGCAGAATGCTCGCGATCTCGTCCGGCTTTATCTCCATCGCCATCTTGGTCTACTTCCTCCTTACGCCGCGCTCGCGACGCTTTTTCGCAGTTTCTCCAGACGAGTGCGGATGCTCGCGTCAAGGACCATGTTGCCGACCCGCAGCACGATGCCGCCGAGGATCCCGTCGTCTACCTCGCTCGTCAGCTCGACCTTCTCACCGGTCTGCCGTTCGACCTCCTCGCCGATTTTCCCGACCACGCTCGGGTCGAGCTCGATCGCGCTGGTGACGGTGACGTCGAGGCGGCGGTTGGCTTTTTTCCAGAGCTCGTCGAACTCCCGCCGGATGCGGAATACCTCCGGCATCCGGCCTTTCTCGACGAGCAGCTCCAAGAAGTTGGAGAACTCCGGCTCGGCACCCGTCACCGCGCGCCGCAGTCCCTCGACCTTGTCGTTGGTGTTGAGGTAAGGGCTGAACAGGAAGACCTGCAGCTCACGGTCGCCGTCGACGGCGTCGGCAAACTCCGCGAGCTGCGCCTGCAGCTCGTTGATCTTGCCTTTGTCCTCCCCGGCGGCGAAGAGGGCCTCGGCGTATACGCGGGCGGCGTCGGCCATCTGCTCCAGGTACCCCTAGTTCTCCGAGCTCGAGCCCGAGAGGGCCGAGAAGTCGACCTCGCCGAGGGCCTCCTCGACGAGCCGTTTCTGGTCGTCCCCGGAGAGCGTCTTGCGGGTCACTTTCTCGGTCGCCAGGACGGTCAGATCGGCGACCTCGCGACGGATCGACTCCAGCGCGCGCCGGGTCTCGGCCTCGATGTCGCGCTGCGCCTGGGCGACCAGCTCCTCCCGTTTCTCCCGGCCGGCGGCCGTTGCCTCCGACTCCGCCGTCTCGGCGGCTTTGCGGGCCCGGGCCATGATGTCGTCCGCCTGCTCACGCGCCTCGGCCAGACGGCCGCGGTACTCCTCGAGCAGTTCATCGGACTCTTTGCGCTGCCTTTCGGCGGCCTCGATCGAGTCCGCGATCGCTTTCGCCCGCTTGTCCAGAGCCTCCTGGATTTTCGGGAACGCGACCTTGTTGAGCACCCACATGGTGATCAGGAACAGCACGATCGTCCAGATCATCAGCCCGACACTGGGCGAGACCAGGAAGCTGCCTTCGCTCGACGCGACCGGGATCGCGGCTATTTGACCGGCCAGCGCCATCGCTACGAGAGGAAGAAGGCGATCAGGCCGAAGATGAACGTGTAGAAGGCCACGGCCTCGGTAAGCGCGAAGCCGAGCCAGCGGATCGATTCCAGCTCCGATTTCATCTCGGGCTGGCGGGCGACCGACTCGATCTCCTTGCCGAAGATGAAGCCGACGCCGATACCGGCGCCGATCGAGCCGAGACCGGCACCGACGCCGAGGGCGATCGCTTTGCCGGCGCCTTTTACGTCTTCGCCGGTTATGGCTTCGGTTGCGGCAACTACTGGTGCCAGGTCCATCAGAGAAAGTGCTCCTTTTCTTTCGTCAGTGACTAGCGGAGGTGGCTCCGCCGATGTAGATAGCGCTAAGGGTCGAGAAGATGAATGCCTGCAAGGTGGCCACAAGCCCGACCTCGAAGATGAAGAAGACGAAGGCGAGCGGGAAGGTGACCGCGCCGAGCGCGGCGATGCCCAGCAGGACCGCCAGCCCGCCGCCCATGAAGAGCAGCAGCAGGTGGCCGGCGAGGATGTTGGCGAAAAGACGGACGGAGAGGCTGATCAGCCGGACGAAGTGGGAGATGACCTCGATCACGAAGATCGCGGCGCGGCCGATCGGGCTCATGTTCTCGAGACCCGGCGGCAGCCAGCTCTTCAGGTAGGGCAGGAAGCCCTTGGCCCGCACGCCTTCGACGTGGTAGCTGATCCAGACGACCAGGGTGAGGACGATCGGGATCGAGATGTTCGCCGTCGCCGCATAGATCGCGAAGGACGGGATGTTGAGCCCGAAGACGTTGAAGGTCTCCTCGCTGTTGGTCGGCAGCGGGATGAAGCCGATCATGTTCGAGAACCAGATGAAGAAGAAGAGGGTGGCGATGAAGGGGAACCAGCGCTTGGCGACACCCGGCTCCAGGTTGTCGCCGAGGATGTTGTTTTTCACCAGTTGGTAGGAGAGCTCGACTCCGGTCTGGACCCGGTTCGGCTTCTGCGTCATCCGTTTGGCGATGTAGGTCATCGTCGCGATCGTCAGCACGCTGGCGATCGCGAGGTAGAGGACAGCGCGGTTGATCGAGAGGTCGACCGGCCCGATCTTGATGTGGATCCAGGCTGGGAGCTTGAACTCGTTCTGCGGTTTGAACTCTTCGTTCTTCCCGTCGTTGCCGAAGATCAGGAGGAGGGCGATCGCGATCGCCAGGTAGGCGCCGAGGCCGATCAGGACTTTCGATTTAGTCTTCATCGCGGCTGGACGCCGTGCCGTTCTTCCGGTTCGAGAAGGTAGGCGAAGCCGGAGGCACCCATCGAGATCGTGAAGAGCGCCGCCAGGAGGACCGCCGAGGAGAGCCCGGCGTCGTTCTGGGCGATGCCGACGACCAGCACGATGGTGGCCATCAGCCAGACGCGGCCGAGGGTGGTGGCGGCGATGATTCCCATCGCGCGCTGGCGGTTGCCCGCTTTGAGCGCTTCGGTGGACCGACGCTGCGCCAACCACTGCACCCCGCGCTGGGCGAGCCAGGCGACGGCAGCCGTCGCGTACCCGAGCATCGGGAAACCACATACGACGAAGACAACCGCCGCCGCGGCCAGGACAAGTAGGTCGACATGCTTAGGAGGAGACATAAAGACGCCCGGCTCGGTAACCCGGCGGACGCGGCCGCGACTATATCCGAAGCGGCCGACAAATGGCTTTCTGATGCGGGTTAGTGCCCCTTGCCACTACCTGCCGGGGGTTTGGGTGGGGCCGGCTCCTCGGCCAACTCCAGGGCTTCGAACTCGCCCGTTTCCGGGTTGATCTTGCCGCGCCGCAGCTTCAGGATCTCGAGCACGTAGACGAGGTAGACGCTATAGGCGAGGGCGGCCACGATCAGGGCCAGCATCACCGCGGTCCAGAGCGCGTCGAAGTGGCCGTGGTTGTCGCTGTAGGGAACGAAGCGGAGGGCGAGCGCGAGCGCCGCCATGACGATCGTCCACGCATAGAGGTAGGCCACCGTGCGCCGCTGGCTGAACCCCTTGTTCGCCATCCGGTGGTGGAAGTGCCAGGAGTCGGCCTGGTAGATCGGCTGGCGGTATTTGAGCCGTTTGGCGACGACGAAACCGGTGTCGAGGATCGGTACCGCGAGCACGATCAGCGGGAAGGCGAGGGCGATCACCGCGTTCGTCTTCAACGCTCCCTGCACCGAGGCGGTGGCGAGCAGATAGCCGAGGAGGAGCGAGCCGGTGTCCCCCATGAAGCTCGAGGCGGGCGGGAAGCCATGGCGCAAGAAGCCGACCGCGGCGCCGGCGGTCAGCGCGGCGAGCACGCCGGCCTCGTTGCGTTCGAGCGAGAGCGCGATCGTCGCCAGGGTGATCGCGGCGATCGCGCAGACGCCGGCGGCGAGCCCGTCGACGCCGTCGAGGAAGTTGATGACGTTGGCGACGGCGACGATCCCGAGCACGGTCAGCGGGTAGGCCCAGCCGTGCAGCTCGAAGCCGCCGAGAAAGGGCAACGTCAGGTTCTCCACCCGCACTCCCTCGAGGACCGGGATCAGTGCCGCGGCGACCTGGCCGACCAGCTTCGGCAGCGCGGGCAGGTCGTAGAGGTCGTCGAGGAAGCCGACCGCGGCCATCGCCACGCCGCCGATCAGGATCGCGCGGCTCTGGCCGTCGCCGGGCAGCCAGATCCAGCCCGCCGCCTCGACCGCCACCAGGATCGCCAGCCCGGAGAGCCGCGGCATCGGCCTGTCGTGGAGGCTGCGCTCCTTCGGGTAGTCGATCGCGCCCACCCGGAAGGCGAGGCGCTCTACGTAGGGAACCAGCAGCCAGGCGATCGCCGCTGCGGCGATGAACGCGAGTGCTGCATCGGTGGTCGCGGCCAAATTTCAATCCCGCGTCGGTCGAGGGTGCGAGGTCCCTGTCCGGCCTCCCCGGACCGGGTCAGGTTACGGATATACGGCGACGGCGCCCAGCGCCGCGGCGACAAGGAGGCTCGGGTCCCGCGGATTCAGGACCCCGATCGGATCCGTCCGCTTGCGCAATTGCAGTTCGGCCGGGTCCTCCAGCACCTGCAGCCTGCCTTCGTGGATCAGCACCTCGTCGACGCCACCCATGCGGCCGCTGAAGGTCGTGTAGACGGGCGTGCCGAGAGCGACGGCCTCGCGGTTCATCGTCCCCCCCGCGCTCACCACCAGGTCGGCACAGGCGATCAGGCTCTGCGCGTCGATCGCCTGCTCGGGGACCAGGAGGTTCGGCGCCCCGAGCGCCCGCGCCGCCTCCGCCTGCTCGCGGGTGCGGGGGATGATCACCGCCTGCGCCTCGCCGTCGGCCGCGGCCAGGCGGCGCACGGTGGCGGCGTAGAGGTCGTTGCGCTCGTGGTACTCGGAGGTCTCCGGCGGCGGCCGCACCACGGTGATGACTTTGCTCCGGTCGAGCCCGAGGCCGTCGATGATCCCCTCGTCGGGCACGAAGTCGTGGAGGTAGTACTCCTCCTTCAGCCCGGGATAGCGGATCAACTTCTTCTGCTTCGCGCCGATCTTCCGCAGCCGGTCGACCGGGATCGCCTCCGGGGCCAGAACCCGGGTCGCCGCACGGAAGGCGATCTGCCGCTGCAGGTTCGCGAACTCGTAGTCCTGCATCTGCACCGAGGGGATCCGCAGGAACCACGACACGACCCCGAGGTCCACCGACCCGTGCGCGATCGCCAGTTCCGGCCGGTTCGCCCAGACCACCTTGGAGAGCGCCCGCGAGCGCGACACGAGCGCCCGCACCTTGCCGAGCTTCGACGCCCCCCCATGCTCGCCGACCACCGTGTAGTGCATGCCGAGCCGATCGAGGATGCCGACCGTCTGCCCGTACTCGCGGGTGGTGATGAACACCTCATCCCCACGCGCCTCGAGCCGCTCGATGATCGGTCGCAACACGATCGGGTGCGCCGCGGCAGTGCAATCGACCCAGACTCTCATCGGCGCGACCATAACGATGGCCGACGCCCGACGCGGCGGTGAGCCGGCGCGGGGGAACGACGAATTGCGCGTCACCTGTGCGTCTTCGGTGCGTCCTTCCCGCACGTCGCCGATGTCGTTCGCTGTTTGTCCCCCATACGGGATACAAGCGACGAAGGGCTGATGACGGGACCGTGACTTCCCGGCCGAAGGCGCGCAGGAAACGCACGGAAGCGTCATCCCATGCGGGTTCCGTGCCCTTCTCCACGCTTCCGCGCGCCTTTACAACGCCCGATCCCGCGCTGCAGCGCGTCGGGGGCAGTTGAGGAAGTGTGTCGCCTCTCCCGCGATCTGAGGCGATCTGGGCCAGCCTCGCAAGGACGCAGGGAGCGAGTCGAGGGGAGCGCACTCCAGTGCGTGACCCGAAGGCGAGCGACCGAGGACGCCGCGAGGCGCCCCCAGATCGCCTCAGACGGAAGCTGGCGAAAGCTGCGGGTACAAGGGATGGCGGTCCATCAGGGCGCCGGTGCGCTCGGCGAGGGTCGCGCGCTCGGACTCGAAGTCGGGGCCGAGGGCGGTGGCGATCACGGCGGCGATCTCCTCCATCTCCTCCTCCTTCATGCCCCGGGTGGTGAGGGCCGGGGTGCCGATCCGCAGGCCGGAGGGGTTCATCGGCGGGCGCTCGTCGAAGGGGATCGCGTTCCGGTTGACGGTGATGCCGACCGACTCGAGGCGGTCCTCTGCGGTCTGGCCGTCGAGCCCCGTCGGGGTGAGGTCGACCAGCACGAGGTGAACGTCGGTGCCGCCGGTGAGGACCGGGATGCCGTTCGCTTCCAGGCCGATCGCCAGCGCGCGGGCGTTGGCGATGGTCTGGCGCTGGCGCTCGGCGAACGGCTCCGAGGCGGCGATCTTCATCGCCACCGCCTTGGCCGCGATCGTGTGCATCAAGGGCCCGCCCTGTTGGCCGGGGAAGATCGCTTTGTCGATCGCTTTCGCGTACTCCTCCTTGCAGAGGATCATGCCGCTGCGCGGGCCCGCCAGCGTCTTGTGGACAGTGGTGGTGACGACGTCGGCGTAGGGCACCGGGCTCGGGTGCTCGTTGGCGGCGACGAGGCCCGCGAAATGGGCCATGTCGACCATCAGCGGCGCGCCGACCGAGTCGGCGATCTCGCGGAACCTGGGGAAGTCGAGCTGCCGCGGGTAGGCGGACCAGCCGGCGATGATCATCTTCGGCTTGTGCTCGGCGGCGAGGCTCGCAACCTCGTCCATGTCCACCAGGTAATCCTCGCGGCGCACGTGGTAGGCGACCGGGTTGTAGAACTTGCCGGAGACGTTGATCTTCATCCCGTGGCTGAGGTGGCCGCCGTGGTCGAGGGCGAGACCGAGGATCGTGTCGCCCGGCTGGAGCAGCCCGAAGTAGACGGCGTTGTTGGCCTGCGCGCCGGCGTGCGCCTGCACGTTGGCGTGGTCGGCGCCGAAGAGAGCCTTGGCCCGGTCGATCGCCAGCTGCTCGGCCACGTCAACCTCCTCGCAGCCCCCGTAATAGCGACGGCCGGGGTAGCCCTCGGCGTACTTGTTGGTCAGCACCGAGCCGGCGGCGTCGAGCACGGCCTGGGGCACGAAGTTCTCCGAGGCGATCATCTCCAGCGTCCGCTGCTGGCGGTGCAGCTCGCGGTCGAGGACGATCGCGATCTCGGGATCCACCTCGCTCAGAGGGGCGGTCTGGAAGTTCTCGGGAAGGTCGGCCATGGCTTGTGCCGACGATAGCAATGGGCTCCGATACCGGGGTAGGCTCCCGGCCGTGAAGAGCGCCCTCGCGGTCCTCGCCACCGCCCTCGTCCTCGCCGTCCCCGCCGCGGCCGCGCCGGAGAACCCCTGCGCCGGCCCCGAAGCCGGTCAGCTGCTCTGCCCGAACCTGCGGATCGGGACGCCGAACGGAATGTACGTCTCGGCCTACGAGGGCAAGACGGTCCTGCACGCGACCTCCGACGTGCAGAGCCGTGGCCGCGGGCCGATGGAGGTGCGCGGGCAGCGCGACGGGCCGAAGTCGATGAAGGTCAACCAGCGGATCTACAAGGTCGGCGGCGGCCACATCACGGTCCACACCGACGCGAGCCTCCACTTCACCGACGTCGGCGCGTACTTCGGCGGCTCCTACTGGAAGGTCCACCAGCTGGCGCGCTTCGAGCTGCGCAAGGTTCTCGCCGACGGGAAGCTCGGCCGGGTGCTGCGGACCAGTCCGAAGCTGAACTACTGCCTCCGCGACCTCGAGCGGACCCGCCCCGGCAAGCGTTCCCCGCGCACCCGCCACTACCCCGGCTGCAACCAGGACCGGAGCATTCGCCGCGACGTGCTCGGCACCTCGGTCGGCTGGTCGGACATCTACCCCGCCGACTACGACAAGCAGTACATCGACGTCAGCGGCCTGCGTGGCTGCTTCGTCTTCGGGATGACGGTCGACCCCAAGCACCTGCTGTTCGAGTCGAACGAGAACGACAACTCCTCGCACCGCCGGGTGCGCCTGCCCTTCACCGGCGCCGGCTGCTGATCCGTCGGGCGGGACGCTGTTGTGCCGGCAGGGGCGGCAGTCCTAGGTGGGTCCTGGGCGTCACATGGCGGTCCTGGCAGGCTTTGACCGCCATGAGACGCCCAGGACGTGAGCGGTCCGTGGGAGAGCCGGCACAGGGACGGGGGGAGGTCGGACTCACGTGAGGGTGAAGGCACATCCGCCCGGATCGGCGACGAAGATGCCGGAAACTCCACACTTCTTGCCACCATTGGGCACTTCCGGACGCTTTTCGGGCCGGGAAACCAAGGGTCGGAAACGCGCTGCATGCATT